>PNBO01000310.1:0-11105 GCA_003136095.1 Myxococcales bacterium
GGCGTTGCCACCTTCATTGCGTCGGTCTATAGCGCGCCCACCAGTTGCAAGGACGGGAGCGGGCACCTGCTCTCGACCTGTTACGACTCGTGGGCAAGCACGATGGCTGCGTTCCCGGACAAGGTGAGGCAGAACGCCGGGGCCGATCTTTACGCCATGTCGGAGCAGAACGAGCCTGACTATGCGCCGAGTGGTGACAGCAATACGATGCTCTATCCGGCCGAGGAGATGGTGGCTTTCATCAAGGTGTTGGGCCCGAAGCTCAGAGACTTGAGCCCGCAGGTCTTGGTCATCGCGCCTGAGGCCACGGAATGGGGCCGCCTGTGGACCAACCAGTCGGCATCCGGCGCCTCGGACCCGCTCGACGGGAGATACGATTACGGCCACGCCCTAGCCAAAGACCTGGATGCATGGGTTCAGGTCGACATCGTGGGGACGCAACTGTACGATACACAGGTTGCGGCGCCGTGGCCGAGCGACGTTCCCCGGTGGCCGAGCGATGTTCCCCAGCCGAAAACCGTCTGGATGACTGAGGTATGCGGGTTAACGGGGTGGCCGGAGGGAGGGCCGAGCAGCGACATCAACAACGGGATCGCGGTCGCGGGATGGATTCACGATGCGATCGCCAACGGCGGCGCGTCGGCCTGGCTTTGGTTCTGGTACAAGGCGGGCAGCACTGACGACAACGAGGGTTTGCTGCTCAAGAGCGGAACCGATACCAAACGCCACTACACGCTCGGCAACTACAGCAAGTTCATCCGGCCAGGCTACACGCGGGTGGACATTGGGGGAAGCATGCCCGCGGACGTCCTTCTCTCAGCCTACAAGGCGGGCGGCACGGACAGCACCGTCGTCATCGTGGCCATCAACAAGGGCAGCGCGACGGCGACCGTGCCGATCTCCATCCCCGGTGGGACAGCACCAGTCTCGCTGACACCGTGGGTGACGTCCGCGAGCGACAACCTCCAGTCCGGCACCGCGGTCACGGTGAGCGGCGGTAGCTTCACTGCCACGCTCGCCAGCATGACAGTCACGACGTTCATCGGCAAGTAGCCCCGATTCCTGCCGTCCCACGGGCGGTCCCCAGGACTTCCTCCGTTCATCGCCGGGAATCCCGTCCGAGGGAACTGTGGTCCGTGTCCGGATTCCGGAGGCAGGACGGGTAAGGGGCGTATCGCGAACCGTGCGGAAGTCTGGCCGCAACAGCCGCTCCTCGGGTGGCTCGGGCAGGAAGAAGTACCCCACCGGGGTCAGCGTTGCCTTCGCCAGCGCTTCGAGCTGCTTCAGGGGCGACTTGGAGGCGCCGCCCTGCCTTTCCGCCAGCAGGGTACTTCAGCATCCCTGGCCGGCGGGACAGGGCCATGCGGTCGTTGCGGCACAGCTCCACTTGGCAGCACCAGTGGTGCTGGACGGCGGAGGACAAACGCAATAGCCCGTCTTCGCCGCACCTGTAGAGTCGAGGTAGCCCCCATTGACGTTGCAGAGTGTGCATGGTGCGACCGAGCAAACCGTGGTGGCCTGGGGCACGTCGGTCGGACAAGAGGGATCGATGCTGGGGGGAATCTTGTAGCAGGAGTAGTCGCCAAGCGGGAAGCTGCATCCCGACTGTTCGACGTACACGCCAGCGGTGCAAGTCTCCGACCTGAAACCGACGCTCTGGGGACCGCAGGTCTTGTAGCAGAGCGGGGGATCCGCATCGACACAGATGCCGTTCTTGGTGGGGGCCACCCCCGCGGCCGTCAGAAGACCGGAGCACAGAGGCGCAAAGGCGCTGGTCCCCGTCGTTCCAGCGACTCCACCGGCTCCGGTCGTTGCCGGCGTGGTGGTTCCACCGTTGCCAGTGGTGCCTGGCGTGGTCACGCCCCCGCTCGCGGTGACGACGGTCGAGCCGCCCGTGTTGGTCACACCACCGGCTCCGCCCGTCTGCCCGGTTCCGCCCGTTCCGAAGGCGTCGGGAGTACCGGCATCCAGGGTTCCTGTGGCGCCGCCCACCCCGCCGGTGACCCTGCCCCCTGCTCCACCGGCTGGCGTACCACCTGCGCCGCCGCTGCCGACCACGCCGCCCGTCCCGGCACCGCCGCTGCCGACCACGCCGCCCGTCCCGGCACCGCCGCTGCCGACCACGCTGTCCGGAATGCAGGTGGCCATGGCGGTACACGCGTCGGCGGCCGCTTCGTCGTCGTTGGGATCACAGGTGGAAATCGCGCGCGTGCAAGCCTCCGCCTGCGAAACCGTCGCCTCGCAAGTCGCCGGCATCGATGCGGACTGGGTTAGGCATTCCGCCTGACTCGCCGGCGCCGTGATCGCCACCGGGCTGCCGGTGTTCGTGCAGACCACCGTGCTGCCGTAGCCGCCGTAGAGGCTCGCTACCCAGTCACAGAGCTTTTGCTTGTCGGCGGTGGTCATGCTGCTCACGGGCTTGGTGCCGCTGACCCCCGAGGTTTGCGCCGGCGTGCTGGCGGCGTCCTCTTTCCCGAGCACCAGGCCGCCATCGCCGACATCCAAGCCACCACCACAAGCGCCCGCCGACGTGGCAAGGACGACGAGGGAAAGGACCGCGAGATGCGACACGAGTCGGTCTTGCATGAGAGCCTCCTTGGTGCTGCCATCGATTGTATCCCATTGGGGTCGCTATCTTGAGCTGCTCGGTCTCCTTGGAACGAATGGGCCTTGGTACGCCATTCGGTGTCTTCTTCGTCGTCGAGGGCGAGAACGCCACCGTCCTCGCCGTCACGCATCGCCAACGTGATCCCGCTTCGCGGCAGGGGCGACGCTTATCCGCCTACCCGAGCATTTGCGCCCAGTCGCAAATGCACGCCGGCAGTGTCGCAAGAGACATCGATCCATGACATGAGGCTGTTGCCGCGCGCCAGGAGGCGCTACGCGTGCTTCGCGCTCGCCCCATGGCTTCGGCTCGGCTGCGAACCCTCAACGCCGAGGCATTCACAGTCTCAGGGAAGGATCGGCGGCGGGCCCGTGCAGCCGAAGATCACCTGGACCGTGCTGGCCGCCCCCGAGGTGACGCGGTCACAGACAGTGCCATTGAGCACGATCGAGCTCGAGCTTGTGCCGAAGCTCCACCCGTTGACGACGTCCTGCACGACCAGCTGCTTGTCGAGGTAGACCGCGATGTTGTTCGGGTCAGGCGGCGTCGAAGGGAGCGTGTAGGTGCACTCGGTCACCGTCTGGCTGATGGACGCGAGCGCATTCGCGAGATCCGCGGGCGAGGTGGCGGGGTAGTAGGTTGCGGTGCCACCGGCCTGGGCGAAGCTGTTCAGGTTGCCGACGCTCGGGCCGATACCGATGACGTAGACCGAGAATCCGGCGCTCGCCGCCGCGGTGAGCGCGGCGATGGTTCCCTGCACGTCGGTCGTGGTGCTGGTTCCCCCGGCATGACAGTTGGGCGCGCCGTCGGTAGCCAGCAGGATGACCTTCCGGCTGGTGTCGCTGACCGTGGCGAGATACGCCGTGGCGGCCGTGATGGCAGCGGCGGTCGGCGTGTTGTTGGCGGGCACCACGCTCGCCATCAGGGTCGCGATGGCCGGCGCGGAGCCGGCGCTGATCGGCACTTCGACACCACTGCTCACGCCGCAAATCGTGCTATCCGGCGTGGTGTAGAGCTTGAGGCCCCAGCGAATCTTCGCCGTGCTCGACAGAATGGTGTTCAATGCCGTGGTCAGGCTCGCCCACCGGGAGGTGCAGCTCCCAGCGATGACACAGACGGGTGCGTTCCCGCCTTCGGGCGCGGCATCGCAGTAACAATCTTCCGCGATGCTGTAGTTCATCGAGTCCGAGCGGTCGAGAACCAGGAGGACGTCGGTCGGCCCGTGGCTCGTAATCGTGCTCTGGAGGCCGCAGGCAGCGGAACCGCCACCCGTGCCCGCACCGCCACTTCCTCCGACTCCGGCCATGGGGGCATCGAGACGGTTGCCACCCATGCCGCCAGCTCCGGCCACGCCCCCGGTTCCCGCCACGGGCGCGTCGGCAAGACCTCCGGCCGCGCCTCCGGTTTCGCCCGCATCTCTGGCCGCTATCCTGAGCGCCCGGCTGCCTTCGCACGCGAAGCCGGTCAAGACCAGCGTGGCAGCCAAGCAGAAAACCGCCGCATCGCACCGGCGTCTGGCAGCTCGCGGTGTTCTCCTCATCGTTGATATCTTACCGCAACCCCTCTGCCGGTTCCCATCCGAGGGTACTTGGGGAAGGTGGATGAGGTCCATTGCACGGCAGGAACCACGTGCGGATTGTGGACGCAACTGCCCGGTTGGGGAGCTATCGTGCGGCGGCGGCTTCAGAGGTTCGGCACGGCATCGAGCGCGAGGGCTTTTTCGTAGGCCTGGGTTGTCGTGTCGGGGAACGGCGGCGGATGCCCGATCGGTACCGCTCCCCCGGCGCTGAACCACCCTGCTAAACCCGACCGCTGAGATTCCGACGGGCGACTCGTGTGATTCGGATCATCGCTTTGCCCAAAGGCCGACGCGGGGAAACGCATCGGTGCCAATCCATGCCAGAATCGACGCGATGACCTTCCGAACATTCATCACGTACCTGGACCAGACCATCGAAGTGGGGCGGGTGCGCCTGTCCTAGCCATGGCAAGTCCCAAGACATCGTTGCCGATCCGTTGCGATTGGGCGGGCACAGAGCCGATCCTCGTCGCCTACCACGACGAGGAATGGGGCGTGCCGGTGCAAGACGACCGCATGCTGTTCGAATTCTTGGTCCTGGAGGGTGCCCAGGCGGGGCTGTCGTGGCTGACGATCCTGCGCAAGCGCGCGGCCTATCGGCACGCATTCGCCGGCTTCGATCCCGAGAAGGTCGCGCGCTTCGATGCCAGGAAGCTGAGCTCGCTGCTGCGCGATCCGGGGATTGTGCGCAACCGAGCGAAGATTGCGTCGGCGGTGGCGAACGCTCGGGCCTTCCTGCAGGTGCAAGCGGACTTCGGCTCCTTCGCGGCATACCAATGGCGCTTCACCGAAGGTCGGCCGATCCGGAATCGCCTTTCTTGCCTGAAGCAGATCCCGCCGCGCACGCCGCTTTCGGATGTTTTCAGCAAGGATCTGAAACAGCGCGGATTCTCATTCGTCGGCTCGACCATCGTCTACGCGCACATGCAAGCGGTTGGCATGGTCAACGATCATCTGCTGTCCTGCATGCGCCACCGTCCCATCGCCAAGCTGGGAGCTGCCTTCCGTCTGACTGCGCCCTGAGCGGATCGGGCGCGGCCGTCTGGCTGCGGGGATCACGTCCGCGGGTGGATGTTTCCGACAGCATCATCACCATTCGCATCGCCTGCCAGGACACGGTCGATGGCGTGGCCTACGCGATCAACGGCGACTTCGGAGTCGTACGCTGCCCCTGATTCACGCGCCGGATACGAGCTCGTCGAGAAGGTCGTGCAGAGTGGCGTACTCTCGATGGACCAGCGCCTTGGTCCGGGCTTCGACCCGTTTGACGTCGGGGACATGAACGACGCGCAAGCCGGCCGCACTGGCGGCCTGGATGCCGAGATCCGAGTCCTCGACCGCGAGGGTTTCCGCGGGCGCGGCGCCCAACTCCCGCAAGGCGCGAAGGTAGACGTCAGGATGGGGCTTTGGGTTCTCGACTTGGTCGCCACCGATGACGGTGCGGAAATAGCCGGCGATGTTGGCACGATGGAGATTGGCGAGCGCCACGGCGCTGCGGGTAGAGGTCGCCAGTCCGATGGCAACCCCACGGGCGCGCAGATGCGCCAGCAACTCGAGCACGCCAGGCTTGATCGGGATCCCCTCGAGCGCGATCCGCGTCTCGATGATGGCGCGGCCGCGCTCCAGAAATGCGTCGACGCCAACCTCCGCAGGGGCAAATCGGCGGAGGAATTCCCTGGTCTCCTTTCCGGCGCGGCCGATCACGGTCTCCAGTGCCTGCGGCGGCACCTCCACGCCATGCTCGCGGAACGCTGCCCGTATGGCATCGATCGCGATCTGTTCGGTGCCGAACAGGGTACCGTCCATGTCGAAGATCACGGCTGAGAAAGTCAAAGGCATGGCTGCCGAAGGACGTTGTAACAGAAATACCGGCCCTAATTCGAACCAACCGCCATGGGTGAAACCCGTCCCGACCTCGACGTTGCGGCCCAGCCCTTCCCTTCTCCGGCACTATCCTGCGCGGGAATGCTCGCTGCCCTCGCGTTCCCGACGATGATGCGGAACCCACACCATCCCCGGCTTCGCCGCCGGCTCGATCTCGGGACGACGGCGGCGATGCCGCCCTGCAATCGTGTGATCTTCGCCGCAGGTTTCCGGACACTACGGGATCCGCATCGCGTATCCGATCCTGGTGGCGCGGGATCGTCCGGCGCCCGATGCCGTCCGGGTGGACGGCCAAACGCTGCCGCTCGTGCCCGAGACCGGGGGCGCTACGGGCAAGGACAACAGTAGAAGACGACGCCCCCGGGAGTGTACAGCGTGGCATGACAGGCGAGCGCCACGGGGGGCTCGAACGCCATCGCCGAAGGGCCGGGCGATCCGCAGACCACGGCGTATTCGCCGGCGCCGCACTGGTCGATGCACAACTGGGTCATGGTGGAGCTTTGGTCCGGGCAATTCGCCAGGTTGCTGCTGGTACAGATTTCGGTGCTTCCGTCTTCGAGGATGCAGGAGAGCAATGTCCGATCGACCCGGCACTGCCCCGGCGAGGCATCGCCTTGATCGATCTTGGGCCAGGCGCACGCGGGCAGTGTCGGGGCGGCGCCGTCGAGCAAACCGCCGTCCGCAAGCAACGACCCCGCATCGCTGCCCGGCGCTGGACAGACGACCGGGAAGACCGACTCGGGACCGGCGCAGGTGAGCTGGGGCATCGCTGGACCCCCGGGAACGCCAATCTCGCACGCATAAAGGGCCTTCGCATCGGCTCGCCGTTGCACGAAGGCGCCCGTGACCGGGTCGTAGAGGAAGAATTCGCCGCCCATGTCGTAGGCCGTCCAGACGAGATCGTAGCCGTCGCCCGTTCGGCACAGGGAAATGCTCGCTGGCGGGTACTGGTCGTTGACCTGACACCAGGCCGACGGCTGTTGCGCCGACTGCCAGTCGAGCGGGAACGCGCACGCGGCCCCTGGACACGCCTCGGCCGTCGTGAAGGCGCACGGCTCTCGCGTATCCGGTGGAGCCAGGTCGGCGGCGCTTGCGGAGTCGGAGTCGGGAGGCACGGTGGCGTCCTTCGTCAGCCCCTGCGCCGAATCGATTGGCGCCTTCGAGCAGGCGACCCAGAGCAGCAAGACAAGCAAACTTCGCAGTGTGGTCCGCATTTTCTTATGATATACCGCGAAACGCATGCAGTCACAGGGCATCACAAAGGCGCCTGAGCGCCATCCTAGGGGTGCTCGGGGCGTGAGGCGGCGAAGGCTTGGGCAGCACAAGATCGCCGCCCGGAATTACCGTGCGCCCGGGTCGCTCGCGCTACCCTTGAACCGGGCCTTACGCCAGCTTTGGCCCGGAGAGAGCACAGAAAACCTATGAAGCCGCCAAACCGTTTCTTGATTAGCCTTCGTGTCCGAATTCCAAAGCTCATCCTTCTCCTCACGGCGACATGGGCCGCGGGGTGCGTGAACCTCGACAAGCCCAAGGCCGTCGAGGCGTGCGCGGCCGCGCACAATTGCTCGGGCACGGCCATTCCCGAGCCGGGACGAGACGCCAACCAGGACACGCCGCCGCCCGGCCCGGATTTGCCGTACGGGGATACGCCGACCGCCAAAGAAGACGTGGGGCCGGATAGTCCGATCGCCGATGCACCTGCCGACCAGGCGGATCAAGGCCCTGACAAGAAGGACTTGACTGGGACGGATGCCACGGAAACTGGCATCTCGTCCGATGCCGATAGCGGCCTGCCGCCCGCCGATTCTGGGCCCGACCTGGCCCCCGACACGATTCGCCAAGACGGAAGTCCCGATCTAGGGCCGGACCTGGCGCCTGACCTGGGGCCGGACCTGGGGCCGGACCTGGCGCCGGACATGCGGCCGGACCTGCCGCCGGACCTGGCGCCTGACCTACGGCCGGACCTGCCGGCGGACGTCTCGCCGGATACGAGCACGTTGTCCTCGGGCCTGCTAGCCTACTACAAGTGCGAAAGCGCTACCGGCACGACCCTGCCGGACTCCTCGGGCAAGAACAACAATGGGACGCTGGCGGCCGCCGGCTACACCTTCGCGACGGGAAAGGTGGGAAACGCACTGACTCTCGCCAAGGCGAGCTCAGCCAGCGTTACCCTGCCGCCTGCCATGTTTGCGAACGTCACCGACATCACCATCGCAACCTGGGTCAACGTCACCAGCTCCCAGAACTGGGCGCGCATTTTCGACGTGGGCATCAACGCCAAGCTGGCGAACAACACCTCGACCGGCACGCTCTACATGAACCTCGTGCCGAAGAACAGCGGTACGAATCTCGCCTTCTCCATCAGCAAGGACGGGATCAGCAACGAGCAGGTGCTCAATTCCGCCGCGCTCCCGACCGGCACCTGGAAGCACGTGGCGCTGGTCTTGGCTTCCGGAGTGGCCAGCCTCTATGTGGACGGTGTCCTTGCCACAAGTAGCAGCACGCTTACGCTTCGGCCCAAGGATCTGGGCACGATCGATTACGCCTATCTCGGGAAGTCCCAGTTCACGGCGGATCCGTATTTCGACGGACAGATCGACGAGTTCCGCGTCTACGGCCGCGCCTTGAGCGCCACCGAAATCCAGGCGCTCTATCAATTCGCCGGCCCGTAGCGCGCGTCCCGGGTGGCACCTCCACATGGCCCGGCATCTCCGGGAAATGCACCCCGCGGTGCCCCTGCTCCGCGAGCCCACCCGGTGGCGGCGCTGGCCAGCTACCTTGTAACTATAGCCTGAATGGCATCTACGGCGACCGCAGGTGAAGCTGCGCCGTTTCGTAGGGCAGGCTGGAGGCTGGAGAGAACGAGGAGAAGACCGAACGCTTGCCAACGCGGTCGCCCGAAGAGAAGATGACTTGGCCACCGAGGAGGCGGCAAGGAAGCGAGAAGATGCCCAGCAAATGGATCACCCTGCGGGCGCTCACGGTGATGCGACGATGGGACGCGAGCTGAGACCGAACAGGCGCGGTCGGGCCCTTGAAGGCTGGCTGGCGGCGCTCGCGATCCTGCTTGGGCTGCCACTCGCCGCGCGCGGAGGTCGGCGAGGCTTCCGGCGCGCACCTCGTGGTGCTGGTGGTCTACGATGCCTCGTGCACCACTGCACGGCCTGATGACAGAGCACAGCATCCCGGCGCACGTCAGCGCCTCCCCTGCTATGCTTGTGGCTCTCCATGAGCATCCGTCTGATCTCCCGCGCGACTACCCGAGGTAGAGACCTCACCGTGATCGCGGCGCTTGGCGCATTGGCGGTTGCTGGGCTCGGATCCGGTTGTGGAGGCGAAGGTGGCCTCTCCCTGGAGCCCGTCGCCGACGCGGGGCAAGCGGCGGGCGGCAGCCTCAGCCCGGGTGTGAGCTTGGGCACGGGTGGCGCACCCGGCAGGGTCGTGACCTGCACGTTCAGCGGACTGCTGGTCGATGAGGCGACGCTGTCGAGCTACACCGAGTCCGGCATCACCGTCGTCGCCAGTGACGGAGGCTGGCAGGCGCGGACCAGCTTCGGGAAGCCGGCCCCATCCATCTTGTTCATCACACCGGCGGGCGGGTCGGAGACCGGGCAGGTCGAGGTGACGGCCGGTGGCGCGGCGTTCAGCTTCGTCTCGGTCGACCTGTATTCGAGCATGACGACAATCCCGTATGTCTTCACCGGGCTGATGGGCTCGGCGAAGGTGTTCTCGGTATCCGGCACCGTCCCGAATACCTTCGGGGCGTTCGCGACGGTTGCGAATCCAAACGCGGGCGACCTCATTGACACTCTGGTCATCGAGCTAACCAACGGGGCGGCCTGTTGCGAAAACCCGATGGGCCTCGACAACGTACGACTGACCATGTGAACGATCGGGAGAAGATCGGCCAGGACTTGGAATATCGAGACGGCCACGCCGGTTCATCTGTTCGGGGAAGGTTCTCGTGGCGGTTCGGCCGCGCCCAGCGCACCCATACACCGGAGGTCTTTTGAGATTCGCAGCCAGAGCTCTTTCGCTGTTGTGTTTCGGGCTGGCCATGGCCCCCGCGCCGATGGTCCTCGGCTCGCAGCCCAAGTCCCCGGCCGCGCCCGACNNCTGGATCGCTATCTGGACGACTTGGATGGCTCGCACTCGCTGTTCCTGCCGTCCGATATCAAAGAGCTCTCGGCATATCGGGCCACCCTGTCGCAGGACACCCAGAGCCGCGGCGATACCAGCGCGGCCCACGCCGTCTTCGCCCGTTATCTAGAGCGGCTTGCGCAAAGGGCGGCCTACACGACCAGGCTGCTCCGGACCGAGAAGTTCGATTTCACGGGGCACGACGCGTACGTTTTCGATCGCGAGAAGGCCGAGCGGCCGCGCGATGGCAAGGCGGCCGAGGCGCTTTGGCGCCAGCAGCTTCGCGCCGAATACCTGCAAGAGAAGCTGACGGACAGGCCGCCGGAGCAGATCGTCCGCACCTTGATACGCAGGAGAGAGCGGCAACTGGCGACCATGAAGAGCCTGCGTGGCGACGAGGTGCTGGAGATCTACTTGAACGCGCTCGCCCATGTGTACGATCCGCATACGGACTATCTTGGGCACGAACAGATGGAGAGCTTCTCCATCGCGATGAAGCTCTCGCTCTTCGGCATCGGCGCCGCCCTGCAGACCGAGGATGGCTACTGCAAGATTCGCGAGCTTCTACCGGGGGGCCCGGCGCTGCGCAGTGGTCTGCTCAAGCCCGGGGATCGTATCCTCGCCGTCGCGCAAGCGGGCGCGGAACCTGTCGATATCACGAGCATGCCCCTGCCCCGCGCCGTGGAGCTGATTCGCGGCCCGAAAGGGACGACGGTGAAACTGACCATCCTGCCCGCGGGCGCCGCCGATGCTTCGCTGCCCAAGATCGTGTCGCTCGTGCGCGACGAGATCAAGCTCGAGGACCAGCAGGCCAAGGCACGCATCATGGATCTGCCGACGGGACAGGGGCGCACCCTGCGACTCGGCGTCATCGACTTGCCATCGTTCTATGCCGAC
>PNBO01000310.1:11124-11942 GCA_003136095.1 Myxococcales bacterium
CGTCAAGGCCCCGTGGTGCAAACCCGCGGCCTGTCAGGCAAGATCGACGTGGGCGCCGACAACGATCCCGCCGTCCAATACGACGGGCCCCTCATCGTGCTGACCAGCCGGTTCAGCGCTTCCGCATCGGAAATCCTGGTCGGCGCTTTGCAAGACTACGGACGCGCCGTGGTCGTGGGTGATTCTTCGACCTTCGGCAAGGGCACCGTGCAAAGTATTTTGCCGCTCGCCATGGTGATGGACAAAGCCGGCTTCACGCATGCATACGACCCTGGCGCGCTCAAGGTTACGATCAGCAAATTCTATCGGCCCAGCGGTGCCTCGACGCAGTTGCGCGGTGTCGCGTCCGATATCGTTCTGCCTTCCCCCAGTGACCTCGGCGATGTGAACGAGTCGGCTCTCAAGAACCCGCTTCCCTGGGATGCCGTGCCCGCCGTGCCGCACGAACAGCTGAACCGCGCGCAGCCCTATCTCGGCACCCTGCGGGAGAAATCCCTCCGTCGAATCAAGGCCGACAAGGCGTTCGCGTTTCTGGCCGAGGATGTGGCGCGAATCAGAAAGACCGTGGCCGAGAAGTCGGTCTCACTCAACGAGGCCGAGCGCCGGCAGGAATTGGCCGAGGGCAAGGCTCGCCAAGCCGAGCGCAAACAAGAAGAGCAGGCCCGCGCCATGTCCCTGCCGACCACGTACGAGATCACCCTGAAGAACGTCTCGGCACCGGGTCTGCCCCCACCCATGGCGGCCAAGCCGAGCGCCAAGGCCAGCACTGCCTCGACACCAGAGGCGGAAGCTGCTCCGGCATCGGATGCCTTCGACCA
>PNBO01000310.1:11952-28351 GCA_003136095.1 Myxococcales bacterium
CCGCGGCTCGGGGGCGGAAGGAGCAGGCGGGAGGCGGGAGACCGCAGCTAGCTCCTCCAGCCTCCTCGGACGCGTCCCCCTATGGACAGTCCGTGCGAAGGTCCCGCCCGAGCGCTGCAATATTTGCGGCTTGCGCTGTGCAGTCGAGCGGGTTGTCGCGCAAGTCGAAAGTGAAGGGGGCGAAATTGGGGATGGATAGCAGGGGAGTGAGGTCGGTGATCTTGTTCGAGCTGAGGTCAACCTCGTCGATCCCGGAGCTTCCCGCCCATTGCCCCAAGGGCGAGAGATCGGAGATCTGATTCGTGCCGAGACGGAGAAGAGTTAGGACCTTCGAGAGACCAGCCAGCGGTGAGATGTCCGAGATCCGATTTGAAAACAATTCCAGGAAGTCGAGCTTCTTCCATCCCGCCACCGGTGGGATGACGCTGACATTATTGTTGTCAATCATCACGTGATAGAGCTGCGTGCAGTTGGCAAGAGCCGAAATGTCGGAGAGGTCGGCCGAGTAGACCTCCAAGTGGCTCAGCTTCGTCATCCCGGCCACCACGTCAAAGCCGGCAATATGCGTGGTATTGTAGCCCATGCTAAGGGACGTTAGATTCGTCAGGGGCGCCAAAGGGCTGAGATCGACGGTGGCAAGTCCTATGAGATCGAGGCCTCGTAGCTGCGTCAGCGAGGCGAGGGGACTCAAGTCCTTGATGGGGTTGTAGCTAATATCCAAGGATGTAAGCGCCGTGAGGCACTCGATGCCGGACAAGGAGGCAACGCCCTTCTCGCTTGCATCGAGCTCGGTCAGGGTGGCGAGCTGCGCCGGAAGGATATCCCCCGTCGGAGCTACGAGAGCCGTGCGGATCGCGCTATCCAGGGCAGGATCCACGACTTTGAGCGGACCCGAGCACCCTGCCTGGGGCCCGGAACCGCCGGCGCCCGACGCGCCTCCGGTTGCGCCCCCGCCGCCCGCGAGGCCGCCAGTACCGCCGGCGCCACCACCACCCCCCTGCCCATTGCTTGAGCAGTTGCACACAGCGAGGAGAAGACAGCAAGCGAGGTGAGGAAAGAGGCGAGGAACGGCAGGACCCATGGTGAGCTCCTTTGGTTCAGGCAGGATCGCACGAAAGAGGTGGGAGGCGGGAGGCTTTCAGGCGCTTGCCGGCCACCTTCCAGGTGTCACGAAGCCGCGGCATTCATCTGCGCGATTCGAGCACGAATTTCTCCTGATTCTTCGATTGACATCCCCAAAGTGTGGGTGTACTTAACGCCCGCCGTCCGGGGAACGATGCAGTCTTCGTTAGCCGGGCTTCAGTGAAAACTATCCAGTGAGGGGATACCGTGATGAGTCCGACAATGATAAGGAATCGTGGNNGCGAGCCCGGGTTGGGGTGTTGGGGTTCGATCGAGAAGACGCCAGAGCTGGGCCGCGGGGGTCGTGGCCAGCGTCGTTCTGCTGACGTTGGTGCTGGTGACGGGCGAGGCGCGCGCCCAGGTCTTTTCGACCCTGCGCGCTTTCTCCGGCCGCGATGGTAGCTCGCCGAGCGCGGCGCTGGTGCAGGGGCCTGATGGCACCTTGTACGGAACCACGCATCTCGGCGGCGAGCGGGGCCTGGGCACGGTGTTTGGCATGACGTCGGATGGAGCGCTTACGATGTCCTACGAGCTCACCGGGCCCGAGGGCGCGGACGTATTCGCTCCCCTGTTTCTCGATCCCGACGGGCAGCTCTACGGCACCACGGCCCTCGGCGGGCCGGGTGGACTGGATGGCAAGGGAACCGTCTTCACGTTTTCCACCAGCGGGTCGTACGCGCCCTTGCACCTCTTCTCCGGCAGCGACGGCGCGATTCCAGAGAACGGCTTGACCCAGGGAAAGGATGGCTTGCTCTACGGCACGACCACGGGCGGTGGCGAGGGGGGCAAGGGCACGGTCTTCGCCATCACCCCGCAAGGCGAGCTCCGCACGCTGCACGCCTTTTCCGGCAGCGACGGCGACATGCCGCTCGGAGAGCTGGTGGTTGGCCGCGACAACTGGTTCTACGGCACCACGACGAGTGGCGGTCCTGAAAATGGCGGCACCGTGTTCCGCGTCTCGCTGTACGGCGAATTCACCGTGCTCCACAGCTTCGGCTTCGATCCGCCGGAAGGCGACTCGCCCCGAGGCGGGCTCGCGCTCGGNNTGGCGTGGTCTATCGCCTGGCTCCCGATGGAACATTCACCCCTCTGCATTCTTTCGCGCGTTCCGAGGGGACGAATCCGCTGGCTGGCTTGATCCTGGCCAGCGACGGCATGCTGTACGGCACGACCAGCTCGGGCGGCTACTTCAATTCTGGCTCGGTCTTCGCCATCACCTCGGCGGGGGAACTGTCGGTGCTGCACGCGTTCACCGGCGGCGCCGACGGGGGCTCGCCCGTGGCCGCCTTGCTGCAAGCGCGTGACGGCCGCCTCTACGGCACCACGCCCTTGGGCGGCGCGGGATCCGTGGGAACCGTGTTCCGCATTGCCCTGCCCGGACCTGCCACCACCACCACCACCCGCGTCCCGGTTCGCGACCACCACTCCACCGAGGAGGATGTCGGGTTGACCTTGCCGTCCACGGCGACGGCCATGACCTTGACCATCACGACGCGCAGGACACCCGGGCTGCGATGGGCCAGGCCGTACCAGACTGCCTCCGGGCGGGTGTCGCAGGTGTGCCGGGTCGGCGCCGAGGCCGTGGTCTGCGCGTTCACGCTGCAACCTGCAGCCGTGCTCGGGCCGGGGAGCTACGCCTTCGCCGTGCAACTGGGCTCGACCGGGCTTGCGCACAACACGCATTCGGATCGCTTCGACCTGACGTACACATCAGGCGGTCAGCTCTACGCGCAGTCGGGCAAGTTTTGAGAATGCTCGGCAGGGAGAACGACTTCAGCAATCTGACGGTGTTGCTCTAGAGCTGCCATGCCCATTGCAGGCGGCCGAGCCCAGAAGCGTTGGTGACCGTCAAAGTGAGTGGACTGCCGCCAGTGCTCAGAGTGGTCATGGAATAGCTGTCGTCGTTGCGTAGGCCAGGCCAGTAGCAACTTCCCATGCCGGCGTTGTGCATGACGTCCGACACGGCTCTCACGTACGAGCGGAAGGCGTCGCCGTCCGTGTTGACGCTGTAGTCGGCGCCGGTCGTCATCGGTGCGCCCCACTCGCCGACGAGCGTGCGCGCGGAGTAGCTGCCGAGGGCGGTCGTCATGCTGTCACTCCATTGTTTTTGGGTCGTCCACGTGTCGTGCCAGAACCCGTAGATGTGTAGCTGCAAGATGCAACCAGCAAAGCGCGAGTCGCTGCCTACCGGGACGACGTTGTCGTCGTAGCCGGTGCCAGCGACGATCACACGGCCCCTGGGCACCGTCGAGAAGTCAGCCAACCACTGCGCGGCTGTGTCGTTCCACGCGCTGGCGTAGCCGTAGGGTTCGTTGTGGATGTCGAAGTAGACCAGGTTGTTGCTCTGGTAGGCGGAGACGACGACTTGCCACATGCTCTTGAACGCAGCGGCGTCGTCGGGTTTGCCGTTTTGATACGCCCAATACGCGACGATGACCTTCATCCCTTTGCCCACGGCCGTATCGATGACGGCTTTGTAGGCGTTCCACCAGGTGCCGGAAACCGTCGGCTCGTTGATAGGAATCCGTACGGCGTTCGCCTTCAGCTTGGTCTGGAACTCGGACAGGATGTCGCCGGCCTTCGTCTGAACCGTTGCGTAGGTATCGGAGCTGGAAGACAGGCCGGAGAGCGCGAGCAAGCCGTTGACGAAGTTGTCCCTCGGATCGGCCCAGTTGACGCAATGGAAGGTTTGCGGTCCCTGGATGGCGACGCCCGCGTCGGTGACGCCCGCATCGGCGACGCCCGCGTCGGCGACGCCCGCGTCCATGGCGATATCAGGGCGAGCATCGCCGGCATCGCGTGCAGCGTCGAGCGTCGCGCCAGCATCACCGCCCGTGCCGCTGCGCCCACCGGATGCAACCGTACCGCCCGTGCTGGTCGCGCCCCCCGTGGCAGTAGTCGTCCCGCCCGATCCCACCGTGCCGCCAGTCCCCCTGGTGCCTCCGCCGGCGGTGGCACCGCCGGTTGTGGTGGTCACACCGCCGGTGCCAGTCGTGCCCGCTNNCCTGTTGCCCCAGCGGAGCTCGTGCCGCCACTGCCTGGCGCCCCGCCGCCGCTGCTTGTGATCGTGGTTCCGCCAGTTGCGGCAACGCCGGAATCGGTCTTCGTGGAGGTGCTGGGGACCGACGGCGAGCTACACCCGACCGCGCCAAAGAGGAGGAGCAGTGCGCATCTTGTGACCACCGGAGGAGACATGGAAAGCCTATTCCTTCGTTCGCAACGATCCTGAGCCCCACGATGGTGCCACATTTCCGCTCGCCATGCGCGGCCATTGCTTGAGCAGCGAATGGTTTGATTTTCGCGTGAGCCGTTTCCGCGACGTCGAACGTCAGGCAACCTTGGAACACGCGCCTTGGCTCATAGGTGTGGACGTCCTAGAATCCATGTTCGGGCTGGAGGCTGGAAGCAACCGTGGGGGGTACTTCGATCCCGCAGAAGTTCCATTCATGATGATGTCGTTCTTGCACCGGTTGAGCAGCAAGCGGCCACGGGTCCTGACCTTGGTCTTCGCCTGCTCGTTGACCGTGGCCTGCACGTCAGGTGGAAACCAATCCGCCCAGGGAACTGGCGGGCAAGGCGGGGCGAGCAGCCATGGCGGAGCGCCGGCGACGGGCGGCGTGACCGCGTCCGGCGGGGCATCCGCGACGGGTGGGGCGTCCGCGACCGGCGGTGTGACCNNCATCGACCGGCGGTAGGACCACGACGGGCGGAACCGTTGCAACCGGCGGTGCGACGGGCCAGGGTGGGCAAGGTGGGCAAAGTGGAACAGCCGGCCAGCGTGATGCCGCCCTCCCCGATGGCACTACCGCCACAGGCGGTGTTGGCGGCCAAGGTGGAAGCGCGATGCCCGACGCGGCGAAGGAGCAAGGCGCCTCGGGAGGCGCGGGTGGCTCGACCGCCGCGGATGCGGCCCGCGATGTGCCCAAGCCGACCTCGTACAACATCATGCCGTTTGGTGATTCCATCACGGCGTCGTCTTGCCCGCCCCAGCTCCTCGACCAAGAGCTGAAGGCCAAGGGCCACACCAATTTCACGTTCGTCGGTGAGCTGAACGCCAATCAGAGCTGCAATGGCGCGCCCTTTACGAAATGCGAGGGTCAAGGTGGAATCTGGGCCACCAATCTCGTGCCGGGCGGGGCCAATCCCGACCTGATGGCTCAATGGGCAACCAACAACCAGTACGACGTCGTGCTGATGCACCTCGGAACCAACGATTGCTGGAGCCCCGGCGCCGTGCCCGATCTGCAATCGGTCATCGACGCCTTCTCCTACATCATCGATCAATTCCGCGCCGCGAACCCCAACGTCATCGTTTTCGTCGCGCAGATCATTCCCTTGAGCCCCGCCAACTGCGCGACCTGCGATACGCGCGTGCAGCAGCTCAATGGGATGATTCCCGACTTTGTGGCCAGCAAGACCACGGCGGCGGCTCCTGTTTACGTCGCGGACATCCATGCGGCGTTCGCCGGACTCTCGTACACGCCCAATTCAACCTACACCACGGACGGGTGCCATCCCACCCCCGCGGGTTCCCAGCTCATGGCCGACGCGTGGTACGCGGCCCTGCAAGCGCACGGCATCCCGTAGTCCTTACGCCCTCCACCGGGCCCGCATGATTCCGAAGATCGCGTCGAGTGTGCTGGACTCTTTTCCCCCGCGGATCTCGGACATGCCCGCGATCAAGCCTTCGTTGCGCAGCAGGGCTAGGCCGTGCACCTCGGCCCAGGCGTGAAAGCTCAACGCCGCCGCGTCGACTTTGGGATCCATCGCGCCTTCCGCCTGGCATTCCTTCACCGTGGTCTCCACCACGCCGAAGGAATCGTAGTCTTCCTGGTGCCCTCCCAGCTTCTCCCCCATGCTCATGGCGGCGGCCATCCCTTCCCTGGAAAACATGACGCTGAGATACTCTGGGTTCTTGCGCGCGAATTCCAGATAGGCCCGACCTTGGGCCATCAACTTGTCGACGGCCTTGCCCGGGCACCGCGCCCGCGCATCCAGCAGGTTCGTCCTTAGCCGCTTGTGCCCCTCGAGCATCAAGGTGGCCAGGATGGCCTCTTTATTCTCGAAATGCCGGTAGGGAGCGGCGTGGCTGACCCCGACCTGGGCGGCCAGCTTGCGCAGGGAAAAATCGCGCATTCCCTCTTCCTTGATCAGGCGGACCGCGCCCTCGAGGAGAGCCTGTCGCAGATCGGGATGATGGTAGCTCCGTTTCCTGGCCACGAGGCCATTCTGCCTTTTATGTTGACAGTGTCAACATTCAGATCTAAATCAATGTTTACACCGTCAACATTGATTCTTCTCCACGGAGGTCCTCATGCACTGTCTGGTCTTGAACGGAAATCCCCAACCCTCAGGCTTCGACGACTACCTGGCGAGATTCGCCCGAGCGCTGGAACAGCGGGGCCATGCGGCCGAGCGCATCGAGTTGCGCCGGCGGAACTTGCGCTACTGCGCCGGCTGCTGGACCTGCTGGTGGAAGACCCCCGGCCTCTGCGCACTCAAGGACGACATGGCTGACATCTATCCCAAGATGGTCCAGGCCGACCTCGTGCTGTGGGCCAGCCCCCTCGTCGTGGGCACCATCAGCGCCCTGCTCAAGAAGGTGCAGGATCGCTTCGTGCCCATCGCCCACCCCTACATCGAGCTGGTGGACGGGGAGTGCCACCACCGGCATCGCTATGCGCACAACGCCGATCTCGGGGTGATCGTCGAGCCGACCGCCGAGGATACCGACGCCGATCTCGCCATCACGCGGGAGCTGTTCCAGCGCTTCTCCAGGAACACGCGTACCCGACTCCGCTTGTTCGCGACCACCGCCACCCCCGTCGAGGAGGCCGCTCGTGAAGCGCTTGCTGCTTAATGGCTCGCCCCGGGGCAAGGATGCCAACTCCCGCACGATTCTCACGTGGATGGCGCAGGGGTTGGCACAAGCCGGTATCACCGGGTTGTCCATCGTCGATGTGGCCCCTGATCCCAACCGTCCGGCGCATCTCCAGGCCTTCCTCGACGCAGACGAAGTCGTGTTTGCCTTTCCGCTCTACACCGATTCCATGCCGGGTCTGGTAAAAGGCTTCCTCGAAGCCATCGCGCTGGCGGACCGGCCTCGGCTGCAAGGCAAACGCGTGGCTTTCATCATCCAGTCGGGGCTTCCCGAGGGCATTCACACCGAAGCCTTGGGCGCCTATCTGGCCCGGGTATGCGAACGCCTGGGTTTCCTTCACCTCGGAACGCTTCGTAAGGGAGGCGTGGAAGGCATACGCATGATGCCACCCAGAAGCATCGCCAAGATTGCCGCCCACTTTGTCCAGGCCGGCCGGGAATTGGGCGCCAGGGGCAGCTTTTCCCCTGAATTGATTCGCACCATGGCGGAACCGAGAACCTTCGGATGGAAAGCGCGCGCGCTCATCCGACTGCTCGGCGGCATCGGCCTGCTCAATATCTATTGGAATCGCAGGCTGAAGAATCATGGCGCCTACGCGCGCCGCTTCGATACGCCCTACCTACTCGGGCCAGTCGCGGTTGCAATCGGGCCTTCGGGCCAGCGACCGTGACAGCTTGGGTTGTGCGGTTGCGAAGGGCCGGCAGAGTCGAAGGAATGGGCGACGAGCACGCGCCCTCCTACTTGCCCGCTGGCCGCGCGGCCGCACCCGCCAGCGCCTTGACGAGCTCCTCGGTCGATACGACCGTGGCCTGGGTGGGTAGCACCTTCTCGGTCAGGACGCGATGAACCTCGGCATCGCCGTCGGCGCAGGCGTCGGCGACCACCACCATCGGATAGTCCATGTCGGCGGCGGCGCGCACCGTCGAGAGCACGACGCCGCTGGTGGCGATGCCGAACATTACGAGGGTGTTGATGTTGCCCGCGCGCAAGATAGGTTCGAGATCGGTGGTCGAGAAGGCGCCGACCCGGCGCTTGGTGACCACGACGTCGCCAGGCTGCGGCGCCACCCGCGCGTGAATCTCGGCGCCCAGGCTACCTTCGCGCAGGCGGCCCGACTCCTTCAAGCTGGCGAATCGCTTGTTCTGCCGGCTGACTTCCGGGTAGCCGTCACGAAAGCGCACGGCCACGTAGATGATCGGCAGATGCGCCTGGCGAGCCGCCTGCAAGATCTCGCTCGCCTTGTCGAGCAGCGGCCCGCGCGCCTTCTCGGGCAGCATGCCGACGATGTCGTTCTGGAAGTCCATGATGAGGACCGCGGTCCGCGCGCGATCGATGGCCAGGTCGGGTTTGGCTGGCGGCTTGGGGCCGTCCGCCTTGTTGGCCGCGTTGGCCCAGGTTGGCTGCAAGCACAGAGCCGCCAGCAGGATCGCCACGAATGATCCAAGGTGTTTCGGGGTACGCATGGGTCAGAGGACTCCTTCTCGTGCAACGCAGTTTACCCCTGGACAAAGGGGCCGGTCCGGAGTTTGTGGCACGGTGGCCATCCTTGCTAGCTCAGGGTGACCATGGGACACTCGGCTAAGCATCTCCGCATGGGTACGACCCGCACCTGTTCGAGCTGTGGCGACAAGTTCGCCGAGACGTTGGAGCACTGTCCCAAGGACGGAGCCGCGCTCTTCTCGGAGGAGGTCATGTCCCGCGTGGGCATGCGGCTCAAGGATTACGAGATCCAGGGCGTGATTGGCGAGGGCGGCATGGGCGTGGTGTACCGCGCGCAGCACGTCGTCATCGAGAAGCCGGTCGCCATCAAGGTCCTGCACGAGAGCTTCGCCCGGCAGAAGGACATGGTCGAGCAATTCCTCGTCGAGGCCAAGGCGGCCAGCCGCATCCGCCATCCGAACATCATCGACGTGACCGACTTCGGCACCACGCCCGAGGGCCTGGTCTTCCTGGTCATGGAGTTCCTGGACGGCGAGAGCCTCGAGGCCCGCTTACACCGCGTGGGGCGCCTGCCGGTGTTCGAGGCCATCAACATCGTCAAGCAGGTGGCGCGCGGGCTGGGCGCCGCGCACGAGGTGGGCGTGGTGCACCGCGACCTCAAGCCGGCCAACATTTTCCTCTGCCAGCGCGAGGGCCGGCGGCGCATCGTTCGCCGCACCGGCGACCCAGCCAGCGCCCAGTTCATCATCGAGCCGGAGGAGAGCTTCGACTTCGTCAAGCTGCTCGATTTCGGCGTCGCCAAGTTGCTCGACCTCGGCCCCGGGGTGGCGACCCGCGCCGGCGTGCTGTGCGGTTCGCCGCACTACCTGTCGCCCGAGCAGGCCCAGGAGAAACCGGCCACCGAGCGCAGTGATGTCTACTCCCTCGGTGCCACCTTCTACGAGATGGTCACCGGCACCGTGCCGTTCGACGGCCGTTCCATGCTGGAGATCCTGAACGGTCACGTGGCCGGCGTGGTGCTCCCGCCCAGCCAGCGCGCCCCCGACGCCGGCATCGACCCGCAGCTGGACGCGCTGATCGCCAAGTGCCTGGAGAAGGAGCCGGCGCTCCGTTTCGCCAACACCGACGAGATCTGCGATGCCCTCCGCGAGTGCGTGACCGATCGCGCGTTCTTGCGGGATGCGCACCGCCTGCCTGGTATCAAGAAGTCAGGAATCGATCTGTCCCAGGCCTCCGCGAACGCCCGCCGGGAGGCCCTGGCCACGCAAGGTCCCGAGAAGGGATTCTCGGCGGTGGAGGACGAACACGAGGGCACGAACCCCGCCGATGCCGAGGACCAGCCCGAACCCGCCGACGGCAAGCGCTTCCCGGGCCACACCATGCGCATCCGGCCGCGGACGAACCACAACCTGCGCTGGGTAGTCCTGGCGATGCTAGCGGTGGCCGGCCCCAGCGCCGCGGTCTGGCTCTTGCGCGGAGGTACCAAGCCCGCGGCGAACACGGTCGCGGTTGTCCCGCCGCCGGCGCCGACCCCCATCGTGCCGCCGTCTCCGCCGCCCCCGCCAGCCCCCGCAACGGCGCCCACTCCGGTGCACGTGGCGCCGATTGGACTCGGTAGTCCGGCATCCAAGACGACCATCACCCCGCCCGCGGCCGTGGCGAGCCCCGGCAAGGTGTCAGAGCGCGGCGCGGACAGGCCCGCCGCCGCGCGCACGCCGCCCGCGCTCGGCGGCGCTGGCCGCATACGACCGCCGACGATCCCGATACCGCCCGAGACCGTGCCGATTCAGCCGGCGGTGCCCGTACCCGCGGCGCCAGCGCCCGCGCCCAAGGCCCCCGAGCCGCCGCCAGCGCCGGCCGTCGACGTCGAAGCCCTGCTCCACGAGGCCCAGCAAGCCTGGACCCGGCAGCACTATGCGGTGGCCATCGACAAGGCGCGCGACGTGCTCAAGGTCGCGCCCAACCGGCAGGCCGCCCACCAGATCATCGCGGTCTGCTCGTGCGCGGTGGGCGCCGCCGCCGACGCACGCGACGCCGCATCCCATCTCGACGAGCACAATCGCAAGCTGGTGCAGACCCTCTGCCAGCGCCACGGCGTGACCCTGGAGTGACCCCGGAAGAGTGCTCTAGCAGCACTTCGACGGATCGAACGTGCCGCCGCCGCCGAGGTTGCTCGTTTCGTAACAGAGCTGGGCCGGGAGCTCGTTCGCCATGCCGCTCACGTCGGGACCAATGGGCGGCCACGCCACGGTGCCGAACCAGCTTGGCTTGCTCGTCAGGTACAGAGATGCGGGCAACGTCTGTTCCGCGGGGGCCGTTTCGCCGGCCGGAACGAGCTTCGCCGCTACCTCCCCGGGGAGTACAAACGCCTCCGTCTCGAAACGTAGGGTTGCGCTTCGTCCCCCCGTCCGCCCAGGGAAGGCTACAATCGCCAGGCATGCCCGCAGATGGCCCACCCCGTGCCGTGACCGATGCGCTCGCCGCGCTCGGCGTGCGCCGGCTGGTCGTCGGCATCCACGATCCGGCCTTTCCCGGGCTGCCCGGCGACGACGTGGGCCGTGGCTCGCCCTACTCGCGCGGCGCCGAGCGCTTCCTGCGTTTCGTGCGCGGTCTCGGCTTCGACGGCGTGCAGCTCGGGCCCCAGGGGCAGACCTCGGAGGTCAATCCCTCGCCCTACGACGGCACCATCTTTTCCCGGAACATCCTGTCCGTCGACTTGTACCGATTGACGGAAGCTGGCGATGGCCCAGCCTTGCTGCCCCGGGAAACCCTGGCCTCGCTCGCCGCTGCCCGTCCCCCCTCCTCGACCCAGCGCGTGTACCACTGCCAAGTCTTCACGTCGCAGCGACGCGCGCTCGACGAGGCCTTCGCGGGATTCGCGACGACGCGACATGCGGGTCTCGTCGAGCGGCTGGCGCAGTTCAAGCGACGGCACGAGGCCTGGCTCGAACGCGACAGCTTGTACGAGGTTCTGTGCGAGCTGCACGGCGGCCGCGGTTTCCGCGACTGGTGGACGCTTGCCGGCCCGCACCCCGATCAGGACCTGTGGGATCCGCCGCCCGGACGAGAGCGGGTGGCGCAGGCCCGACGTGCCGAGCTTGGGCGCGCGCGTCGGCAGCAGCTCGACGCCTTCGCTTTCCGCCAGATGCTGGTCCACGAGCAGCACGCGGCCCTGCGCCGACGCTGCCGCGCGCTGGGTCTCGAGCTCTACGGCGACCTGCAAATCGGCCTGTCCGATCAGGACGTCTTTGCCTACCGCTCGCTGCTCCTGCATGAGTACGTGATGGGCGCGCCGCCCAGCCGCACCACCCCCGAGGGCCAGGCGTGGAACTACGCGCTCCTCGATCCCAGCCAGGCCGACGCCGCGACGCCGGGACGGGACGGGGCGCTGCGCCTCCTGCTCGCGCGCGTCGACAAGCTCTTCGACGAGGCCGACGCCATTCGTCTCGACCACCCGCATGGCTTGGTCTGCCCCTGGGCCTACCGCGCGGGCCGTCCCGATCCCTTGCTCTCCGTACAGCACGGGGCGCGGCTCTACGGCTCGCCGGATCTGCCCGAACATCCCGAGTTGGCCCGCTTCGCCATCGTCGGCCCCGAGCAGCTCGACCGCTCGCTGCCCCGCTATGCCGACGACTGGGAACGCGACCTGCGTCCCGAGCAGATCGATCGCTACGCCGTGTTCTTCGACGCCATGGTTGCCTCGGCCAAGAACCACGGCCGCGACAAACGTGACATCGTCTGCGAGGTGCTCTCGACCCTGCCGCGCCCGCTCGCCGCCATGCTCGAGCGCCACGGGCTCGGCCGCTTCCGCGTGATGCAAAAGGCGAATCTCGACGATGCCGCGGATGTCTATCGCCCCGAGAACGCGCGGCCCGAGGACTGGATCATGGCCGGCAACCACGACACGCCGCCCATCTGGAGCGTGGTCAAGAGCTGGGCGGTGTCGGACAAGCGCGAGCGCTGGGCCGCCCACCTCGCGTCTCGCCTGGGAGCGGACGCGCGGGACCTGCTCGCGCAACCGGGCGCGCTGGTGCACGCGCTCTTCGCCGAAATGTTCGCCAGTGCGGCCGAGAACGCCAGCGTGTTCTTCACCGATCTCTTCGGTTTCGAGCAGCCCTACAACATCCCGGGCACCATCAGCGAGGACAACTGGTCGCTGCGCCTCGGCCCGGATTTCGAGCGCGATTACGCCACCAAGTTGGCGCGCGGCGAGGCCCTGAATCTCCCGCGCGCCCTCGTCCTGGCCTTCGGCGGCCGCAGGCCCGAGTTCCGTCGGGCGCACGCGGACCTGATCGCCGAGCTGGAGCGGCTGGCAGCGCTTGGTGGCGCAGCACAATTTGAAGGACATGCTCCCTGAACGCCTTGTCAAGCTCGAGACCACGCTCCGAAACAACACCAGCATTCCCGAGGCCACCCGGCGGGAGCTGCTCGATCTCGTGGACATGTTTCCCCTCTGGGCCTTCCCGCCCGCCTTGCCGTTCAACGCCCCGGCTTGACCGGGGCCAGCCACCACGGCACTGCCTGGCCCTGGGCCGGCCCGGATCTCTCGCCCATGGTCGGAACGCTGTCCGCCAAGACGCGCTCGGACCAGCTGGCGCGATACTCGCCTCCGCTACTGGCTAATCGCTTTCACCAGCGGGGGCGTGATGCGGTCGGCGCGATAGATGCCCATGTCGGGGCCGAGGTGGAGCTCCCAGACGACCTTGCCGTCGGCCTTGGTCACCTCGAAGACGCGGCTCTCGGTGCCGCTGCCGCGGTTGCCGGCGGTGATAAGGACGTTGCCGTTGGCGAGGCGATCGGCGTCGCCCCAGAACGGCTGGTACCAGTTGTTCTTGTACCAGCTGTCGACGGTAAAGCTGCCCGGAAACTCCCAGACGAGCGTCGCGGTCTTGGCATTCTCGTCGATCTTGTACTCGACCGCGCGCGAGTGGTAGGTCGTGGTCGTCGGCTGGCCGGGAAAAATGGACATGGCGTTGTAACCGCCGTTGTCGAAGAAGAGAATGGTCCCGTCATCGTGGATCTCGGGATCGTGGGTGTCGCTGAACTGCGACGTCGAGGGCGAGAAGGTCATGGTCCCGGTCGCCTTGCCGTAGCTGGCGGGCAGGAACCACTGCATGGTCGGGTTGGTGTAGGTGGTCTTGATGAGGCCCATCCAGCGGCAGTTGGCGTAGACCACGTTCTTCGCGATGTCGATCGTGATCGCGTTGCCGTGGCACCAGTCGCCGCTCGCGCCCGAGGGCATGGGCACGAACTTGCTGTAGTCGAGCGACCACACCTTTTGGCCGGAGGGCGAGTACTCCTCGTAGATGGGGTTCTGGTTGTTGTTCGTGGTGATCCAGCGCAAGACGAGGTAGTCGCCGTTCGAAAGCTTGGCCGCCTCGTGGCTCAGATAGCTGGCCGAGCTGTCGCCGCAATTCGCGTCCGGGCACTGCCACAGGGTGTTGCCCGCGAAGTCGACCTCGCGCGGCGACTCACCGGTGGCCATGGACTGGTTCATGACTGGCCCGATGAGCACGCCCTTGTCGGTGAGATCCGCCGAAATAGCGCCGCCGTAGTCGCTGGTGGTGCCGTCGATGTAGTACCAGACGGGTTGGCCGGTTTCGTCGTACATCACCGACATCGCCGGATAGCTCGAGCTGGGGATGCTGTTACCGTCGCCCTTCTGCACGTTCATCAGCGTCCAGCCTGGCTGCGTCTTGGTCGTGTCGTTGATGGGTACAGTGCCGGCGGGCAGCTGCGAGGGCAGCGCGCCCGTTGTGTAGCTCGTGGTCGCGCTGACCGTGGCGCCGCCATTCGAGGACATGGCCTTGATCTGGTTCGCCTTGCTGGCATGCATGCCGATGATGAGCACCTTGTGGCTGGTGACCAGCGCCGAGTCGGAGATCTCCCACTGGTACTTGCCTTCGCCGAACTGTACGACGGAGTTGGCCGGCTTGTCGGTCGTCCAACTCACGAACGCGGACAGCACGCTTTTCGGATTGGCATCGACCTTCAGATTGGTGATGGAGGTCGGCGCGCTGTTTGGGTCGGTGGCGGTACCGCCGCCTCCGCCACCCGATCCGCCTCCAGNNCGGGCTCGATCCCGCCGTCCCACCGGCCCCACCCGAGCCACCGCCGCCGCCCGCGCCACCGCTGCTGCCGCCAGCCGAAGTCGTGCTGCTGCCACCACCGCCGCCGGCGCCGCCCTTACCTCCGGAGCCACTGCTGCCGCCGGTACCGCTGCTGCCGCCACTGCCTGCAGCGCCGCCCGAGCCGCCGCTGCCACCCCTGGCGGTGCTGCCGCCCGTGGCCGTTCTGCCGCCGGTAGCGCTGCTGCCGCCGGCGGCACTGCTACCACCCGAGCCATTGCCGCCGCTGCCGCCGCCGCTACTCGCGACCTTCGCGGCCGGCATGCATCCCGAGGCTAACCAACCAAGCATTAGGGCGAACGCCAGACTGCGCGACAGGCCCGGGGCGTGCAGCATTACTTCATCTCCATCGACGAGTTGCAGAAAGAGGGTACAGGCCAGCGCCAAAACTGCCGCCTCTTATTCTTTGCGCTGGAGGGTAATTTTGTGCCCGAGTGAGTTAGCCAGTCGGGTATGGTGTGTTGGCTTCCGTCCCCACCCAACTTCGTCAAAAAAGTAGCGGGCATCTGCCCGTCGAGGTTGAGCCCGCGTCGCATGAGCAGGTGCCATGGGATGTAGCCGCAGCGATGGGTCGCCGGTCGGTGCTTGGTGTCCTTGGCCGCAGGCGGCGAAGGGCAAACGTCATCTGCCGACGGCGCACTGATTCTTCTTCGTGGGCATCGTCACTGACACGTCACCGGTCGCGGATCTGGTTTTGCCGAGGCACACCTCCCCGACGGGCCCACAAGGCTTTGTTTCAGGTACGNNTTCACCGCCCCGGTGACGGCGTGCTTGAGGTCCGCGACCGCCCCTTCGACCTGGCCCTCGCGTTCGTCATCTTCACCCTCTCGCTTGAGCCCCTTGTCGCCAGTCAGGCCACCCACGGCCTGCTTGATTCTGCCCTTGCTCTTCTTGCTGAGCTCGCTCATCTGTATCCTCCCGTGGTTCGAGTGAAACGACCTAACGCCGTCTGCTCCAGTAGTAGCCGCCGCCGCCACCAAACAGAACGACGAACAGCGCGATCAGTAGAACGAGTGTTGTAGTGCTCACGATTTTCCCCTTCCTTTCGAGCAATGGAGGGAAACGCAATTGCTGGGCCAGCGACGAGACGTATGTAAGTTCAAGTACTTGCATCGCTGACATCCACGGAGGACTGGCTTCCGCATCAAAATGATTTGAAGCCTCCTTCAATCCGAAGGAGGAAGACGGTCGCGGCGCAAACGATCCAGTGGAGTCATCGCGCCGCCGGCGGCCTCGGGCTTGCATCCACCGGCCACATGGCACATCCAACAGCCAATCACCACGCGATGACTGCCCTGCGACATGATCCACCATCCAACGGTAGCCTGAAAGTGCAGCCCGGCGCTCTCCGCTGGGGCGCGATCCTGTTCACCATCGCAGCGGGGCTCATGATCTGGCCCATGTGGCAGCCCCTCGTTCTGGCGACCTGGTTCGCCATCTTCGCTCGTCCCATGATGAATCGAGTCAGCCGCATCACGCGCGGCCGGCACCGCGCGGCGGCCGTGCTCACCGTGCTGCTGCTGCTGCTGGTCCTGGTTCCGGTCGGTCTGTTCGTGGCGTCGCTGGTCTCCGCGGCCGCCGAGCTCCTGCAGAGCCTGCTCAAGTCGAAGGGCGGCAAGAGCGCACTCGAGGCGATCGTCTCCGGCGGCAGCGCCGACGGCCACAAGTTCGCCCTGAGCGACTTCGTGCCCCTGACCAAGGAGTATGGCGAGCGCGCGTTCGGCCTGGCGACGAGCATCGCCGGGGCCACCGCCACGGGGATCCTCGGCATCTTCGTCTTCGTGCTCGCGGCCTACACCTTCCTCGCCGAGGGACGTGAGGTGTACAA
>PNBO01000011.1 GCA_003136095.1 Myxococcales bacterium
GCGGTGGTGGAATTTCGCGATGAGGTCGTCCGCGGTGCGAGTCATGCTGGGGGAGAAGAGATGGGGGTGCAGGAGAAATCCCGCTAGTAGGAGAAGGGGAAAGGCGATGGTTGCGATACCCGAGATGGTTCTAAAAGNNCAGGTCGCTTCCACAGCGCGAGGTTCTTGCGGCCCTCGGCGCGTGGGTGCGGGGTTCGCTCCAGACCTGCTGCTCCCGCTGCCTCGACCTCTGACTGAAAAGCGGCGGGTGAGCAATGCCCGGGCGGTTCAATCAGCAACAGATGACCGCCGGGCTTCAAGCATCTGGCCAGTGCCTTCATGGTTCCTGCGGGCGAAACGGTTTCGTGGATCACGTGGAGCGCGAGTACGAGGTCGCAGGTTCCTTCGAGGTCAACAAGCCCGAGGTCTTCGTGCGTGCACTGGCGCAGTTCGGTTCGGCCGGCGAGCCCGCGTTTCTCGAGGCGTCTACGCAGTCGTCGCAGCATGCCTTCCTGCACGTCGACGCACACGAGCCTTCCGTCAGGGCCCAGCGCCTCGGCGACCGGGAGGGTGAAGAATCCCAGCGCCGGGCCGAGCTCGAGCACGCGGTCCTTTGGTTTGAGCAACGGCAGGACAACGGTGGCCGGGTTCTCGAACATGCGTCGCAGAGGGCTCGCCAGTAGGTGGCCAATCCAGACTGGACAGGTGTGAACCGGCTTGCCCTCGATTGTCTTCGATGGTTGCATGGCACTCGCTCCTTGCTGCCCGCTGTGCGGGCTAGGTTTTCGCTGATAGCATGCATGTTTGTCTTCACCGTAGAAACTCGCCTTCCTCCATGAACAGCAAACCCCGCAAAACACCGTTCGGAACGCAACAGGTGCGCCACACCAAGGCGGCGCGGGCTCACATTTCGGAACCTCGGCTCGACCCGCGTGCCCGCCGAGATCCGGCGCAAGAACGGTCCCGCCAAACCGTAGACGCCATCGTCGAGGCGGCAGGCCGATTGCTGGTAGAGCAAGGCAGGCTCGGTGTGACCACCAACGCGGTCGCGGAACGCGCCGGCGTGTCCATCGGCTCGCTCTACCAATACTTTCCCAACAAGGAAGCAATCTTCGCGTCGCTACAAGAGCGACACCGCGACCAGGTCATGCCTCTCATTCAGCACATGCTGGCTCGCCTTGCCGATCCAGGACTGGACATGGTCGATGTCATCGTCGGGTTGATGCGTGCGATGGCCGAGCTGCACGCGGATGCGCCCGCGCGCCTGCGAGCGATCTCGGAAGAGCTGCACGAAGAGACACCGGGCGCGGAGATTCAGTTTTTCTTTGAGGCCACGACCAGAATCCTCGCCACGCGTTTCAATCGCACGGAGGACAGCGTTCGCCCCATGGCATGGCTCGCGTGCGTGACCTTGGGCAACGTCGGCCGGGCTCTCGTGCACCACCCACCCGCGCTCGACGTTGAGCAACTTCTGGCCGCCCTCGCCAGCATGCTGCGCGGTTTGTTCGCGACCATGTAGCCGCCACCCTCTCTCGAAGATGTCGCCTTGCGGGGCGGCCTCTTCCATGGTCACGATCCTCGTACCTTCCATTGCCGCCGTAGCCCAGGGACCACCACGACCTTGCCCGCCACCATGACGTCAGTCGCGCGCTCGATGCCGCGCTCGTCCACCGAGAAGATCGAACCAGCCACTTCATCAGTCTGTACCAGCCGCGAGCCACACCAGACACCAAGATTTGTTCAACTCGGGGTCGTTGACTTTTCGTAGCCAACTGGCTACACTCCCTGGGTGTTCGAAGTTCGAAAGACCGACGAGTTTGTGCGCTGGCTCGACGGGCTGCGTGACGTGCGCGCCCGGGCTCGAGTCCTCGTCCGCCTCGAACGCGGCGTGGCGGGTAATTTCGGTGATTCCAAGCCCGTGGGACAAGGCGTATCAGAGTTGCGCATCGACTACGGCCCTGGATACCGCGTGTACTTCACAAGACAAGGACAATGGATTGTCATCTTGCTTGCTGGCGGCGACAAATCCGGCCAAACGGCCGACATCAAGACTGCGGTCCGGCTGGCCAAGAATCTGTAGGAGCAAGTCATGAGAAAGACCAAAACCACTCGGTATGACGTAGCGGAGCATCTGAGGACGCCCAAAGAAATGGCGGCTTACCTCGAATGTGTGCTCGAGGAATCAAACGGTGATGCGTCGATGGTCGCCAAGGCCATTGGCGACATCGCTCGAGCAAGAGGGATGAGCCAGGTCGCGAAAGATTCAGGTTTGTCCCGGGAGAGCCTCTACAAGGCCCTGTCGGGTGAGAGAAGCCCCGGGATCGATACGATTCTCAAGGTCATCAGCGCTCTGGGCATCAAGCTGCATGCCGAGGCGCGGACGTAGAAGCTGCTTGTTGCACGGTCTGGAGAAAATCTCGCTTCAGCGCGGGTCTTGCCGAACTCGGCATGACCCGCACTTCTGCCAGATGGTCTCCACCGATCTCCGGCACACGCGATGTACTGGGTGCGCCAGGTGGACCTCTCCTACGATATCTTGTCCAGAAGCCACGTGGTGAGGCCTCCGTCCACCACCATCTCTGCGAGGCGCTCGGGAAGAATCACCTCGAAACTCTCGTCGTTGAGGTCGTTGCCCACCTTGCACAGGGCGGCGTCGGGTGAGTGGACAAAGAAGTAGAACTTCCGGAACTCAGTGGCGCCAAACTCCTTCTTGCACGCTTCCACGGTGGCCTTCGTCGCTCGTGACTTCACCTGGACCTGATACTGATCACCAGTGATTGGCTCCTTGAGCTCGAGGTCGACGGATCGCATCTGCTCTCCGACGCGACTGATCCGGCGCCAGCCCGACTGCCTAAAGACCAGGTCGACGAGAATCTCGAAGTCCTTCCAGTGCAATCTCGTGATGGCCCGTCCCATCGCGGCTACGAGGTCCCTCTTCGATCTTGCGAGGTCCAGATACTCCGGACTCCGCTCGCCGCTAAGCAACCTCAACAACGCCTCCCGCTCTCGTACCCGACAAATCGTTCCCCGGAACCCCTGCAACTGGGCGATGCTGCCAGGGATCTGGTTCGCCAGGAGAGCCTCCCCCTTCTCCGAGTTGTCGTGCCAGCCATCGACGAGATCCCGGTACTTCGAGATCGAATCTTCCTTGACGGGACCCTTCACGCGAGCCCACCAGAGCTTTGACCCATGGAAGGTTATCCAAACGTCGCCTGGGGTCGAGGTACAGAACAGCTGGAGCGCGTTAGCATCCGTCGTCCCGGCGCCCTTTGTCTTCGCCTCCTTCGCCAGGGCCTTCTTGATCACGCCCCATCTTCCGTTGACGATCTGATCGAGGGGCGTGCTCTTCCACCCGATCCGAGCACGTCCTGTGGCGATGGCGTCATTGGCCCATTCCCCGCCGCGGCCGAGCTTGAGGTAGTAGGCATGATCCGCCTTCAGCATTTGCTGAATCTACCACGCGTTTCCGCTACCGTCCCCTGCGCCGCCGGAACGGACGGGCATTGCTCGCCCGCTCCCACCAATCGCTCATATGGAAACCCTGAGAGGGTTTCCATGCCTTCCCGCGATGGTGCGCGGCCAGCAAGGCTGGCCGGCTCCCCACGCGATTAGTACCGGTAGTAATCCGGCTTGTACGGCCCTTCGACGGGAACGCCGAGGTAGTCCGCCTGGGCCTTGCTCAGTGTGGTCAGCTTCACGCCGACCTTTTTGAGGTGCAGCCTCGCGACTTTCTCGTCGAGCTTCTTGGGCAGGAC
>PNBO01000376.1:0-44258 GCA_003136095.1 Myxococcales bacterium
TTTCGTATGAATTTTTCTTTGGCCATCGTCTGATCTCCGGAAGAGCTCTTACCTTGTTATGTGATGCCGACTCATTCACTCGTTCGTGCAGAGCCCACGACCCGGATTGAACGGGTGACCTCGTCCTTACCAAGGACGCGCTCTGGCCGACTGAGCTACGTGGGCGACCTCGTTATGTGCTCTTGAATTCTCTTTCTATATCCTTGGTCAGGCATTCCGACTTATCGGCTGGCAGCTTGCCCGTTGAGCGGGAGACGGGGTTCGAACCCGCGACGTCCAGCTTGGAAGGCTGGAGCTCTGCCAACTGAGCTACTCCCGCAATGCATCGATTCTTCCGCTGTGATCCTTAGGATTGTGGTTGTGGTGGAGGGGGAAGGATTCGAACCTTCGAAGCCAGTGGCGACAGATTTACAGTCTGTTCCCTTTGACCGCTCGGGAACCCCTCCGAGACTTGTCGTATCCGACGCTGCGCCCGGCCAGCGGGCCAGACACCTCGCAAAATCTTCAGTCCTTCTTTTCAAAGAACCCTCGGAGGGTTCCTGCCATCTCCCGCGTTGAGCTTCGTCGGGCGAAGCCCGCCGAAGCGCACGCGCTCCCTCGGTAACTGCGGAGCTGGCGATGGGAATCGAACCCGCAGCCTGCTGATTACAAATCAGCTGCTCTACCATTGAGCTACGCCAGCACCGGGTTTTCATCAGATATCCTGTGATTTCGCCTAGTTAGTTGGTCCCTCTCTGCGGGTGCAGGTATCTCCTCCGCACGCAGAGGCGCGAACGTATATGTCGGTACGGGGTGCCTGTCAAGCAGAATCCGGGCCGAAAGTCCTTGACACGCCTGGAATCCCACTCATCTGCTGACAGTTCGCGCTACAGGACGTGACGCCTAATGGCGTCAGTGTCGCTGGGCGCGGGTTCCTTGCTGTCCTCACCACTCCGGAAGGGCGCCCGCGGCACGGGTGGGGCCGTTGGGCTCGGGTCCGGACTCGGCGCGGTGCGCTTCAAGAGGTCGTCGCCCTCGCCCGGCAGCTTCGGGTCGAGCAGATGCAGCAGCTTGGCATAGGCCAGCCGGCTCTTCTCCGCCCATTCCGTGCTTACCCCGAGCCGCTCGATCATAAGGAGGTTCTCGCGTTGCCAGCGCAGCGACTTCTCGAGCAGGATGCGTATCTTCTTGAAGAGCTCTTCCTGGTAGATCCCTCTTGCCTCGGCGTCGAGCTCGGGCGGCACGGGCACGTTCATGAACGCGTCGTACAGCTCCTCGTAGAGCGACCCGACTTGGAAACCGGCGGCGGACGCCCATGCCGGGTTCCCGAACTTGATGGTGTCGATGTAGGCCCGCTGCGCAGTGAGTAACAAGTGCGCCTTCTCCTCTAGATCCTTGTCGAGCTGGGCCTCGGGCAGGCGCAGCGCGGCCTTGCGGAAACGCGAGTGGAAGATCTGCCCGAGGTGGTACTGCGAGAAGGCCAGGAAGAAATCCGTGGAGAGGCGCTCTTCCTTCTCGATCGCCTGCTTGAACACCATGGCCGCACGGAAGGTCTTTTCCGCCACGTCCAGATCGCCCAGGTTGAACTGAGCGAAACCGCGCCGGGCGATGGCCTCGATGCGGTCATCCGCGTTCAAGTCCGACCGCTCCAGCACGCGCGCGAAGACCTCGGCGGAGACCGGCCAGTTGCCCTGTTCGGCGTAGCACGCGCCAAGTTGAAACAAAGAATCCTTAGCGTCGGCGTGGCTGGGGTACTTCTCGATGAGGCTTTTGAAAGCATCCGCCGCGGCAGGCCAGTCCTTCCTGTCGATGTGGGTCAGCCCCAGGTTGTAGAGCGAGGGCCGCGCGTACGGCGACTCGGGAAAATTCTTGAGCAGCTTGCCGTAGCCCTTCACCGCCTCGTCGAAGCGCTTGTCGGACAGGGCCTTGCCCGCATGCTCGAAGAGCTCGGGGGCATCGAAGGCCTCGATGTGCGTCCCCTCGGCATCCGTGGTCGCCTCGATCTTGATGGGATCCATGTCGAGATGAACCACCGGCGCCGCGCCGGTCTGGCCCCCCGCACCCTGCCCGGCGGTGGTACCACAGCCAGCCGCCAAGCCCAGCATGAGCCACGCAAGTTTCTGCTCGATTCGGTTCGGCCTTTGATCTGCAGAGTTCATGGTGCCCTCCTGGGAAAGAACCCTGGAGGGTTCTTTCAATCTCCCGCGGTAAGCGCCATCAGGCAAGGCCCGTCGGCGCTCGCGAGTTATGCCGCTATGGACAACCCGTCACGCGCTCAGGTTCCAGGCTATCTTGCATGAATGTCCCCCGATCATAGCCGCCCAGAGGCCCCCATGCTTCCCCATCCGCTCATCTCCGCCGAGGATATCGCCGCCCGCGTGGCCGCCCTGGGCGGGGAGATCGCGACCGCCCTGCCCCCCGGACCCGTCCACGTCGTCGCGGTCCTGCGCGGCGCTTTCGTGTTCGCGGCGGATCTCATCCGCGCCCTGCCCCGTGAAATCCGCTGCGACTTCCTGGCCGTGCGCAGCTACGGTTCGGCCACCGAGACCTCCGGCGGCGTCGAGATTACCCATGACCTGGCCTTGCCCATCGCCGGCCAACATGTGCTCCTGGTGGAAGACATCGTCGACACCGGGCTTACGCTCCGGCATCTGCTCGATCGACTGGCCACCCGCCAGCCGGCCAGCTTGCACGTTTGTGCCCTGCTCAACAAGACTTCGCGCCGCCAAACCAAGGTTTCCGCCGATTTCGTCGGATTCGAGATCCCGGATCGCTTCGTCGTGGGTTATGGGCTCGATCACGACCAGCGCTACCGCAACCTGCCCTATGTCGGCACCGTAGAAGAAACGCCACCGTGAGCACCAGCAAACGAGCCATCGTTCTTCAGCACTTGGACCGCGAGGGGCCGGGCCTCATCGCGGACCTCTGCGTGGCTCGTGGCCTCGCGGTGGACGTGCTCCGCCTCGACCAGGGAATCGCGGTTCCGCCCGCGCTGACCACGGGCGAGCTGCTCGTCGTGATGGGCGGCGCCATGGGCGTCGGCGAGACCGGCGATCCGCGTTATCCCTTCCTCGCCCTCGAGATCGATCTGCTGCGCAAGGTATTGGCCGATCGGCAACCCGTGCTCGGCATCTGCCTGGGCGCGCAGCTGCTCGCTCATGCTGCTGGTGCCCGGGTCTACCCGAACCAGCGCCGCGACGACGCTGGTGTCCTGCGGCCGCTGCGCGAGGTCGGATTCGGCGAGGTGCGGCTGCTCCATGCAGATGCCGAGCCTGTACTCGCTGGTCTCCCCGCCAAGCTCCCCGTGCTCCACTGGCACGGTGACACCTTCGACCTGCCCGACGGCGCCATCCGCCTCGCCGCAGGCGACGCCTGTACGAACCAGGCCTTCCGCATCGGCCGCCGCGCCTTTGGCCTGCAATTCCACGTCGAAACCGACGCCGGCCTCGTGCGCCGGTGGGCCACCGAGGATGCCGCGTTCGCCCGGAGTGCACTGGCACCTGGCGAACTGGCCGCGCTCGTCGCCAGGAGCGACCAGGCCGCCAGCGAAATGCGCGCGCCGGCCGAACGGTTCATCGGCAACCTCCTCGCCGAGATGCTGAGATGATTTGACATGGGAACCCTGAGAGGGTTCGCCCTGCACTCGATACCTGCAACTCGCCTGTGGCGAGAAGCTCGCGCCTGCCGTGACCCGCCACCCGCTTGTCCCGTGACCGGAACTTGCTCTTCTGCACCGATCCATCGTGGGCGATCGTCCAGCGAAAGAAGAAGGGATCCGATTCGCGGGTGTAGGTCCGCGTGCCCCGCGAGAGCAGTGTCGCCGCGAGATGCACGTTGGGAGTCGCGTCGTTGCCGGGCAAGGGATCCCCGTTGCCACGTAGATGAGGAAGAGGAGGTGAAGACGATTCCGCCAGCGACATGCTTGCGCCGGGGCGCAAACGGCTGGCGCGCGCTCACCGGCGGTCGCCGCCAGGCGGCCCGGCATCCGAGCCACCGGTGAGCCGTGAGACGAAGACCATCAAGGCGAAAACCGCGCTGCTGTACAAGAGATAGAGTACGTGCAGCGCTACCGCGGTAACGCCAAACCCGATCCCGCCGTGCGCGAAGAAGAAGCAATAGAGCAGGCGGTTGAGCACCCCGAGGAGCGCCGCCGAGGCGAGACCGAGTCCGGCGGCGGCAAGCGCGAGCGGCCGGTTCCCTGCGGCGGCGCTCACGGGACAAAGGATGGTGGCGAGCACGAAGAAGCCGGCCAGCATGGCCGACCAGCGACTCTTGCCGTCGGTGTTGAGGCCGGAGGGCAGGCGACCCTGCCGCAAGATGAGCCGCGTCCAGGGCACCGCGCGGCCGAAAATGTCCGTGCGCAAAAGGGAGGCCAGCGTCCAGCGCTTGCGATGCGTGCACAGGATCTCGGGGTCGAGCCGGATGGGGTGCCCGGCTTCGCACAGGCGTGCGCCCAGCTCGATGTCCTCGATGCTCGGCCGACGGTAGTTCTCGGAGAAGCCGCCCAGCGACGCGAAGACCTCGCGGCGGATGGCGCCGCACCCGGCCCAGAAGGTTTCCGCCTCGCGGGCCCCGTGCTGGTGCACGTAGTGGTGGAGCAAGTTCTTGTAGCGGCTCACCCGGCCCGACACCGGCGGCTGGTCGTCGTAGGAACCGAAGACCGCGGCGAGGACGGGCTCGCCACGGAACACCCGCTCGAAGCGCTCGAGGGTATCGGCATGGACCTCCACGTCCGCGTCCACGAACACCAGCAGGTCTCCGGTGGCGCGCGCGGCGCCCCGGTTGCGCGCGCAGGCCGGCCCTCGCGGCGCGCCCGCCAGGGCAATGACCTTGGCCGCGAACTCCGGCACGCATTTCGCCGCTCCGTCCGTGCTGCCGTCGTCGACGACGATGATCTCATCTGCCGGGCGCGACGACCGGACGAGTGCCCCAAGGCACGCGCGCAGGTCCGCGCCGCCGTTGTGCACCGGTACCACGACCGAGAGCTTCATGGCCCGGCCTCGCCACCCTTGACCCGCTCGGTCCGCCCGATGCCCAGTACGTGAAGCACGGCGCGCAGCTCACGTGCTGAAATGACGCCGAGGGCTCGCAAGACCAGCAAGTATGCTCCCGCGGCTCCGCAATAGAGCACGACGTTCACCGGGGCCGAGGCGCGCAACCAGGCGAAAGGCGCGAAGAGCAAGCCGACCCCGACCACCATGGTCCAGCGTCGGAATGCGGGCCCCACGATCGCCCTGTTTTGCATGATGAAGTAGCCGGCTTGCACCGCGAGGGCCAGCCCCATCGCGACGCACGCGCCGAGGCTGCCCCAGCGCATGACCAGCGGCACGCCGAGTCCCCAGAAGAAGATGAGCTTCCACACCGCGGCCCCAAAGAGCGTCGAGGGGCGATCATGGGTTAGAGCGAGCACGCCACACACGTGCGTAATCGGCAGAAAGAGCAGCGCGGCGGCCAAGGTCACCAGGTTGCGGTACACGGGGACGTAGGCCCGGCCAAGCACCAGCGGCACGATGTCCTTGCCCAGGATCAAGCTGCCCAGGAGCCCGAGGGTGGCGATGAGGGCCAGCCACTTGACCAGCCGCTCGACCCACAGTTTCAACTCGGCCTCCTCATGCTTCGCGCGCAAGACCGTGAGGAGGGGCACGAACGAGGTCGAGATCTGGTACGTGCTCAGCACCGCGGCCCCGAAGATCTGGTACGAAACGCCGAACATCCCGACCTGCGCGTAGTCGTGGGTCACGGAGCGAATCATGACGGCGCCACTGCGCTCGATGGCCGAGACCACCAGCTCGCTGGCATAGAAGGCCAGTCCGATGCGCAGGAGCGGCGCCACCGCCGTCACGTCAAGGCGCAGGGCGGTTGGCGCGATCGTCCGGCGCGCGCCCACGATCCCGACGGTGAAGATGACCACCTCCGAGATCAGGTAGCCGCCCACGGCCCCACGCAGGCCGCCCAGCAAGAAACAAGGCAACGCGAACGCGACGCTGCCCCACTGCCGGACCACCTCAGGCAGCGCCCAGCGACCGATGCGCCCCTGCCCCAGGAAGAGCGAGTAGCAGAGTCCGCTCGACCCGCGCAACAGCACGACCCCGGAGAGCACGAGGAGCACGGTCCAGTCGAGATCGTCGAGCCACAGCCGCGTGATCAGGAAGTAGAGGATCGCGACGGTCACGCTGCTCAAGGCGCGCAACGCGAGAAGATTGCCGAAGATCGCCCGCAACTTGCCGATCGCCCCTTCGGCTTCGAGTTGCGGGGTCTGCCGGCTGATGACCTGGCCCATGCCGAGCCCGCCCAACATGGTGAACCAGAAGGTCAGCATGGTGATGAGGTCATAGCGGCCATAGGTCGCCGGCCCCATGGTGCGCGGCACCAGCGCCGCCGAAGCCACGCCCCCCGCCACGATGAGCCCACGCAAGAGGAGAAGCAGGGTGACGTTGCGAATCGCCGTGCGCTCGCGCCGATGGGCCGCCGACGGCAACTGGGGCAAGCTGCCCACCCCAGGAGCCGGCGCGATATCGGATTCCTTTGCCATCGGCGGAAAGCGAGTTCCGGGGGCACTTTTCCCTGAGGCAACGGTGGCGTCAAGGGTTGATGCCGGCCACCGGTAACACTTCTGCTCGTCCGCGGTGTTCTGCTAGGAAAGAGCCCGCATGGCGGTGGACATCGAGAGCCTCTACAGAAGCCATGGACCCATGGTCCTGCGCCGATGCCGCCGTCTGCTGCGGGAGGAAGCAAAGGCGGTGGATGCCATGCACGACGTATTCGTTGAGATTCTGCGGCGCAAGGACACCCTCGACGCCAGCTCGCCCGCCGGGTTACTGCTCACCACGGCGACCCACGTCTGTCTCAACCGGCTGCGCACGCTGCGGCGCAAACCGGAGGACCCCGAGGACGAGATGCTCTTCCACATCGCGGCCTTGGGCGGTGCGCCGGACGCCGAGCGCCGCTCCCTCGCGGGAACGATCCTCGACCGGCTCTTTGCCGGCCAGCCCGAGTCCACGCGGCTCATCGCCGTGCTCCACTACGTCGATCGCCTGACCCTCGAGGAAGTCGCCGCCGAGGTTGGCATGTCGGTGTCCGGGGTCCGCAAGCGGCTGCGCACCCTCAAGGAACGGCTGCCCGCCGTGACGGGAGAAGCGTGATGGCATCCCGGGCTGGCAAGGTTCCTGATTGGCTGCTCGAGCGGCTCGCCGCCGGGGAGTTGCCGGAGGAGCAGGCCCTCGGCCTACGCGCCAACCTGCATGCGCAAGGCGAGGAAGAACGGCTCGCGGCGCTGGCGACCTCGAACGCGGAGATCCTCGCGGCGCTCCCGGTGGCGCGGGTCGTGCCGGAAATCGAACGCAGGACCGCCGCGGCCAGGCGCCAGGCGGAGATCCGCCGGGTCCGGCCGGTCTTTGCCCTGTCCATGGCCGCCACCTGCGCCGCCGGGCTGGTGATGATTCTGGCCGTCCGCGACCACCCGAGGGCCGTGCCACCAGCTCCGCACGAGGTCGCGCCCGAGAGCATCGCGATCAAGGGCTTGAAACCCGCGCTGCGCATGCATCGCAGGACCCGGGCCGGCTCGGAGCTGCTTGCCGCGAGCGCGCGGGTGCACAAGGGTGACACCTTGCAGATTCGCTACGTGGCGGCAGGCAAACGCTTCGGCGTCATCGCGTCCATCGACGCCCGCGGCACGGTCACCCTGCATCTGCCGGAGACGCCGGGACCGGCGGCCGCGCTCCAGCGGGACGGCGAACGTACCCTGCCCCATGCCTTTGAATTGGACGATTCGCCGGGGTTCGAACGGTTTATCTTCGTCACTTCCGACGCCCCCTTCGCGACCGCGGAGGTGGCCTCGCGCCTGAAGAGCGGCCACGCCCTGCCCGCCGCGCTCACCGCTTTCGAGCTGACCCTGAACAAGGAAACGCCATGAAGCTCGCCAGCCTCTTGACCATCATCCTGCTTGCGACCGTCGCGCGGGCCCAAGCCGCGGACCTCCCCGCCGACGCGACGGTTCTGCGTCGCTTCGCCCTGGTGGCGTCCTCGAACGACGGCGGCCCCAGCCGTACCCGGCTGCGCTTCGCGAACTCCGACGCTGAATCCCTGGCACGCGTGCTGGCCAGCCTGGGCGGCGTGCGCGAGGGCGACCTCATCCTGCTCCGCGACAGCACCCGCGCCAGCTTGGTGCAAGCCTTCGCCGAGCTGCGCGGCCGGCTCGGCCGCGAGCAGCGCTCGCAGGTACGCCGCGAAGTCTTCGTCTACTTCTCGGGGCACTCCGACGAGGAAGGTCTCCTGCTCGGCGGCGAGCGCGTGAGCTACCGGGAGCTGCGCGCGTGGATCGACTCGGTCGCTGCCGACGTGCGCGTCGCCATTCTCGACTCCTGTGCCTCGGGCGCCCTCATCCGCTTGAAGGGGGGCGTGCACCGCGCCTCGTTCTTGAGTGATGTCTCCACGCAGGCGCGCGGTCACGCCTTCCTCACCGCCAGCTCCGCCGACGAGGCCGCGCAAGAGTCCGACCGGGTCGGTGCCGCGTTCTTTACCCATTTCTTGCTCTCGGGCATGCGCGGCGCCGCCGATGCCAACCACGATCGCCGCGTGACCCTCAACGAGGCGTACCAGTTCGCCTACAACGAAACCTTGCAGCGGACGGAAACCTCGCGCGCGGGCGCCCAGCACCCGGCCTATGACATCCAGCTCGCCGGCACCGGCGAGGTGGTGTTGACCGACCTGCGCGCCACGGGCTCGCGTCTGGTGCTGGCCCGCGAGCTGGCCGGCCGCATCTACGTGCGCGACGAGGCCGATCGCCTGGTGGTGGAGCTGCGCAAGGAGCCCACCTACCCCGTCGAGCTTGGCCTGGAAGCCGGCCTGTATCACGTGGTGCTCGACCGTGACGGCAGTATCTCGAAGGGCGAGGTCAATCTGCCGGGAAGCGGCCGGGTCGAAGTCGCGGCCGCCGACCTCGCCCCGGTCGCACCGCTCGTCAGCTTCCGCCGTGGCGACGCGCCTGGAAACTCGGCGCCCGCTTCGCCTCCCGATCTCGGTCCCCCGGCCGTCTCGGCCACTGCCGCCCCGCCCCGTCACTACCACCATGTCGGCTTCGACCTCGTGCTGGCCCCGGGCTACCGCATGTCAGGCGCCACGGGCGAGCCGGTCGAGCACGCTTTCATGCTCGGGCTCCTCGGCCACTCGGATCATGTGCGCGGCGTCCAGCTTTCGGTCGCGGGCAACATCGCTCAGGACGGGGTGCAGGGTGCGCAGGTGGGCGGTGCCGTGGCGCTGAGCTACGGCCCGGTCCACGGCGCCCAGGTCGCGGGATACAACCTGGCCATGGGCGGGCTGCGGGGCGCGGAAGTCGGGTGGATTGCCAGCGTGGCCAATGGCGAAGTCCGCGGCGCGCAAGTCAGCATGATCAACGTCGCCAAAGGCAGGATGCGCGGCGCGCAGGTCGGTCTCGTGAACGTGGAGCGCGGTGCCCTCGACGGCGCGCAAGTCGCGCTGGTCAACGTCGAACGCGGCGCCTCCGACGGCGCCCAGGTCGGTCTGGCCAACGTGATGCACGCCGAGGGCAACACCCACGGCGCCCAGGTCGGTCTGGCCAACGTCGCGACCGGCGGGGGCGTGCGGGATGCGGCCAGCGTCGGTCTGGTCAACGTCGGGCGCAAGCAGCGCGGCGTGCAGGTCGGCCTGATCAACGTCGCGGACGAGATCGATGGCGCGCAGGTTGGCCTGGTCAGCTTCGCCCGCAAGAACAACGGCGCGTCCATCAGCCTGCTCCCGATCGTGCTCGATGGTGAGAACCACCTGACGCTGGGCTGGACCTCGGCCAGTGCCGCCAACTTGGGCTTCAAGCTCGGCACGCGCCGAGTGTACGCGGCCTTGAGTGTGGGCATCACGCGCGACACCGAGGCGGATGGGCCCCGCTACTACGCGAGGACCTTCGGACTCGGCGTGCACGTCATTCCGCGCGATCGGCGCTTCTTCCTCGACATCGACATCACCGGTACCAACTTCGAAACCTTCAGCCCGGCCCGCCAGGCCCATCGCAATCTTGCCAGCCTGCGCCTGCAGGCCGGCTACGCGGTTGCAAGCCGGCTGGCCGTGGTCGTCGGCCCCACGCTCCACATGCAGACGGCTTGGGACAACGACGATCGCCGGCCGCGCGGGGTCAGCTTTGCCGAGCAGGTTTGGACGAGCGGGGGGACGACCGTGCGCCTCTACCCCGGGCTTGTCGCGGGGCTGGAGCTCTAGCCAGTTTCCTGGCCAATGGAACATCCGCCGGCGGCATGGGCAACGCCGTGAGCCGCCGGCGCGGAACCCAGGCGACCTCCGCCACGGTCACCGCCTGCGGCGTGCCCCCGGCGAGAGTCGCGCGATAGATCGGCATCACCAGATCGAAATCCGGGTAGGCGTGGAACACGAGCTCCACTACCTCCGCCACCTTGACCGCGCAACCAAGCTCCTCGCGGATCTCGCGCACCAGCGCGGCCGCGGGCGTCTCGCCCGGCTCGACCTTGCCACCTGGGAATTCCCAGGTCAGGGGAAACGACTGGTCAGAGCGCCGTTGCGAAAGCAGCACCTGGCCGCGCCGCTCGATGAGGGCCGCCACCACGAGCAGGCGCTTGGCCCCTTGACTGGGCCGCCTTCGGAATTGCCCCCGCCTCGGGCCCTTGGGCCCGCCCGGAACCATCTAGACCGGCGCCAACCGGGACGGAGCCGCGGCCGCGGGAGCGCGCGGAACGGTGAAACTGACCTTCGAGCCGGCGCCGACGGTGCTGCTCGCCCACAGGTCACCCCCGAGACGAACAACCAGACGGCGGCTCAAGGTCATGCCGAGGCCGCAGCTCAGTGGATCGCGGGCTTTCGCGCCCTCCCCCTGGAAGAAATCCTCGAAGAGCTTGGGAAGGTGCGGGGCGGGAATGCCGACCCCGGTATCGATGATGTGCACAGCCACCGACCGATCATACGGCTCGGTGGAAACGATGACCTGTCCGCGATCGGTGAACTTGATGGCGTTGGCGATGAGGTTCGACAGTACCTGCGACACGCGCGTGGGGTCGGCCAGGACGGCCGGCAGGGGCCGCACCGCGGCCTCGACCACCAGATTCAATCCCTTGGCGCGCGCGGCGGGCTTGTGCTGGCGCACCACCTGATCGATGGCCTCGTCGAGGCTGTGCACCTTGGGCCGCAGCGCAAGCTCGCCCGCTTCGAGCAGCATCATGTCGACGTAGTCCCGGAGACGCTGGGCCGACCGCACCGCCCCCTCGGAGATCCCTTCCACCCATTTGCGCTGTTCCAGCGATAGCTTCCCGCCCGCGCCATCAAGCAGGCGCTGACAAAGCGCCGCCGAATCATCGAGCGGCGCGGCGACCTCGTCCAGAACTCGGCTCAGAATGAATGAGCTCTTCGACGCATCATCTCGGGTGGCAACAGCCTCTTGGGTTTTTCGTAGACGCTTGACTGCTGGCATGTTCTTTTTCTCTCGCTGCCCCACCGGGGGCGCATGGTTAAGTGGTAACCGGCACTCTTTCAACAGCGTACAACGGCAAGATGGGAATCGGAGTTTCCCCGGAATCTTGAGGCACGCGTCATTGGGGAAACCCACCAAGGTATCGTCGAGAAATGAACCAGGAAGTAGGTAGCACATCGACGGCGGTTCGGCTCATCAGCGCCGAAAAAACCCGCGGCCTCGCGGCTCGCCTGGGACGCGTGATGCAAGTCGGCGATGTCGTAGCCCTGATGGGCCCCCTGGGCGCTGGCAAGACCACCTTCGTGCAGGGACTGGCCGAGGGGCTGGGCGTTCCGGCCGGACGGCACGTGGCCAGCCCGACCTTTGCCCTCGTCAACGAGCATCCCGGGCGCGTCGACTTCGTGCACGTCGACTTCTACCGCATCCGCAGCCCCGCCGAATTGCCGGAGTTGGGTATCGAAGAGGCCTACGATCGGGCCGCGACCGCCATCGAGTGGGCCGAACGCTTTCCTGAATGGCTGCCAGAGGATGCGCTGCACATCCGGCTCGAGGTGGAAGGCGACGGAACGCGGATTTTGCATGCCAGCGGCAGCGGGCCGCGAGGACGCCAGCTCCTCCGGATCCTGACCGAGGGCGATCTCCCCGCGGCCCCTGACCGAGGGTAATCGCAGCAAACCCTGAATCGCCGAGGGGGTGAACACCATCGGCATACTTCGTCACGGAGACAACGAATTTTCCGCAAGGGGTTCCGGCTGGAGCTTGCCTTGTCGCGTGGGGAGCCGGCCGGCTGCGCCGGACGCGCACCATCGCGGGAGGGCATGGCGAGGCCGNNGGGTGGCAGGTGCCGAGTGCAGAGCGACCCCTCCGAGGGCTCCCATTTCAGCGGCCTGGCTTGTCCGCGCTCAGAAGATGCAGCTCCATCCGTTCGTTAAGCTTCCGGCCGCTGCGCGTGATGTTGGGAGCGAGGGGGTCCGCGGACCCGCGCCCCGTCGCGGTCAGCCGGCCTGCGCCCACAGCACTTTCCACGAGGGCGTTCTTGACCGCGCCGGCGCGCCGCTTGGACAGAGCCATGTCCTTGGCGGCATTGCCGCTGCCCGCTGTGTGCGCCACGATTTCGAGCTGAATGCTCGTCTCTCTGACCAGCGCCTCGGCCAATTGTCCGATGAGCGGCAGGGAAACCAGCGAGAGCTTGCTCGACGAGCCTTCGAACTTGATCTCCTTCGCGCGGCCGAGCAGTTCCTTCACCGTCGGGACATTGACGGGTGCCGAAGCGGCCACCGCCGGCCGCGGCGAAGGTGGCGGCGCCGGTTGCGCCACGACTGGGGCCACCAGTGGTTCGATCTTGACCGGCTTGGCCACGGGCGTGGGCGGCGCCGCCGCCGGGGCCGACGTCACCGGGACCGGTGCGACCGGGACCGGTGCGACCGGGACCGGTGCACCTGGGACCGGTGCGCCTGGGGTGGGCGCGGCCGAAACGTGCGCCGTCATCCCCCCGCCAACCGGAGACTTCGCCCGGTCAGGGCCGGGCGAAAGCGGTGTCGCGGCCGGTGGCTCGGCCGACGCCACGACTCGCGGTCCCGCGCCGAACACGAAGGCCAGGCCCAGCGTCGCCTCGAAATCGGTGGCGAACGACCACGGCCGTTTCCCGGGCATCTGCAGAGCCCGGCCATCGCCGCGCAGGGAAAGGTGGTCGAGGAGCCGGTAGTCGAGACCGACGCCCACGTGAAACTCACCATCCCGGTCGCGCACCAGCCCGGCCTTCCCGTCGGCGTGGGTCGCGACGACCTCGATCAGACCAGCGCCCACCAGGGCGAAGGGACGAAGGTTCCCGGGCAAGAGGTACGCGACCGCGTTCAGCCGGTACCCGAGAATGTCCGCCTGGAGTTGGTAGGTGCGATCCGCGGTGATCATCCCGAGAAACTCCAGTTCGACGGCGGCCCAGCGGCTCACCGCGATGCCGGCCCGCAGACCTGCCATCGCGTTGCTTTTCGCGCCGGCGGAGGCCTCGGGCGCGGAGGCCACACCCAGGTTGGTGCCTCCGTCGAAGAAGTGTCCGCCCCCGAAAACGTCCAGGCTGAACGATGGGTTCCACTCGGCACGGGCGACCGCCGGATCCGCCGCCAGCGCGGAGGAGGCCGGAAGCGCGAAGACAACCACAGCCAGGATTGGAAGGAGGATACGATGCATTGTCGCTCGGCCGGCGATCAGTCGGTGGCCAACAAGCTTCAGTATACATCCCAGGGAAAATTCCCACTTTTCTTGATCGAATCGGCCGCCGTACCTAACGTGGTGGGGTGGACTTCTTCAAGGTCGCCCTAGGGGATCTGCACCAGGTCGTTTCGACCCCGTGGTGCGAAACCATCTCCATCTTGATGGCGTTCGTGTGCGGAGCCATCGTCGGCATCGAGCGCGAGAAGGGGCACAAGCCCGCCGGCCTGCGTACGCAGATCCTGATCTGCGTGGGTTCGGCCATCTTCACCGTGGTGTCCATGTCGCCGGCCCTGGGCGGGCACGAGCCCGCGCGCATCGCGGCCCAGATCGTCACTGGCGTGGGCTTCCTGGGCGCGGGCTCGATCCTGCGCGACCGCCACCAGATCACGGGACTCACCACCGCGGCGACCATCTGGACCGTCTCGGCCATCGGCATCGTGGTTGGCGCAGGCTACGTCACCGCCGGCCTCTTCCTCTCCCTGGGCGTGCTCTGCGTCCTCGGCGCCTTCCGCGAGGTCGAGACGCTCCTCGGCGGCCGCTGCACCTCCGCGCGGCTTTGCATCGTCTACCGTCCCGAGAAGGGCAAGACCCGCGCGCTCATCGTGGCCGCGCTCGACGAGGCCCACGGTCCCTTCGGTCCCGCCGAAGAAACGAATCGGCCGGACGGGCTAGCCGAGCTGCGCGTCTGCTACTGCGACCGCCACCGCGATCACCGCCAATTCCTCGCCGAGCTGGCGGCCATCCCAAGCGTCGAGGCACTGGAGCGGACGGCGCCGCCGGCGTGACCGGATCGGCTTGCCGCTACGGGTGCTGTCGCCCGCTCGCCACGATGGCGCGTAGATCGGCTTCGCTGCGCCGCTTGCCGTTCTCCTCGAACCAGACCACGAATTTGCAGCCCTCGCGCCAGCGGCTGCAACCCCAGCCGCGCTTGCCGGTGATGACCTGACCCTGCCCGCACGCGGGGCAACGTAGATCCGCGATCCCCGTTCCTGCCGCCGGGGCGGGCGGTGTGGCCGCGGTCTTCGCCGCTGCCTTGGCCTTGCGCGGCCGGCGTTTACCTCCAGCCTCCAGCCTCCGGCCTGGCCGCGTCTGCGCGGCCAAAGGCACGTTTGCCATTGGCGCCGCCGCCCGGATGGCGGCGACGACCTCCTGCACGTAGCTGGCGATGTCGCCCATGAAGGCCACGCGCGTTTCCTGCCCGCGCGCAATGCGGGCCAGGCGCGCCTCCCAGTTGCCGGTCAACTCGGGTGAGGCCAGGCTGGGCACGGGGAGCGCGTCGATGAGCCCCATGCCCATGGGCGTGGGCACGAGGTGCTTGCCCTCACGGACCACGAAGATGCGCTTGAGCAGAGTCTCGATGATGGCGGCGCGCGTGGCCGGCGTGCCCAGACCGCTGTCCCGCATGGCCGCGCGCATCTCCTCGTCCTCGACCAGCTTGCCCGCGTTTTCCATCGCCGAGAGCAGGGTCGCCTCGGTGTGGCGCGACGGTGGCTTGGTCTTCTTCGCGATAGCCTCGAAGGCGCCGGACAGCCTCTCGCCCTCGGCCAGCGGCGGCAGCGCCGCGGTCGCGCCGTCTTCCTCGTCGTCCTCCTTCTTCTTGCCCTTCTTGCCGCCTTTTTCGTCGTCATCACCGAACCCGGCCACCTCTTGCCACCCGGCGACCAGACGCACGCGCCCGCGCGCGACGAAGCGATCGGGTGGCGGCGGCAGGATCTTGATATTTCCACCCTCCTCGGGAGCGGTTGCCTTCTCACCTGCCTCCGGCCCTACGCGTACCACCACCTCGGTCTGCGCGAATTCCGCGTCGGGGCAGAAGGCGCCGAGGAACCTGCGCACCACCAGATCGAAGATGCGCTGCTCGTCGCGGCCAAGCGTCGAGGGGTCGATGGGCTTTCCCGTCGGGATGATGGCGTGGTGGTCGGAGATCTTGCTGTCGTCGAACACGCGCTTGCCCGGTCGCGGCGGCTCGGCGAGCAGCGCGGCCGCGAAACCGCCGTACGCCGCGATCTTCCCCACCCCGCCCACGATGCGCTCCATCTCCTTGAGCATGTCGCCGGGCAGATGGCGCGAATCCGTGCGCGGATAGGTCAGCACCTTGTGCCGCTCGTAGAGGGCTTGTGCCGCGTCCAGCGTGGCCTTGGCCGACAGCCCAAAACGCCTGTTGGCCGTGCGCTGCAAGGACGTGAGGTCGAAGAGCAGCGGCGGCGGTTCGCGCGTCTTGCTCTGCTTGCAGCTCTCGACCACGGGGCCCGCCGGATCCTCGGCGCCAGCGTGTTCGCGATCCCGGTCGCGCACTGTTTCGGCCAGTTCCCTGGCATCGAACCGGTTGCCCTTGCCCAGAGCGAACGTGGCGGGGAACTTCGTACCGCTGGCGGTGGTGAGCTCGGCCTTGAGCAGCCAGTAGTCCTGGGGCACGAAGGCGCGGATCTGCTTCTCACGCTCGACCAGGACCGCCAACGTAGGTGTCTGCACCCGGCCGATGGAAAAGAGGGTCGAGCTCTCGCCCGTGCGATGCCGGATGGTCACGGCGCGGGTGGCATTGAGCCCCACCAGCCAGTCGGCCTCCGAGCGGCAGCGGGCGGCATCGGCCAGGGCCTCGAAGTCGCGGCCCGGCCGCAAGGCCGCGAAGCCGGCCCGGATGGCCTCGTCGGTGAGCGAGGAGATCCACAGGCGCCTGATGGGGATGCGGCTGCCCGCCAGTTGGTAGACGTAACGAAAGATGAGCTCACCCTCGCGGCCGGCGTCGCACGCATTGATGACCTCGGAAAAGCGCGGTTCGCGCAAAAGGCCGCACACGGCGCGCAACTGGTCGCGCGTGCCGGGCACGGCCCGCAGCTTGAATTCCGCCGGCACCATGGGCAGGGTGTCCATGCGCCACGCCTTCCAACGCCCGTCGTAGCTCGACGGCTCGTCAAGCTCGACGAGATGGCCGATGCACCAGGTGACGACCCAGTCCTTGGCCTCGAAGCAGGCCTTGCCCGACGGCCGCACGGCGAGCACGCGCGCCAGGTCGCGCGCCACGGACGGCTTTTCCGCAATCACCAGTTGCACCATGCCAGTGTATCGGATGGCGGCCGCAAGTTGTTGCTACGCTCACCCGAATTCGCCACGCCAAGTCGCGGAGGACAGATTGATTTCGATGACGGCATCGGACCAGGCAGCAGACGACCTCGCGAACCTACGACTGGATCGTCGTCGATCCCCGCACCTCGGACCGCGTGCGCGACGAGCTGCGCAGCCACGGCCGTTGCGAGATCCCCCGCTACGACGAGGAGAGCCCCGGTCGCCTCCGCGCCGACTGCTTCCCCGACCGCCGGCTGCGCATCGGCGACTTCGCGTTCCAGTTTGGCGCGAACGAATGAACCGCCCCCACGATCATCGCGCTGGCCCGAGCAGCTTGCCACCGGCGCGGCTTTCCCTGACCGGCTTGTGCAGAACAATCTTACGGCCCGCGGCGCGACCGTGCTCGTAGGCAGCGGTCAGGCGCACGCCCACGCTACCACCGCCGCTGCGCCGCGGGTAGCGCTGGTGCAGGAAAGCGTCGAGGCCCGGGTCGCCTACCCAGATGAGTCCCTCGCGCTGACTCTCCTTCGTGCCGGACTTCAGTTTCTCGTCGAAGCCGCTCATCACGCCGGCCTGGAAACGCCGCCGCTCCTGGTCGCTCTCGATGCCGTGCCGGCGCTTGTGTTCGCGCCAGAGCCGCTCGGCGGTTTCGAGGAGGAAGCCGTGCACGTAGGAGGCGACCTCGAGGTTGGCCAGGGTGCCGCACAACTCGAGGACGCGGCCGCCGCGCCCTTCGCGCGGCAGGTACGACGGCACCCAGATGGCCTCGACAAAAAAGTGGCGCGCAAGGATGCCGGCCAGCACGTGCTCGGCGGCCTCGACACGCCGGCGGGGCACGCCAAGGTGAAGAAAGGCGTAGCCCTCGCGGGCGGCGGCCACGTGGGCGTCGATGTTGTGCTTGAGCATCAGTCGCTGCGCGACCTTCATGGCCGCCTCGGCCTCGTGCACGTTGGGGCTTTCGGCCAGGGCGAGCAGGCGCGCGATCCGGCGCAGTACCGGGCTGCCGTCGTCGCCGCCCACCGGCGCGGCCGGCATGCCGGTGGCGGTGGCATCAATGCCGAAGCGGCGGCACACGTCCGCGAAGGCCGGGCCGTGCGCGGCCTGGTCGCGCACCTTGAGGATCTCGTCGACGAACTGGTGCGCGATCTCGTGTTTGAGCACCTCGCGCACCACGCTCCACGGCTTCTCGAAGACCAGGGCGCGGTCGATGGAGAGGGTGCGCGTGGCCGAATTCCACTGGCCGAGCCGGCCGCCCACCTCGGAAAGTGCGAATGCGGGCGGCCGCATTCGCCCGCGGAAATGGTTGCCGTTGATCTCACGCCAGGTTTCCGCCAGCTCGCGCAGCAAGGCCGCCGAAAGCTCACCTTGCAGTGGTTGAGGCATCACGGGCTGTGCCACGCTGGCGCCCGGATTCACGCCGCTGCCTACTGTCCGTCCTCGGGAATCAGGGTAACGTCGGATTTGTCCTCTGCCGAGTAGCCTTGGTAGGTCTGGATGCCCTGCTTGGCCGCGTTCGGCAGCTCGTTGCCGAGTGAATTCAGGTAGGCCTGCCCAGCCGCGAAGTCGGGCGTGGTCACCGTGGTGTCCTTGAGGTAGTTGGGGATCTCTTTCGCAAGACCGCTCTTCTGATTCACCGCCCACAGCGACGCCCGGGCCTTCCACATGCCCATCTTCGGCCGCACCTCGACGTAGTAGGTGCGGCCGGGCGCCAGCGTCGCCTTGACCGTCTCGGTGGTCTCGGTCCACACGATGAAGTAGTGATCGCCCGGGTCGAGGAAGACCGAGAAGCGGCCCTTGGCCGTGCTGTCGCCCAGGAAATACCCACGCTCGTCGATGATGGTGAAAATCACCTTCCAGGCTCCACCGGACGGCCGCACGAACACCACGCGCGCCTTGTTGGGCGGCGCGCCGACTGGCTCCGGCCCGGCCACGGGACGCATGTAATCGGAGGTCGCCGCGCCACAACCCGCGCTCAGCGCCCCAATCGTCAGAGCAAGCAACAAGAGCCTCTTCGCCATCATCGTCGTCGTCCTTTCCCTGGAATGACAAGGCGACAATGCAGCAACTTGCGGGCGTGCGCAACACCACGCCAGCACGGCCACGCGCCCCCTGGCGGCTACCCCGAGGACCCGACCGGGTGCCTCACGGTCATCGACACCGATCTGGCACCCGGCCCGGGCACGCGTTTGGTCTTGCTGCCCTAGCTCATCTTGACAAAACCGGCAACTCGCTCGGCGAGCTTCCACGAACGGCTGACCAGCTCGGGAACCCCGGCGTTGTGGTAGGCGTTGCCGTGGAAGAAGAGACCGGCATGACGGCGCTCGCCCGCTTCGATCTCCGCCAGGCGCCCCATGTGCCCGAGGGTGTACTGGGGCAAGGCTTGCTCGTGGCGGACGATATGAACGAAGGACGGGCCCGCGGCGAGGCCGACCAGTCCGCGTAGCTCGCGGTCGGCCAGGGCGGCCAGCTCGTCGTCGGGCATGGCGAGCGCCTCGGAATGACGAGCGCCGCCCGTGCGCACGGAAAACAGATGAAAGCCCACCGGCGCGCGGCCGGCGAAGAACTGCGACGGGAAGATCCCACCCAGCACATGCAGCGGCTCGGACGGCGGCACAAAGAACCCATAGGCATCACGCGGGCGCGCGAGAGCCGACGCCGGATAGCCCAGGTGCACCAGGGCGACCGGCACGTACGGGATCCGCGCGAGGGTGCCGGCGAGGTTTTCGTCGAGAGAGCCGACGAGCGAGGTCGCCACGTGCGCCGGCAGGGCCAGCACGATCGCCCTCGCCGCCAGCGTCCCCCTCTGGCCGCGTTCCTCCACCACGACGTGGAAATCGACGCCGTCCATTTCGATCCGCCGCACCCGGCTATCGAGGTGAAGATCGTCGCCAAGATGCGTGGCCAGCGCGGAGGTCAGCTCGTCGAGGCCATCGCGAAACGAGGCCAGCCGCGGCGCGGTCTTCCGCCTCGCCTTGGCGAATTCCGCGCGCATGGCCAGGAGGAAGCTGCGCCGCTCCCGCTCCATGGCCGCGACCAGGGGAAAGGCCGACGGCAGACTGACCTCCTCGGGCTCCCCGGCGTAGAGGCCGGAGACCAGCGGTTCGAGCAGCCTCTCGCCCGCCAGAGAGCCTAGGCGCCGCCGGCCAAAGGCCGCCACGGATTCTTCCATCCCGGCCGCCGATGGACCGCGCGGCAACACGAGATCCAGCCCCGCGCGCAGCTTCGCCAGCCAGGGCAACAGCGCGGACGCGGCGAAGGCGGGCGCGGTCGCGGGCGCGTCGTGCAGCCGGCCAGCCGCGGCCACCAGCCTGCGCTCAGCGGCGTCCCCGGCGGTGAGCCACCGGTCCTCGATGCCGAGCGCCCGCGCCAGAGCCGCCAAGTCGCCCGACCGGTCGAGGAAGCTGGCGGGTCCCCGCTCGCACAGATACCCGTCGCGATGGTCGCTCTCGATCTTGCCGCCCGCGCGCCCCTCGCCTTCCAGCACCACCACCGGCACGGCGAGCCGGCGCAGCTCGAAGGCGAGCGCCAGCCCGGAGATTCCGGCCCCGGCGACGACGACTGGTTTCATGTGTCCGAGGGAACTTTACATGCCTCGACCGACGCTCGCAGATCTTTCCGCGGGCGCCGCGGTCACCCGGACGCGCCGATGATGCCAAGCCCACGCGCGCCGCTGGTCCGATGGACTTCCCGTCGCAACCACGCGAGGAAGGTCCGAGCTCATGCCGGCTCGGGAGAATGGCCGCTTCGCACTGTTCTTTCTGGTGACGTCCGGCGCGCTCTTTCTCCCGGCGGGGACTTTGGCCTGGCCGCACGGCTGGATGTTCATGGAGCTCATTTCGGCATCGGTAGCATCGGTCAGCTTCGGCATCTTCCGAGATTCGCCCGAGCTCCTGCCGTGGGTTTGGTAGTCGGGAACACTTCACCCGAGGAGGTGGAGACTTGGAACGAGTGGGCCAGGCCCGCGAGTGGCTCTCGTCTCGGAACTGTGGTCTGCTCCGGCGCCGTGCCCATCGACGTTCACTTCCTGCCCGAGGCCGCGCTCGACGACGCCCGGCTCGCGGACTACCGCAATCTGCAAGACCGCCGGTTGAGCGAGGAGAGCGGCCTGTTCGTCGCCGAGAGCGAGCTTGTGGTGCGTAAGCTCCTGTCCACCCAGCTGCGCGTCTGCTCCCTGCTGCTCACCGCGCCCCGGCTGGCCGCGCTCGAATCGACCCTGGCCGCGGTCCACCGCGATTTCCCGGTCTACGTGGTCCCGCAAACCGTGATGGACGAGGTCGCGGGCTTCCACGTCCATCGCGGCTGCTTGGCCATCGCCGAGCGGCCGCGCAGCCCCGGCATTCCCGAGGATGCGCGCCTGGTCGTCGTGCTCGTCGATCTGGTCGACGTGGACAACCTGGGCGCCATGGCTCGCAACGCCGCCGCGTTCGGCGCGGACGCGCTCTTGCTATCGCCCCGCTGTGCGGATCCCTTCTATCGCAAGGCCGTGCGCACCTCGGCGGGCGCCGTCCTGTTCTTGCCCATCGTACGCGCGGGCCGCTGGCCCGACGACGTGCTGGCCCTGCGGCAGCGGCACGGCATGACCCTGATCGGCGCCGTGCTTGGCGGCGGCGCGCGGCCGCTCGCCGAGTTTGCGCCCCCGGACCACCTGGCCGTGCTCTTCGGCTCGGAAGGTCCCGGTCTCGACCAGGAAAATCAGTGTCTATGCGACGCCCTGGTGACGATCCCAATGGCCGCGTCCCATGGCGTGGATTCGCTTAACGTGGCGACCGCCGGCGCGGTCTTTCTCTATCACTGCACGCAGTGGGCGAAACGAAAGAGCTAGATCTGCGCGTGGAGCACAGCGAACGGCCACTCGAAGTCCACGGGGGCTGGCGCTACAATGGCCGTGGGCGGCTCCGCGCCGAAGATGGCCGCCAGCGCGCCGCGACTGTCGAGCACGTCGAGCAGCTCACGCCCATCCGCGAAGCGCTCGTACTCGACGAAGAGTTGATGCTGGGCAACCCGCACGGGCGGCGGCAAGAGATGGGGAACGTCCGCGATGCGGAAGCCCTGACTCGTCCGGGGCACGAAGCGGTGGCGCATGGTGAGCAACTCGCGGGCGAGGATTCGATTGCCACGCGCGGGCGACAGGTGGCGCACCGGCACGCTGGCCAGGAGCCAGCCATGCGGCCGCAACACGCGCCGGACCTCCAGCCCCGTACCCTCGCTGAACCAGTGCCAGGAAAAGCTCGCCACCACCACGTCGAAACTGGCGTCGGCGAAAGGCAGCGCCTCGGCACGGGCCTCGCGAAAATCGATCTGTCCCAGCCCCGGTTTCCGCCGCGCGATCTCCAGCATGGCCGCCGAGCCGTCCACCCCTTGCCACACCACGCCCGACTGCTCCGCCACCAGCACCTCGGTCGAGAACCCCGTGCCGCAACCGAGATCCAGGCCACGGCCGTGCAGGTTGGGCGCCCCCGCCAGCAGCCTCGCCAGAGCGGTTCGGTAGAATCGGCGGTTGACCTCGCGATCGTACCTCCGGGCGCGCTCGCCGCCGGACCAGCAAACGGCCTCGCTAGACGACATCTCCTGCTTTCCTACTCGCATCGATGGCGGCGCAGGTTCTAGCACGACTCCGCAACCCGGCCGCCACCCGGCGCAACCACTGGAAGATTCACCACAGAGGACACAGAGAGCACGGAGGCCGGATGAGGATGGAGGGTTCGGATCCGGAAACCCATTCCATTCCGGGCTCTGTGTCCTCTGCGCTCTCTGCGGTGAAGTTCTTCCGCCCCGAAGGTGCCCCTAGAGATTGCCGGGGGCGTTCAAATCGAGGCGGTAGGTGCCGTAGTAGTCGGCCGGCACGTAGGCGCTGGTCCCGGCGAACTCGATGCCCGAGGCCCAGCCGAGGGTGCGGTAGAAGGACAAGCCCTCGGGGGCGGCCGCACTGGTCACGTCGACGACCAGGATGCCGTCGCCTTGCAGGTTGACGAACAGCTTGTCTTGTTGCGCGCCCATGAGATCCAGGTTGTTGAGCTCCGTGGGCTGATCATAGGTGAGCGTGAGCTTGCCTTGCGACATGTCGATGATGGCCAGGTGGTCCGAGGTGTCGGCGGGAACCGCGGCGCCCGCGTCGCCGCTCGCCCCGCCGGCGCCGCTGCTCGAGCTGGTGGCCGCGCCGCCATTGGCGGTGGCCGTATCGAGCGTGAAATACCCGTAGTAGTAGGGCGAGCTCCCCACGGCCATGTAGATGCGGTCGCCGTCGTAGACCATCGTCTTGGGTGAAACCTCGTCGAACGAGCGCACATCCAGCCGCTCGACGCCCAGCTTGCCGTTGACCGTAACCTGGTGAAGCAGGTTGAGGCTGACGTTGTCGTACCACTCCCAGTAGGTATCCACCTGCTTGGTCCCGTAGACATCGTCGCGGGTGAGGAACATGCGCTCGCCGCTCGCGCCGGCCCAGGTCCGCGCCAGGGCGCCGGGAATGTTGATCGCGGGCTCGGTCGTCCACGCCCCGTTGCCGCGCACCCAGCGTTGGGCGTAGCTCGCGTATTGGTACAGCGTCTGCTGCGTCTGCGCATCCTGCGTGCTGCCCAACTGCACCCGGTAGGTCAGGTAGAACCCTGACGGTGACATGCCATCGGCCACCAAGCCGGCCGAGGCGATCGGTCTGCCGGCGGCATTGGGGAAGGTGAGCGTCTGTTCCGAAACCACAGGCTTGGCCGGATCGCGCAGGTCGAGGAACGCAAGGTTGTACTTGACGATCCATTCGGACTGGGTGGTCGTGCTGCCGTCGGACAATTGCACCGTCTTCGTGACGTAGTTCCCGCTTTGGACGAGGAAGGCAATGCCGTCGCTGACCTGCGCCAGGCTCTGGTAGTAGCCGAAGTAATAGCCACCCCAGTAGCCCATGTCGCCGCAGTAGTAGCGGTAGTAGGAGTTGTAGGGGCTCAAGTCGTCGGGCAGGTCGATGGTGCCAGCCGGCTTGGGCGAGGTCGGAGCGGCGAGATCGTAGACGAGGGCCTGGCTGTAGTAGATGGTGGTGGCGTTGCCGTAGCTGTCCTTCCCCGCTTTTGGGGCCACGCGGAAGAGGACAAGCAGGTTGCCTTGCCGCACGACCTGCTGCACCTGGCCCACGGTGAAGCTGGCCACCGTCGCGGTCTGCTCGAGATCGCCGCCCGCCTGCTTGACGCGAAACTCGTAGCCGGTCTGCGAGTAGTCGGCGCTCGGCAGCGCAACTTGCTCGACCACGTAGTCGCCGAAGCGGTAGACCGCCTGATCCGCGGCCGCGATCTCGATCACCGAGTCGAGGGCCGGGCTGTCCAGGTTCTGGAGGTTGGCGAAGGAGAGATAGGTGTCGGAGATGTTGAGCATCTCGCGATGGTTGTCGGTCCCCTGCGCGAAGAGAACCGAACGGTTCACCTCGCCGTTCGGATGCACGAAGCGGCCGTGCGTGGCGATGACGTTCTGCTGCTCGGGAGGCAGGGTGTCCTGGTAGAGGCCGAGATCCCACGACATGATGCCGACCGCGGTTTCGTAGCGGTACCAGTACCAGCCGCTGCTCGTGTCGTTCTGGACGCTGTAGGAGATCGGCACGGTCAGCACGCTCGTGGTCCCGTCGCTCTGCAAGCCGATCATCTTGTGGGCCTGATCCAGGTTCCAGGTCACCTGCGAGCTGACCCAGCCCGCGTTGGTGATGTCCAGGCACTTGCGCTGGACCAGCCGAATCTTACCGAGATCGCGTACGTCGATGAGGCTGACGGCGATCTGGTTGTTCCAGGTCGTGCCGGCATCGGCGCCCTGCACGTAGCTCGCGCAAGCGGTGCCGTTGTCGCGGCCCACGGCCAGCAGGTACTGCCCGTTCTCCACTGGCCGGAAGAGATCCATGTCGCCCGAGAGGCCGTCGATGGCCGAAAGAATTTTGAGGTTGTTCCGATCCGCGAAGCTGATGGCGTACATGGGGTCCATACTGCGCGCGGTGATGGCGAAGGCGACCTTGCGGTCCACGTCGAAGTACGAGCCGCGCACCGTCTCGTTGGGCTTGCCGAAGTCGACGGACGCGAGCTGCCTGCCCGTACCATCGCCCGTGATGTCCCAAGCCTCCAGCGTGTTCTGGGTCTGCTGGGTATAGTTGCAACCATCGCTGGTCCACGAGTTGCGCGCGAAGATGCCCAGGTAGGTGCCGGTGTTGGCCGCGGCGTCGTAGACATAGGTCTGCTTGAATTGATCGCCGAGCGCACCCTCGGTGGTGAAGGTCGCCGCCACGCGAATGATCCCGGTCGGGTTGCTCACGTCGACCACAGAGACCACGGATTGTTGGTCACTCTTGTAGGACCAGCACCCGGAGGGAACCACACCGCCGTCCGTACTGCTCGTTTGGGCGGGCGGCACGTCGTCGGAGGTGTACCAGTTCTGCACCACCATGATGGCATTGGAGGTCGCGGAAAGGGTCACCCCGTTCGAATAGCGGCTGTGGCTCTCGCCGGTGGTCGAGTCGTAGCTACTGGTATTTCCTCCCTGAAAGACCTGGAGCTCGCCGACCTGCTTCAGGTTGGAGGGCGTAGAGGCATCGAACGAATACACCCAGGCCGACTCGTCGGGCACCTGCCCGTTCTGCGGCCCCCAGCCGTAGTACCAGTAGCCGGTCGGTTGGTACGAAACGACGTAGATGGAGCTTTCGATCTTGCGCGACACGCCCTCGCGGAGCTGGCCCGCGAGATCCTGTGCTTGCAAGAGCTTGGGGTTGGCGGGATCGCTGATGTCGATGGTCACAATCTGCGAGCTATTGCGGCGCTGGAACTGCAGCTTGCCGTTGATTTGGGTCAGGTAGAGGGCGTCGCTCAACAAAGCATAGACGGTGTTGTTCTCGACGAACATCTCGACGGGATAGCCGTACACCGGCAAATGCGCGAGGCGTACCGGCTTCTTGCTGTCGGTGATGTCGTAGACGAGGAAGCCGCGGTAGGTATTGAGCAGGTAGAGCTTGCCATTCTGGATGCGATAGACGTCGGCCTCCTGCACATCGGCCACGCGGCCGCCCGGCACGACGGGCGCGGCCGTCGTCTTGTCCGTGGTCCCTTGCGCGGTGGGCGCGGAGGTCCCGTCGACGAGGAGCCCACCCCCGGTCGGCTGCTCGATGCCATTCGAAGAACTGGCCGACGTCGGCGCCTGGCTGACGTATTCCGGCATCTCAGTGGGGCCCTGGGCGATGCCGCCGCAAGAACCGATGAAACCGCTGCCGATGAGAGGAGCGAGAGCTCGCAAGCAAGGTTGGCGCATGGGCTTCCTCCGCGGCAGGGAAATAGCAACCGTCGTGCCATTCAGCGTATCACTGGCCGTGCGCTGATTCCTCGCGGTTTCCGGCGGGAAAGCCCTATCTTGCGCGCGCCGGCCAGGCCAAGGATCCCCGCTCTCCTCAGAAATCCGAGGTGGCAGCGGCCCGTTGGTCAGAATTTCGCCGCGCAGTGGTACGGCCCGGGTCGCCCGGGCTTAGCCCGCGACTCAAGGCATGGGCTGCATGCGCTTGGCCCCACGTGACGACGACGCCTGGCGATAGGTGGCGAGCGCCGCCGGAAACGGCGCCAGGGCGCGCTCGAAGATACCGAGGCTGTAGGCGATGGCCATGCCATAGTTGGTGATGGGAACGCCCGCTCGCTGGCAGAGAAAGATGCGCGAGAGGACTTCGCGCCGGTTGAGCATGCACGAGCCGCAGTGAATGATCAGCTTGTACCGGCTGGGATCCTCGACGAAGTCGCGGCCTTGCACCTGTTCCACCTCGAGCGGCCCACCGATGTACTGGCCGAGCCAGCGCGGAATCTTCACCCGGCCGATGTCCTCGCCAATGGGATGGTGCGAACACGCCTCGGCCATGAGGATGCGATCCCCCGGCTTCAAGCTGTCGATGGCCAGCGCCCCCCGCGCGAATTGCAGCAGATCCCCCTTCTGCCGCGCGAACAAGATGGAAAAGGAGGTCATGGGCACGTCGGGCGGGGTGTCGGCCGCGACTTTGAGAAAGGCCTGCGAATCGGTCACGACCAGGGCCGGCTTGCGCTGCATGCGCGCCAGCGCCTCGCGCAACTCGCGCTCCTTGACCACGATGGCGTAGGAATCGTGATCGAGCAGATCGCGGATGGCCTGCGCTTGCGGCAGGATCAGCCGGCCCTTGGGCGCCTCCTTGTCGACCGGCACCACAAGCACCGCGCACTCGCCGGGCGGCACCAGATCCGAGAGGATGGTGGGCGCGTTCAGAAAGTCGTCGGGCGCGAGATCCACGAGAGCCTCGCGGATCTCGGCCATGCCCTCGCCGCGGCTGGCGCTCGCACGGACCGGCTTGAGCCCGCGATGGAGCAGGCGGTCGATGGTCACTGTCGTCGCCTCGCTCGGCTGGGCCAGATCGGTCTTGTTGAGCACCGGCAGGACGGGAATCTTGCGCTGCTCGAAGGCGTCGAGCAGCCCGATCTCCAGGCTGCCCAGCCCCTCCTCGGCCAGCACCAAGATGGCCAGCTCGGTGCGGTCGAGCACCTTCATCGTCCGCTCGACCCGCTGCGCGCCGAGCGCGCCGACGTCGTCGAGGCCCGCGGTGTCGATGAAGAGCACGGGGCCGAGCGGCAGCAGCTCCATGGGCTTCTCCACCGGATCGGTGGTCGTGCCGGGCTCCGGGGAGACAATCGACACTTGTTGGCGGGTCAAGGCATTGAGCAACGACGACTTGCCAACATTGCGCCGGCCGAAAATGCCGATGTGCAGGCGAACTCCACGAGGTGCCGCGTTCATTCCGTCTCCTTGCCGCGATGGCCAAGTTGATTCACCCGTCCGGGCGAGGTGAGGGCAGAGTACTCCTCCGCGGTGAGCAGGCCGCGGCGGACGGCCAGCTCGCGCAGACTGCCCTCGCCGGCCGCGACGGCGCGCGCGAGATCGTTGCTGGCCGCGTGCCCGATGCGCTCGACCAGCGCGGTCAAAGCCGCGGTGCCGCCGTGCACGTGCGCCTGGCACTGGCGGGCGTCGGCGGTGATCCCCGAAACGCACTCGCGCGCCAGCAGGCGACAGGCCGCGGTCAGAAGCTCCAGGCTGCCGAGCAGCGCATCCGCCACCAGGGGCAGAAAGGGATTGAGCTCGAGCGAGCCGGACGAAACCGCCAGCGTGATCGCCTGATCGTTGGCCATGACCTGCATCGCCGCCTGGGTCACGGCCTCGGGCACCACGGGATTCACCTTGCCCGGCATGATCGACGACCCCGCCTGGCGCGGCGGCAGGCGGATCTCGCCCAAGCCGGCGCTTGGCCCCGAGGAAAGCAACCGCAGGTCCGAGCACACCTTCCACAGGCTGCTGGCGCACGCCTTGAGCATGCCGCTCACCTCGACAAAGACGTCGGCGTTCTGGGTCGCCTCGACGAGGTTTTCCGCGCGCGCCAGGCCGAAGCCGGTGATCTCGCGCAGGACGTCCACCACGCGGAAGATGTAGGCCCGCGGCGCGCCCAGACCCGTGCCGATGGCGGTACCGCCCAGGTTGACCACGCGCAGGCGCTCCTCGCACTTGTAGATGCGCCAGCGATCGCGCGTGAAGGCCTCGGCATAGGCGCCCATCTCGCGTCCGAGGGTCGTAAGCACGGCATCCTGCATCTCCGTGCGGCCGACCTTCACCACGTCGGCCAGCGCACGCTCCTTGTTCTGGAACGCCTCCTGCAATTCGACGACCGACTTTTCCAAGGCGCGCAGCCTGCCGATGGCGGCCACCTTGAGCGCCGTGGGATAGGTGTCGTTGGTCGACTGGTGCAGGTTGACGTGGTCGAGCGGATCGATGACCGCGTAGTCGCCTGGCCCGCGCCCGAGCAGCAGGAGCGCGCGGTTGGCCAGCACCTCGTTGACGTTCATGTTGAGCGACGTCCCGGCCCCGCCTTGCAGGGCATCGACCAGGATGTGCTCGTCGAGCTTGCCCTCGGCCATCTCGGCCGCCGCGGCCTCGATGGCGCCCGCCTCGCGCACGGCGAGAGCGCCCAATTCGCGGTTCGTACGGCCGCAGGCCTGCTTGACCAGGCCGTAGGCATGGACGAGCGCGGGCGCCGCCCGCCGGCCGGAAAGCGGGAAGTTCTCCACCGCTCGCAACGTGTGGATGCCCCACAACGCCAGGGCCGGCACCTCGCGTTCACCGAGAAGGTCGCGTTCCCTGCGCGTCGGGCTGGCCATCGCCCAAACCTACCTTGTCCTACGCGTCGATCAAGGAGGCGGCGACGCGGCCGGCGGAACTAGCGCTGGCCAACTCCGGGGAGGTCCTTGACGTCCGTCCGGATCGTCGCGTGGCCGTTGTGCAGAAGAACGGTGCGGATCTCGGCACAGATCGCGTCGAAGACCAGATTTTCGATGCGCAACCGCGCCTCGTTCGCAATCTCGTCGAACGAGACCGCCATGCGCACGCTACCCTGGACAGGGATGGCCGCGACCACCCGGCAGCGGCCGGTGATGGTCTCGACATCGCGTCCGAGCTTCAGGTGGAAGGAAAGCTGGGTGCCCACGATCGGGGCGTCGCCGACCAGGGCCGACAGGCCACTCACACTGATGTCCTGGGTCAGCGCCGTGACCTTGCCCGCGCGCAGGTCGAACTCAACCGGAATCGCTCGCGCCACGCGCAGCGCCTGCCGGGCCCCGCCGGCGCGGATCTCGAGCCGCTGCGCCAGCACCAGGGTCGCACTGAGATCGGCCCGCGCCTCGTTGTAGTCAGCCAGGAGCTCGGCGCCAAGTTCGCCTTTCCGGTACTGCTCGTGCCATGTGCAGAACTGCGACAGCCAGTGTTTGAGTCGGATGGCCATGTTTTCCTCCTCGCGCTCCTCGTCCACCGAATCCGGGGTCAACCGTAGTGGTCGGTAGTTTACCGCGAGAACTTTGGGGACACCGGAGAGTTTTTCGCGAAACGAATCGTTGAGAGGCGCTGTAAGGTCGGGTGGGCATGGTGAGCACCGGCAGCACCTTGCTCATCGACGGCGGCAGGACCGCGCGCTAGACCTGCGCCGACGATGAAGAAGTACATCTGCACCTCCTGCGACTACGAGTACGATCCCGCGCTCGGCGATCCCGAGCATGGCATCGCGCCGGGCACGGCCTTCGAGGACATTCCTGCCGACTGGCGGTGCCCGGTCTGTGGTATCTCCAAGGACGCATTCATCCCCTTAGAAGACGGCTAGACGCCGCGCGACCGCAAGGAGTTGGACCATGGCCCCACGCAAGCTCAAGGAAGGTGTGTTCTCGGTTGGCGCGATCGACTGGGATCGCAGGCTCTTCGATTCGCTCATCCCGCTGCCTCTCGGCACCAGCTACAACGCCTACCTGATCCAGGGCGAAAACCGGACTGCCCTTCTCGACACCGTCGAACCCGCGCTGATCAAGGATCTCTTCGCCAACCTCGACGAGCTGGGCGTCAAGAAGATCGACTACGTGGTCAGCCACCACGCCGAACAGGATCACTCGGGCAGCATCCCGGCCGTGCTCGAACGTTTCCCCGGCGCCCGCGTGGTTACCAATCAGAAATGCGCGGACCTGCTTGCCTCGCACCTGCGCGTGCCGGCGGCCGCGTGCGACATCATCGCCGACGGCGCCGTGCTCGATCTCGGCGGCAAGAGCCTGCAATTCACCTTCGCCCCGTGGGTGCACTGGCCCGAGACCATGTTCAGCTTTGCGCGAGAAGATAAGATCCTCTTCACCTGCGACTTCTTCGGCTCGCACTTTGCCACCGGCACCCTCTACGCCGACGACGAGCATCACGTCTACCTCTCGGCCAAGCGCTACTACGCCGAAATCATGATGCCCTTTCGCGGCAAGTACCCGGCGTATCTGCAGAAGGTCGAAGCCATGGCGCCCGAGATCATCGCGCCCAGCCACGGGCCCATCTACCGCCGGCCCCAGTTCATCCTGGACGCCTACAAGGACTGGACCTCNNGTCAACGTCAAACAGTTCGACCTCGCCACCATCGACATCGGCGAGCTGGCCATGGCCCTGGTCGACGCCGCGACATTGGTGTTGGCCACGCCGACCGTGCTCAACGGCCCCCACCCCGCGGCCGTCTACGCCGCCTACCTGGCCGGTGTCATCAAGCCCAAGCTGCGCCACGCCGTGCTCATCGGTTCGCAAGCCTGGGGCGGCAAGACCGTCGACACCCTGAAGGGTCTGCTCGCCGGCCTCAAGCTGGAGATGTTCGACCCTCTCATGACTAGGGGGTTGCCCACCGCCGGCGATCTCGCCGCGGTCGACAAGCTGGCCGAGACCATCCAGGCGCGGCACGCAGCGCTCGCATGAACTAGAATAGGCAGTCGGTATGGATGAAATTCGATGTCCGGCCGAGCCGGATGTCGCGCAGGAGGTCGCGGTTGCTCGCGTCCTCGGGCGCCGCCACCATGCTGCTGCGGATGGAGAAGCAGCGCAGGGCATCCGACACTGAGAGGGTGGCCTCGGCACTGCCTTTGCGACCGGTGAAGGGAAGAAATTTGCAGGATTGCCGGGTTCGCAGTGGTGGGGGCGACGAAGGCGGCTCCCTGGAAGTTGTGAGGAGCTGCCGCTGGCGCCACTTTGGATGAGCCCCCAAGCTAGCCTACGTCACTGCCGCATACGTCTGACCCTGACCAGTTCCGGCCCAGAGCCCCTAACGCTCCACAGCTAGGACGTGAAGAGGACCATGAAATCGAACACACATCTTTGGGCCCTGATCTTGCTGGCTGGTTTGCCGTTGGCCCTCGGCTGCACTTCGGATAGCACGGGGACGCAGACGGTAGGAACCGGAGGCAGCGCGACCGGTGGTGGTGGCCAAGGTTCGGGCGGTGCAACGGCAACGGGCGGGACCTCCTCGACGGGGGTAAGGACCACGGGAAGCGGTGGCGGCAACGGCGGGACCACGGAGACCGGCGGCACCGTCGCGACGGGCGGGACGAGTGCGCCACCGCAGGGCACAGGCGGAAGTAGCGCCCAGACGGGTGGCGCGACGGGCGGGACAAGCACGCCACCGCAGGCCACCGGTGGGAGCAGCGCCCAGACTGGCGGCGCGACGAGCGTGGGCGGAAGCAGCGCGCGGACCGGCGGCACGACGGGCAGGGGCGGAAGCGCCGCGCTTGGAGGCAGTGCCCCATCGGGTAGCACGGTCGGCACTGGCGGGACCGTCGGCACGGGCGGCGCTGGAACCGGCGGATCCACCGGCGGCAATCGGGATGCCGGAGCGGACGCGCGCCCCGAAGTTGGTGCGGACAGTGGACCGGGTGCAGATGCCATTCCCGTTGGCGACGTCGCCCTCTCGAAAGATATCACCGTCTGGATGGCGGGCGACTCGACCATGCAACCTTGCACCTCGGCTTGCCCGTGTGGCTGGGGCAGCCAGTTCCAGCCGTACTTCAATGCCAATGCCACCGTCGTCGACAGCGCGGTCGGCGGCCGGAGCATCCAGACCTGGCTCTACGATCCGAACGTGACCACGACCATGGGCACGGACGGCGAGTGCGTGGTCAACCCGAAGACCTACTCCACGCGTTGGCAAGCCATGCTCGACGGCATGAAGGCGGGCGACTATCTCTTCGTCGAGTTCGGCATCAACGATGGTGACAGCACGTGCAACCGGCACGTCGGCACTGGTCTCTTCCAAACTTACCTCGAAACCATGGCCGGTGCCGCCAAGACACGGGGGGCGCAAGCCATCTTCCTGACCTCGACGAGCGCCATCGCGTGCAGCGGCAGCACGGCCCAGGTCAATCGTGGATTCGGTCCCCAGACCAAGGCGGCCGGCACCAATGCCGGCGTGCCCGTCATCGATCTGAGCGTCATCTCGGCGGCCCTCTACACCAGCGAAGGCCTTTGCCCCAACGACGGCAACTACGACTCCAGCACCACCGCGCTTGGCCAGTTCTTCTGCAGCGACCACACGCACTTCGAAGCCGCGGGCGCCGCGAAAGTAGCCGGGGCCGTGGCCAAGGCACTGCGCGATCAGGGCATCGGCCTCGCGGCGTATCTCAAGTAGCGCATCCGATCCCTCCCAGCCCCTCCTGATACAATTGCCTGGACATGGCCCCCACTCTCTACGAACCCCCGCGCAAGCGGCTCCTCTCCCGACGCGCCGTCAAGGTCCTGCTCGTCCTGCTCGTCGTGGCCGGCGCCGGCGGGTACCTCTACCAGCGGCAGCCAGGCTGGTTCGCGCATGCCGCCGCCAGCTTTCTCGGCCTCTTCGGCTATGAGCTCGTCACCATCAATGTGGCGACCACGCCAACGCGAGCCAACGTCCTGCTCGACGGCGAACGAATGACCGAGCTGCCCCTGCGCGTCCGCCGCGATGGTGGCAGCCACCGCGTGTCCGCCGTCGCCCCCGGTTTCGAGCCAACCGAGGTCACCTTCACGGCCGACGGGGACAAGCACCTCATTCTGACGCTCAAGCCCGAAAGACGGCACTAGCCCGCCCCATTCTTGACAACCCCATCCGCGTCTTTCAGAGTCGATGGGAATAGTCGGAATTGCTCCGCCGAAGTAGGGCAGGGAATGGCGATCACCCAGAAAAGCAAATACGCGCTGCGCGCAACGCTCGAGCTGGCGGTGCGCTTCGGCCAGGGTCCCATTTCCATCGGTGAGATCGCCAAGGCCCAGGCCATCCCGGCCCGCTTCCTGGAAGCCATCCTGGCCCAGCTCAAGCGCGCCGGGCTGGTGGAATCCCGCCGCGGGAACGAGGGCGGCTACGTCCTGGCCCGGCCACCGGCGCGTATTTCGGTGGGCGACGTCCTGCGCGTGGTCCAGGGCACGCTAGCCGATCCCGACACCCTAGGTCATGGCCACGGCGGCGGCCCGCAGGCCTCGCAAACCGTCTTCTCACCCATCTGGGATGCGGCCCTGCGTTCGGCCAGCGCGGTCTACGACGCCGCCAGCTTCCAAATTCTGGTAGACCGCTACCGTACGGCCCTGGGTAGCCGTGCCCTGGACTACTCCATCTGATCCACACCACTGCATGAGCCGACGGCAGCCATGACCCCCCAAGAAAAAGCAGGAGCCCGCGACGACGGCCCCGAGGCCCCGGATTCGGTGGGCTGGACCCGCGCGCACAGCATCCGGCTGGTTTCCGCCGAAGCCCCCATCGAATTGGAATTGGGTGGCAGCGCCGGGCCCATCGATGTCGAATACGAAACCTACGGCACGCTCTCGCCGCGCAAGGAGAACGTGGTCTTCATCGCGCACGCGCTGTCGGGCGATGCGCACGTGGCAGGATGGGACAAGGACACACCGACGAACGGTCGCGTCTGGCGGCAACGCAAGCCCGGCTGGTGGGACGCCATCGTCGGCCCGGGCAAGGCCATCGACACCAAGCGCTACTTCGTGATTTGTCCCAACGTGCTCGGCAGTTGCTACGGCACGACCGGGCCAGGCGCGGTCGATCCGAAAACGGGCAAGCCCTACGGCTTGACCTTTCCCATGGTCACCGTCGGCGACTGGGTCCAGCTTCACGCCCGGCTGCTCGACGCTCTCGGCATCACGCAGGTGCACACCGTGGTGGGTGGCTCGCTCGGCGGCCAGCAGGCGCTGGAGATGGCGCTGGCCTATCCCGAGCGGGTCGAGCGCGCGGTGGTGCTGGCGGCGAACGCGCGTCTGTCCGCGCAGGGGCTGGCCTTCAACGCCGTGGCCCGCTACTGCATCTTGAACGACCCGAACTTCGCGGGCGGCGACTACTACAACCAGGACCAGGGACCGGACGCCGGTCTCGCGGCCGCGCGCATGCTCGCGCACATCACCTATCTATCGGACGAGGGCATGCACGAAAAATTCGGACGGCGCCTGCAGGACAAGAGCGAGCAGAAGGCGGGATTCGGCATCGAATTCGCCGTCGAGAGCTACCTCGACTACCAGGCCCGCGCCTTCGTCGAGCGTTTCGACGCCAATGCCTACCTCTACATCACGCGCGCCATGGACTACTACGACGCGGCCGCCCGCTGGGGCGGTGGCAACTTGGTCGAAGCCTGCCGCCGGGCGCGCGCCCGCACCCTGGTGGTGTCGTTCGACTCGGACTGGCTGTATCCGCCGGGTGACTGCAAGGACCTGGCCCTGGCGCTGGCCCGGACCGGCGTGCGCGTGACCTACGCCGACGTGCCCTCGCGCTTCGGCCACGATTCGTTCCTCGTCGAAACCCAGAAGGTCGGGCGCCTCCTGCGCAGCTTCCTCGCCCACTAGGAAACCAGATGACCCAACCACGCGCCGACCACAACCTCGTCACCGACCGCGGGCTGGCCCATCTGCCCGAGGGTGAATTCGAGAAGCGCGCCGCCGAGGTGGTGGCGCTGATGAAGGCCCGCGCCCAGCGTCCGTCGAACGGCGATCCCTCCGGACGCTGGCAGGAGGAGATCATCTCGCGCGAGATTCCCTTGGGGGCCTCGGTGCTCGACCTCGGGTGTGGCGACGGCTTTCTCCTCGAGCGCCTGATCCGCGAGCGCAACGTGCGCGGTCAAGGCGTCGAGATCGATCCCGACCAGGTGTTCTCCTGCGTGGACCGCGGCGTGCCGGTCATTCAGGCCGACCTGGGCGCGGGCCTGCGCTGGTGCCCGGACAAGGCCTTCGATGTAGTGGTGCTGGAGGAAACCCTGCAAACCTTGCAGAGTCCGCGCGAGGTCCTCGAGGAAATGCTGCGGGTCGGGAAGCGCGGCATCGTGTCCTTCCCGAATTTCGCCCACTTTCGCGTGGTCGTTGACCTGGTGGCGCGCAGCCGCATGCCGGTCACCCCGCGCCTGCCCTTCTACTGGTACGAGTCGGCCAACATCCACCTGCTCACCTTGCGCGACCTGCTAGACTGGGCTGCGGGAAGCGGGGTGCGCATCGTGTCCGGCTACGTGCTGGTCGACGGCGCCTCTCGCGAGCTTCGACCAGACGACGACCTCCTGGCCGAGGAAGTCCTGGTCGTCGTCGAGAGAGCGTAAATGGAGCAAGCCGTCCCCGCCGAGCTGCTGGCGCGCTACGATTCCGTGGGGCCGCGCTACACTTCGTACCCGACGGCGGTGGACTTCCATAGCGGCTACGGCGACGCCGAGTATCGCAAATCGCTGGCCGCGGCGAACCAGCTAGGCGCGGCACCCCTCTCGGTCTACACGCACATCCCGTTCTGCGTCGAGCGTTGCTGGTTCTGCGGTTGCCACACCTTCGCCACCCCCCGGCACGAGGTGGTCGGCCCCTACCTCGCGCACCTGGAGATCGAAATGGCGCGCGTCTGCCGCCTGCTGCCCGACCGCCGCAAAGTGGCGCAGTACCACCTGGGCGGCGGCACGCCGACCTACCTTGCCCCCGAGGAGTTGGTGCACCTCGTGACCGCATTCCAGCGCCACTTCCAGTTCCTGCCCGACGCGGAACGCGCCATCGAGGTCGATCCGCGCGTGACCACGGCGGCGCACGTCGAGGCCCTGGCCAGTGTCGGCTTCAACCGCATCTCGATGGGCGTGCAGGATTTCGACCCCGACGTACAGCAGGCCATCGGCCGCGTGCAGCCCGACGCGGCGACGGCCAACCTCGTCACTTGCGCGCGCGGCAACGGCTTTGCCGGCGTAAACCTCGACCTCATCTACGGGCTGCCCCGCCAGACCAAGGCCAGCTTCGCCCGCACCGTGGCGCAGGCCATCGCGCTCGGCCCCGACCGCGTGGCCGTCTACTCCTTCGCCTACCTGCCGAACCAGCGCGGCCACCAGCGCCAGATCGCGGCACCCGCCATGCCCGGCCGCGACGAGAAGTTCGCCCTCCTCGCCATCGCGCGCGAGGGCTTCCTGACGGCCGGTTACCAGGCCATCGGCATGGACCATTTCGCCCTGCCCACCGACGAGCTGGCGGTGGCGCAGCGGCAGAGCCGCCTGCAACGCAATTTCATGGGGTACACCGTGATGGCGGGCGCGGACATGATCGGGTTCGGCGTGTCGGCCATCGGCGACGTGCGCGGGGCGCTGGTGCAGGACGAGAAGAAGCTCGTCCACTACTACCGCATGCTCGACCAGGGGCAACTGCCCGTCGCGCGCGGCTACCAGCGCACGCCCGACGACGAAATCCGCCGCGAGGTCATCCACAACCTCATGTGCAACTTCATCGTGGATCGCAAGACCATCGAGGCCAAGCACGGCATCGTGTTCGGCGAGTACCTGCGCGACTCGCTAGCCAAGCTTGCCCCCTTCGTGGCCGACGGCATGTGTCAGATCGATGACGCCTCCGTGCGCGCGATCGGCCTCGGCCAGGTCTTCGTGCGTAACCTGGCCATGTGCTTCGACGCCCACCTCGCGACCAAGCTCTCGGCAAAGGATCCCGTGTTCTCCAGGACCGTGTAGTTCCCCCCTCCGCGCTCTCCGCCCGGCCCTCTGCGCCCTCTCCCCTATCGACTTCGGAACGCAGGTGTTTTAGAAGTGTGGGCTTCCGAAATGTGGGCGGGCCGGTCGTGACCTCCGGATGTGCACCTGACGAAAGGTAACCATGAAGAGCTACGCGGCAAACGAGATCCGAAACATTGCGCTGATCGGCCATGGTGGCGCGGGCAAGACCACCCTGGCCGAGGCCATCCTGTACTGCACGAAGACGAATCAGCGGCTGGGCCGCGTCGACGATGATACGTCGACCTTCGACTTCGAGCCCGAGGAACAGAAGCGCAAGACCAGTATCTCGGCCGCCGTCGGCCACGTGGAATGGAAGAAGAACAAGATCAACCTCATCGACACCTCGGGCAACGGCAGCTTCTTGGTCGAAACCCGCATCGCCCTCGACGTGGCCGACGCCGTGGTCCTGCTCGTCTCGGCCAACGAGGGCGTGCAGGTCTACACCGAGCGAACCTGGGACATGGCCGAGGAGCTCTCGCTTCCTGCCGCCATCGTCGTGTCCCGGCTCGATCGCGACAATTCCAACTTCGAGACCGCGCTCGAGAACATCCGCAAGTCGCTCACCACCAAGGCGGTTGCCCTGCAACTGCCGATCGGCCAGGAATCGGGTTTCGAAGGCGTCGTCGACCTCATGACCATGAAGGCCGTGCGCTTCGCAAACGAGGGACGCGACGTGTCCGTGGGCGAGGTGCCCGCCGACATGCAGGACGCGGCCAACAAGGCGCGCGAGGCGCTGCACGAAGCCATCGCCTCCGCCGACGACACCCTGCTGGAGAAGTACCTCGAATCCGGCACGCTCACCGACGAGGAGGCGCGCAAGGGCCTCTCGCAGGGCGTGCGCAACCGCGGCGTCGTGCCCGTGCTCGCCGCCTCCGGCGCTCTGTGCGTCGGCATCCAGACACTGCTCGACTTCGTGGTGGAAACCCTACCCTCGCCCGCCGAGCGGCCGGCCTGGAAGGGCACCCAGGCTGAAGCCCCCGTCGAGCGTGCGCCCGATCCGAACGCGCCCGTCGCGGCCTACGTGTGGAAGACGTCGTCGTCGGACATCGGCCGCCTGTCGATCCTGCGCGTGCTCACCGGCAAGCTGACCAGCGACGCCACGCTCCTGTCGGTCAACCATGACGCCAAGGAGCGCTTCGGCCAACTGTATGTCCTGCAAGGCAAGACCCGCGAGGCCGTGTCCGAGGCCTTCCCGGGCGACATCGTGGCGGTCGCGAAACTGAAAGCGACGAAGACCGGCGATACGCTGGCCGACGAGAAGGCTCCCTTCGCCCTGCCCCGTCCGGCCATTCCCGCGCCGCTCATCACCTACGCCCTGCACCCCAAGAGCAAGGGCGACGAGGACAAGATGGCGGTGAAGCTCAACGAAATCATCGACTCGGATGTCGCGGTCAAGGTCAGCCACGATGCGCAGTCGAAGGAGATCCTCCTCGGCGGTACCGGTCAGGTGCACGTCGAGGTCGTCGTGGATCGTCTGCACCGCGTGGGCGTCGAAGTCGAGCTTATCGCACCCAAGGTTCCCTACCTGGAGACCATCAAGGGAGCGGCGCAGAACATCGAGGGCAAGCACAAGAAGCAGACCGGCGGCCGCGGCCAGTTCGCCGTCATCTACATCGACATGTCGCCCTTGCCTCACGGCGGCGGGTTCGAATTCGTCGACGACATCGTGGGCGGCGCGGTCCCGCGCCAGTTCATCCCCGCGGTCGAGAAGGGCATGCGCAACCGCATGACCAGGGGGGTCATCGCCGGCTATCGCGTGACCGACGTACAAGTGCGCCTCTTCGACGGCAAGTACCACGACGTCGACTCGGACGCGCGCTCGTTCGAAATCGCGGCCTCGAAGGGCTTCCAGGCCGCGTTCAAGCAGGCCAAGCCGTGCCTGCTCGAACCGATCATGAAGATGCAGGTCATGTGTCCGAGCGACTGCATGGGCGACGTCATCGGCGACCTCAACCATCGCCGCGGCCGCGTGGAAGGCATGGACTCGACCCCCAAGGGCGAAGTGATTCGCGCGGCGGTGCCGATGTCGGAGACGCTCAAGTACGCATCGGACCTGCGTTCCATCACCGGCGGCCGCGGCGGCTTCTCGATCGAGTTCTCGCACTACGACGAGCTGCCGAGCCACCTCATGGACAAGGTCGTCGCCGACTCCAAGATGGCGGCGGAAGAAGAGGAATAGCTACGGAATCAACCACAGAGGACACAGAGGACACAGAGTCCGGAAAGGGAATGGTTTCCGGATCCGGATCCGAACCCTTCTCCCTCCGATCTCTGTGTCCTCTGTGCCCTCTGTGGTGAATATCCGGGGGCGCTAAAGGAGGACACATGAAGGTTCTGTTCATCGGGGGGACCGGCGTCATCAGCTCGGCCTGTTCCCGCGTCGCGGTCGAAGCTGGCATCCAGCTCTTCCACCTGCGGCGCGGGAAAACCGGGCGTCAGGTTCCGCTCGGCATCAAGGTGCTCGCCGGCGACATTAGGGATCCGGCGTCGGCGCGAGCGGCGCTTGGCAACCAGAAGTTCGACGTCGTCGCCGACTTCATCGCCTTTCTCCCCGAGCACATCGCGTTCGACCTCGAGCTCTTCCGCGGGCGAACCGGCCAGTTCGTCTTCATCAGCTCGGCCTCGGCGTATCAGACGCCGCCGCTCAGCCTGCCCGTCACCGAGTCCACGCCGCTCGACAATCCGATCTGGGAGTACTCGCGCAACAAGATCGCCTGCGAGGAAGCTCTGCTCGCCGCCTTCCGCCGCGACAAGTTCCCCTTCACCGTGGTGCGGCCGTCGCATACCTACGACCGCACCCTCTTCCCCTGCCACGGCGGCTACACCGTGGTCCATCGCATGCGCCAGGGCAAGCCGGTCGTGGTGCACGGCGACGGCAGCTCGCTGTGGACCCTGACCCACCACGAGGACTTCGCCCGCGCCTTCGTCGGCCTGCTCGGGCATGCGCGCGCCATCGGCGACTTCTTCCACATCACGTCCGACGAGTGGTTGTCGTGGGATCAGATCCATCTTCTTCTCGCCAAAGCCGCCGGCACCACCGCCAAGATCGTGCACCTGCCGTCGGAGATCATCGCCAAGCATGACCGTGAATGGGGCGACAGCCTGCTCGGCGACAAGACCCACAGCATGATCTTCGACAACAGCAAGGTGAAGCGCCTGGTCCCTGGCTGGGAAGCGAGGATCCCCTTCTCCCGCGGCGCCGAGGAGATCATGACCTACTACGACGCCGACCCCCTCCGCCAGGTCGTGGACAAGACCTTCGACGCGACCATGGACAAGTTGGTGGAAGTCGCCCGCCGCCTCGAGTAGTCGTCGCAAAATTCGGGAGAGCGGCGAGCGGACGCGGCGAGCGGACGGCTGCAACGGGTGAGGGATGTGTCCCGCCCGCCGGACGAGCGACTTTGGGCGGGCAGCGCCCGCCCATGTCGCTCTCGGTCGTCGCTTGGCATCCGGCCGCGGACGGCCGGAGCAGCTCCTCACGCCGACGGTCGGGACACATCCCTCACCCTGCGCGCCGTCCGAATCGTCCTGGGGCTGGGCTCTGCGGCACTTGCGCCACAGGCTACGTCTGGACGACCGGAACCTGATTCGTAGACGCAAGCTCGGCGCGCGGGCGGAGTGGGGACGACTCTGAGGCGACCTCAGCGAGCGCCGCGAGCGACCGCGCTCGCGTGCCAGCGAGCGGTTGAGGGGGCCATGGCGACCGGTCCGCCGGTCGCCGAGGGACCCGTGTGCGGAGCGTGCCATGGCCGCGCGTAGCGCGGCCGTTGGCATGCGTTCGCCGAACGGGTCGTCCCCACCCCGCCCGAGGAAGCCGAACGCCGCTCTGCCGGATGCTACTTCGTGTGCGGACGAGCTAGCGATGGCCACGCAGCTCGGGGTGCTCGTCGAAGAAGGCGTCTCTGCTCTCGCGGGACACTTCCACGATGTAGAGCCGGTCCTTCAGCACTTGCGACTGGCAACCCAAGCGCGAATTCGGGCGCACGTCGAAGGCGCCGTCGAGTCGGTCTTCTTCACCCAGTTCCATGGGCGACAGGTCGTCCAGGCCTTCCTTGACGTAGACGTGGCAGGTCGAGCAGGCGCAGACGCCACCGCAGGCGGAGCCGAGGTGGGCGCCGCATTGCTCGGCCGCGGCGCGGATATTCGTGCCCACCGGGACCTCGACCTCGACGCCATCGGGCTCGAAGCGGATGCGCGCGCTCATTTCGTCGTCACCTTCTTTTCCACCGCGTCCAGCGCCTGGCCGCGCACGTTCTCGTCCAGCGCCACGTTCATGCGCCGCCGTGCGAATTCCTTGCTGGCCTCGTCGAGCGACTGGATCGCAGCCCGAATGGCCAGGTGGTTCGTGCCGGTCTTGGCCGCCTCGATCCCCGCCATGCCCGCCTCGATCGCCTCGCGCTCGCCCGGAATCAGCAAGTTGGCCGATGACGAGAGGGCGGCCCGCGTGGCGTTCAAGATACGGTCCGCCTCCACACGCTCGACGGTGAGCAGGCGCGCGCCCATATCGTCGTCGGCATGGTCGAAGGAATCGCGAATCATCCGCTCGACCTCGTCGTCCGTGAGGCCATAACTCGGTTTGACTCTGATGGAAGCTTCCTGGCCGGTGTGCTCCTCGCGCGCCGCTACGCTCAGGATGCCGTCCGCGTCGACCGTGAAGGTCACCTTCAGGCGCGCCATGCCCGCGGTCATGGGCGGAATGCCACCCAGCTTAAAGCGCGCCAGCGACCGGCAGTCGGTCACCAGCTCGCGTTCACCTTGCACCACGTGCAGATCGAACCCGGTCTGGTTGTCCGCGTAGGTCGTGAAGGTCTGGACCGCCCCGCATGGCAGCGTGGTGTTGCGATAGATGAGCTTCTCGGTCACCCCGCCCATCATCTCCAGGCCAAGAGACAGGGGCACCACGTCCATCAGCACCACATCGTTGCGGCCACCGCTCGCCAGCAGGTCAGCCTGGATCGCCGCGCCCAGGGCCACGACCTCGTCGGGATCGATGTCGGCCAGGGGCTGCTTGCCGAACAGGTCAGCCACGAAGCGCCGGACGATGGGCATGCGCGTGGCGCCGCCGACGAGGATCACGCCGGATAGTTGCGCGGGCTCGAGGCCGGCGTCGCGGATCGCGCGGCGCACCGACGGGCCGCAGCGTTCGAGCACCGGACGAACCAGCTCGTCGAGCTCCGCGCGCAGCAGGTGGCCTTTCCACGTCTCGCCAGCCGGGAGGTCGACCACGACCGCCGTCTCCGTTGCCGTGGTCAGCGCTTCCTTGGCCGCGCGCGCAGCATCGAGCACGGCCCGGGCCAGAGCGGGATTTCCCCCCGCGTCCCCGGGCATCCCCATGGCGCGCAGGAAATGCCCGGCCACCGCCCGGTCGAAATCGTCGCCGCCCAGCGCGGAATCGCCGCCGGTCGACTTCACCTCGAACACCCCCCCCGCGAGCTTGAGGATAGAGATGTCGAAGGTACCGCCGCCGAGATCGAAGACGGCGAAGGTGCCCTCGGCCTGCTTGTCGAGACCGTAGGCCAGGGCCGCGGCCGTCGGCTCGTTGAGCAGGCGCATGACCTCGAGCCCGGCCAGCTTGCCGGCATCGCGCGTGGCCTGGCGCTGGCCATCGTCGAAGTAGGCCGGCACCGTGATGACCACGCCGTCGAGATCGCCGCCCAGAGCCTCCTCCGCGCGTATCTTGAGAACGCGCAGAATCTCCGCGGAGACCTCCATGGGCGTCACCGCGCGCGTTCCGCCGGCGACGGCGAAGCGGACAATGGCGCCATCGCCTTCGCTGGGGGCAAAGCGGTACGGCGTCAGCTGCAAGGTGGCCTCGGCATCCTGCGGGCCGCGCCCCATGAAGCGCTTGACCGAGGCGATGGTGTCCCGCGGGGCTGCCACGGCCAGGGCGCGTGCCCGCTGGCCGACGGTGATCGAACCGTCGATGCCATAGTGAACCACCGACGGAAGCAGCGCGCCCGTGGCATCGCGCAGGCAGACCGGCTGCCCGGCCTGAACCACGGCGACGAGCGAGTTGGTGGTACCGAGATCGATGCCGACCGCGCGCCCCTTGCAGACTTCCTTGCTCTGGGATTGCCCGGGCTCGGAGATGCTGAAAAGCGCCTCAACCGGCATGGCCGAGATCTCCTCCCGGCCCGGCGCCATCTTGTTCCCACAAGAGGCGCGCCTCGTCGAGGAAGCGCCGGTAGTAGCGCACGGCCACCAGGCGGGCCGCGATGGTCGGCAGGTCGGGCGGCGCGGCGGCGAAACCCTTGGCCACGTCGTTCATCACCGTGTCCAGGCGGCTGCGCACCTTGGCGATCAACGCCTCGGTTTCGTGCACATCCCTGGCCACATGCGCCGCGGCGAGCGCCTCGCGCAGCTCGAGGACTTCCATGAGCTGGACCGGCGGAACGGGCAGCGTGGTGTGCTCGGCCGATTGCCGGCCGGAAACCGCCCGCTCGCCGACGTCGATACCGTGCAGCGACAGCAGGTACTCCGCGCGACGGATCGGGTCCTTGAGACAGCGCCAGGCCTCGTTGAGCTGCACCGCGCGTTCGAGCGAGGCCCGCCGCGCCTGGGGATCGGCGCGCGCGAAACGATCGGGGTGCAGCCGCTTGGTCAACTCCTTGTAGCGCTGCTCGAGCAACGTGGTGTCGACGACGAATGCGCGCGGAATCCCCAGGACCTGGAAGTAGTCCGCCTTGGGATCCGGCGGCTGCACCGCGCCGCAGGCCGGGCAGAACCCGCCGTCGCCCGCCGCTTTCTGGCAAGACCAGCAGATCATCGCGGTACTAGAACTGCACGCTTTCGCCGCAACTACAAGTCGACTTGACGTTGGGATTGACCCACTTGAAGCCGCTGGCCATCAGGGTGCTGGCGAAATCCAGGGTCGATCCGTCGAGAAGAGTGAAGCTCTTGGGGTCGATGAAGACGTTGACCGCGCCGCTGTCGAACGACAGCACACGATCCTCGGGCCGCGCCTCGACGTCCGCCCACTCGAACAGGTAGGAAAATCCGGTACATCCCCCGCCGCGGATGCCCACGCGCAGGCCCTTGGGCGGGGTCTCGCGCTTGGCCCCCGCCGTCCGGATGGCCGCAATCGCTTTCTCGGTGACTTGAATCGGCATGGCGCTTCTCCCGTGGGACCTAGGCCATCTGATTGGCCGTTGTCTCCTGCTTGTTTTCCTGCTTCTTGCGATAGTCCGCAATGGCGCCCTTGATGGCGTCCTCGGCCAACACCGAGCAGTGAATCTTGACCGGCG
>PNBO01000376.1:44281-46548 GCA_003136095.1 Myxococcales bacterium
CCCGCCTTGTTCACCTTGATCTGCAATTTCATGACGTCGCCACAGGCCGGCGCGCCAACCAGCGCGGTGCCCACATCGGGCTCGGCGGGGTCCAGGCTGCCGACGTTGCGCGGGTTCTCGTAGTGGTCGATGACTTTGTCGCTGTATGCCATGTGCTGCTTCCTCGAACTAGTGGCTGCCCCATTGGATGCTCTTGGGGTCGACCCCGGATTGCACCAACTCCCACAAAGGAGACATGTCCCGCAGACGCTTCACCTTGTCCGCCACCAAATGGACGACGTAGTCCACCTCTTCCTGGGTGGTGAAGCGGCCGAGTCCGAACCGGATCGACGAATGCGCCATCTCCTCGCCGACGCCCAAGGCGCGCAGGACGTAGGACGGCTCGAGCGACGCCGAGGTGCAGGCCGAGCCGGACGACACCGCCACGTCCTTGAGCGCCATCATCATGGCCTCGCCCTCGACGAAGGCGAAGCTGATGTTGAGGTTGCCGGGCAGCCGGTGCTCGAGCGAGCCGTTGACGCTGGTGTTCGGCACGCGCGCCTCGATGCCCTTGCGCAGCCGCTCGCGCAGGGCGAGCACCCGGCGGCCTTCTTCGTCCATCTCCAGGCGGCACAGTTCGGCGGCCCTGGCGAACCCGACGATGCCCGGCACGTTGAGCGTGCCCGAGCGCATGCCACGCTCGTGGCCGCCGCCGTCGATGATGGGCGTGACGCGCACGCGCGGTTTGCGGCGCACGTAGAGCGCGCCGATGCCCTTGGGACCGTAGATCTTGTGCGCCGTCAGCGACACCAGATCGGCGTGGCTGCGGTTGACGTCGAAGGGAATCTTGCCCACGCCCTGCACGGCATCGATGTGGAAGAAAGCGCCGCGCGCCTTGACGATTTCGCCGATCTCGTCGACCGGATTGACCGTGCCGATCTCGTTGTTGGCCAGCATGATCGACACCAGGATCGTCTTCTCCGTGAGGGCCGCGGCGACGGCAGCGGGATTCACCCGCCCGTCGCTATCCACCGGCAGATAGGTCACCGCGAAGCCCTGCTTTTCCAGACGCTTGCAGGTGTCGAGCACGGCCTTGTGCTCGGTCACCACGGTGATGATGTGGTTGCCACGATCCTTGTAGAACTCGGCCACGCCCTTGATGGCCAGGTTGTCGGATTCGGTCGCGCCCGAGGTCCAGACGATCTCCTTGCCCACGGCTCCGATGAGCTTGGCCACCTCCTCGCGCGCCTTCTCGACGGCCTCCTCGGCATGCCAGCCAAACACGTGCGAGCGACTGGCGGCGTTGCCGAATTCCTCGCGAAAATACGGGAGCATGGCGTCCAGCACCCGCGCATCGACGGGCGTGGTCGCGTGGTAGTCCATGTAGATTGGCAGCTTCATCGTCATGGGGTCGTGTGCTTGGTGGCGATTCCGTCGACCAGCATGGGCACCTCGCGGCCGGAACCGTGGTTTTCGCACGCGCAGCACTCGCTCTGACCCTGGCTGGGGCTGCACGAGCGGCATCGTTCGAGGTACGAAAGGCTCTCCGCCAGCTCGTCGGCCAGACGCGACAAGCGGGCGATGGTTTCGCGGGTTTCGTGCAACTTGTCGGAAAAGATCTCCCGCACCGTGGCCATGGCCTCGGGCGCCGTGGCGCTCTCTTCCCACACCCTGAGGAAGGCCTTGATTTCCGTCAGTGAGAAGCCCATGTCCTGCAGCTTCTGGATCCATTCGATGCGCTTCACCCCGTCCCCGGAATACATGCGGAAGCCGCCCTTGGACCGGACCGGCGGGGAAAGCAGGCCCAGCTCCTCGTAGAGGTGAATGGCGCGCACCGTCTTTCCGGTGCGGTGAGCCAGATCACCCACCTTGATGAGCGTCAACTTGCCGGTTTCTCGCTGGAAAGCCATAACCTTACTCTTACGTTTACGTACGAGTTATATGGCCCAGCCACGTACCCGTCAAGGCCAATCTCGGCCCCGGATTGCCTTTAGTCCTTCGCCGCGGCGATGGCTTCGATGGCGGCGATGAGATCTTCGCGGTGCACGGGCTTTTCGAGAATCCGCCGCTCGTCGCCGATGAGCGCCGTCGCCTCTTCGGAAACCCCACCCGTGAGGAACATGAAGCGCCTGGCCAGGAACGGCCGGACGCGCGTGACTTCCCGGTAGAGCTCGACGCCGCCCACCCCGGGCATGTTGATGTCGCAGATGATGACGTCGGGGGGCTCGCGCTCGATGAGGCAGCGCATGCCGTCGCGTGGATCGCTGAAGGTGATGATGTCGTGGTAG
>PNBO01000453.1:0-1096 GCA_003136095.1 Myxococcales bacterium
GGCTGGCCACGCAGGCCGCCACTGGTAGCGATGGTTCGCCAGGAACAGAAGCGGTTCTGCCCCGCGATGGCGCACTCGTGGACGGCCCAGCGATGGCTCTCGCGCAGACGTCCCCCGGCCCAGGCCAGCAGGGGCGCCAGGGCGAAGACGAGAACCGCCAGTCCGCCGGCGATCTTGGCTTCGCGTTTCCAGGACCAGGGCGATGTTCTGCGCAGAAGCCCGCGCCCCGTCTGGAACAGCCAGCCGATGGCCATCGCGCTCAGGGGCAGCAGCAGCATGCAGATGGGCAGGCGGTAGCGCGGCTCGGAGAAGATGGCGGTGTAGAGCGCGGCCAGGATCGCGGCTTGCGGCAGCAAGGAAAGCGCGACCCACTGCTTGCGCGCATAGGCCAGGCCGCAACCGAAGAGCCCCAAGGCGAGGGTGGTCAGCCAGAAGGCGTCCGCGACGGATTCGATGGCGCTCTGATGGCGGCCGAAGAAGGCGCGGTAGGGCTCGGGCAGGACGCCCGCGCGAAAGAGCGGCCAGTAGAGCAGGGCGCGTTCGTGGACGAAGAGGCGTTCGGCCTTGCTCGCGAGCAGACCCAGGGTGAAGCGCGGATCGAACTTGATCCAGCCCTTGGCGATGGCGAGCGAGGCGCGATCGGTCTGCCGATGCGGTTCCGCGAGCAGGGCGAAACCGGTCACGTCGTGGAACATGCGGTTGAGCGAGCGCGAGTAGCAACCGTCGGTGTTGGGGTTGGCGCCGACCAAGGCGGTCAGGCCGCCATGGCTGTCGGTGAAGAAGGTTTCGCCGTAGCGCAAGCGGTTGCGCACGGCCCACGGGGATAGCATGAGCAGCGCGACGGCACAGGCGACGGCGGCCGCTGCGAGCGATTTCCGCCAGGGTTTGCCGTAGGCGCGGAAGACCAGGGCCGCGAGCGCGGCGAGCGGCACCATGATGGCGCGGATGTAGGCCGCGAAGCCGGTGAACACGCCGAAGAGAATCGCGGCCAGCCACGGTCGCCGTTCCGCGAACCTGAGCAGGAAATAGGCGGCGACGACGACGAGCACGGCGGCCGGCATGTCGGTGCCGGTCACGCTGGCGACGGCGATGCCGG
>PNBO01000453.1:1147-2061 GCA_003136095.1 Myxococcales bacterium
TACATGGCGAAGTCGCCCACCGGCTTGGTGGGAACGGCAAGCACCCACGCGACTCGCAGGGCAACCGCCAGCGCGACGACGAGGAAGGACATCAAGTGCAACTATTACACCCAACACCCGCCGCCCGTGCGGGCGAGGTGGTCCCGCGACATTGGCAGGAGGTCGTGGTCGTGGTCGTGGTCGTGGTCGTGGCCGTGTGATCAGTCGGCCACGGCCACGGCCACGTGTACGTCTACGTCCACGACCACCACCCGACGCTCCGATGAATGCGAGCGTTCGTCGTGGAAAGGGACCGTTGTCGGTGTCTCTGTGGTCTTCTTTTCCTACGAATGGCCCGTGCGGCGGCGCAGGGTCCACTCGGCGGCGAGCAGCCCGAGGGCGAGCAAGAGCACGAGCGGGTTCGACCAGATCTCGACGGTGCGCAGGCTGCCCACCCGCACCTTGCGCGGCGGCCGCACCGAGGGACCGCCGAGCGACCCATCGCGGAACTCGCCGCCGCTCGCGGATGCGATCTCGCGCAGCACCTGGTCGCGCGCGACCACGTCGTCGAGCTCGTGTCCCTCGGGCCGAATCACGAAGGTGGTCTCCGCCTCGACGGGCCGGCCGTCCAGGGTCGCCCGGCCGGCCAGGCGGTAGGCGCCGGGATCGAGGCCCTCGAGCTCGGCGTGCGCCTCGCCGTCGCTGCCCGTCGTGACTCTGAGCGCGCGCAGGGGATTCACGCTGGCCGCGGCGTCGGCTGGCCGCAGCTCGAGGGCGACCTCGATGGCCGGGGCCGGGCTGAAGTCGGAGCGCAAGGTGCGGGTGCGCAGCGCCACCGACTGCCCGCGCCGGTACTCGACCTTGTCCAGATCCAGGTGCAGCAAGGCCAGCGTCGGATCGCGCACCAGCCAGCGGATGGCCCCTTCCCAGAAACG
>PNBO01000453.1:2103-3032 GCA_003136095.1 Myxococcales bacterium
TTGATGCCCACCAGCGGCGGCAAGCCCGCCCAGCGCGCTTCGTTGGCTTTCTCGTCGAGGCTGAGCGCGGTCACCGGGTGGGTGCGTCCCTCCGCGGTCAGGCGAGGCCGGAAAGTGTCGGTGGTGAAGGCGCCGGGACCATCGCTGGGAATACCGCCGAGGTCGACGGGCAGCACCCCCTGCAGGTCGCTTTCGCCGTAGAGGCCGCTGGCGAACGAGAGATCGCCGCCCACCATGGCCAGCGCGCCGCCCGCCTCGATGTACGCGCGCACGCCGGGCAGGTAGGGCTCGACCCAGTAGGGCTTGAAGTTGAAGTTGTCGAAGATGAGCAGGTCGAACGACTTGAGCTGCTCGTCGAAGATCTCCTTGTAGGGAAAGGGAATCAGCGACATCTCGCCGGTGCCGAGCGGCATCTCGTCGGTGTCGGTGCGCAGGATGAAGAACGACACCAGATCCACGTTGGGGTCCAGGCGCAGCATCGAGCGCAAGAAGCGCTCGTTCCACGTGGGCCGGCCACAGACGTGCAGGACGCGCACGCGGTCGCGGATGACCTTCAAGGTGAAGATCTGGCTGTTGTTGGTGTCGAGCGCCTCCCCGGCCAGCACCGGTGTCTTGATCTCGAAGACGTGGTTGCCGGGATGGTCGGGCGTGAATTCGAAGACGACTTTCTCCTGCGCCGATTCCTCGCGCAGGAGCACGGCCTTGGCGGCGATGAGCCGGCCGTCGCGCAGGAGCGACACCTCGACCACGCGGCCGCCGAGCCCGCTGTGGCGGAGGAGGGCTTCGAGCTTCACCGGCGTGCGCACGAAGGCGAAGTCGTCGGCGAGCACGGCGGCCACCGACAGATCGCGCAGCTCGGACTCGCCGACCAGGACCGTGTGCACGGGCGCGGCGAGCGCTTCCAGCGTCTTGCGCGTGTCGGCGTCGAG
>PNBO01000453.1:3149-3744 GCA_003136095.1 Myxococcales bacterium
GGCGCCACGCTCATCGACCGGGAGGCATCCACCAGCACCGCGACGTAGTTGGGCACCACGCTCACCTGCCCGAATTCAAGCCGCGGCTCGACGACCACGAGCAGGCAAGCCCCGACGGCCAGCACGCGTAACCCGAGCAGGGCCAGGGCGCGGCCGCGCCGGCGCTCGCGCCACAGGGAAAACGCCGAGATGGCGACGGCGAGCAGGGCGGCCAGGAGCAGGAGCACGAGGGTCCCGCGCGGAAGCTGCGTGCCGAAGGTCAAGCGCCAGTCGGCGATGAGCGGCAGGCGGTTCACGGGCGCGCCCTCCGTGTGCGCATGATGAAATCGATGTGCGCCTGTTCGGTCTTGTAGTCGAGGCAGAGGGCGTACATCACCAGGTTGATGGCGAAGCGGAAGCTGCGCTCGCGCTGCTCGTCGCCGCCCGGCACCACGTCGTGTTCCCAGCGCCCGAACCCGTCGCGCGCCATGGCCCCGCCGAGATCGTTCTGCGTGTAGATGACGGCCAGGCGGCGGTCGCGCTCGACCGCTTCCAGCGCGGGCGAGGCCAGCACGCGGCCGGCGGCGTCGGGCAGGACGTAGAAGGACTTCCACAG
>PNBO01000453.1:3789-5132 GCA_003136095.1 Myxococcales bacterium
TCGGGGCTGGCGATGGGCAGCTCGATGGGGTCCGGGACGGTGACCAGGCTGGTCCGCCGCTCCAGCTCCCAGGCCAAGCGGCGCAGGGCGGATGGGCGCGGATCGGGCAGATCGGGCAGGCGCAGGCGCAGCAGGCGGAATTTCGAGAGCTCGCCCAGGGCCAGCGCGTGCCGGGAGGCGAAGAGCAGACCGGCGCCGCACAGGCCGGCCAGGAATTCGCGCCGACCCAGCGTGGTCTCGCTGGGTGCCACGGTGCAACACGGCGATCCGCCCCCCATTGATCGCGGCGCTGGCAAACCGACCGCGCTCATTCGATACTAGCGCCTGCCATGAGGTCCACCCGGAAATCGATCATCGCCCTCAGTATGATGGTTGTCGTTCCGGCTGTCGCGCATAAGTCTGCGGCGGCCGAGGAAAGGGAAATCGGCGGCGAAACCGGCGTCGAAACCCCCGTCCCGGCCCCCGCGGCGGAGCCCGAGGCTGCCGCCGGCGCCAGCGAGGGCGAGACCGCGCCCGCGCCGAAGCGTAAGCCCAAGGCGGCGGCGGCGGCGCCGGTGGAGGAAACGCCGGTGTTCGGCGGGCCGGCCCAAATGAACCACAAGTTCCAGACCGGACTCTCGGTCATGCCGGGCACGGGCTACCGCCTGGTCGTTCCCTACCAGGATGGCCTGTTTTGCGGCGACTCGTCCGGGGACAACAAAAAGCGGGTGTGCGCGCACAGCGTTCCCGCCTTCCTGGATTTCCAGCTCGCCTTCGGCGTGGCCGCGCGGGCCGACGTGATCCTCGACTTGCGCTTCGGCCTGCAGAGCGATTCCGCCGCTCCCGGCAATCGTCAATTCGTCGTGGCGCCGGGCCTGCGTTTCTGGCTGGACCAGGATGTCCGTCTCAAGTTCTACACCACCTTGCAGTTCGTCTATGACCACACGGATTTCTCGACCAATCCGCCCGTCAAGAGCAGCGACGTGGGCATGCGCAACGCCAACGGCCTGATGTACGACCCGATTCGCAACGTCGGCTTCTTCGTTCAGTTCGGCGAAACCATCGGCTTCATGCGCTGGTTCCGTATCGACCTCGACGTGGGCCTAGGCGCCCAGATCCGGTTCCCGTAGTGATAGATCATTCCGCTAGGGCGGGGCGGCTCTTGCGCTTGCGGTAGACCTTGATGGCGAGGTAGAGCGCGGCCACGCCGACCAGGGCCAGGATGCCGTATTCGGAACGCCGGGTCCACTTGATGACGCTATCGATCTGGTCGCCGAAGTACCACGCCGAGTACACGAGAACAGGCACCGAGAGCAGGGCGGCCATGGCATCGTAGACGAGGAACACGTGCGGCCTGACGTGCA
>PNBO01000113.1 GCA_003136095.1 Myxococcales bacterium
GGATCGCCTATGCTTCGGGGGCGATGGAGGCAAGGCATGCCCGCGGGTCACTCGCGCCAGTGTTGCTGGCGCTCGCCGTGACCGGCGCAGGGACCTGTTCATCACAAAGCGCCATCGTGATTTCGGTCCCTGCTGACGCGGCGGCGGGGATCGATGTCGCGCCGAGTACGATGACCACCACGAGCACGACCACCAGCACCAGCACNNCCTCTTCAGCGACGATTTCGGCGGCGGCTACGAGGTCAACTGGCTACTTTCCGTTTCGAACGACGGGCCGGTGACCGACGCGACGGACGGAAACAACGAGGTCGTTACCCTGGATTCCTCGAGCAACGACTACACGCGCCTGCGCTGCAACCTCGATGGCGCGAAGTTCACCAACACCGCGATCACCGCCTCGATGAAGGTCCGGATCGAGCAGGCGCCCACCTCGGACCGGACCGTGCGCCTCGACGTTCGCCAGGCCGCGAGTACCGAGAACATCTTCTACGCCGTGGGCGCGACCATCACCAACGACGGCACCATGACCAAGGTTGGCATCTTCAAGAAGGTCGATGACGGCAACGGGGGCTACACCATCTGCTCGCTCGCCCAGGGCAAGTTCGCGACCCCGGTGGCCATGGGCGGCTGGCACACCCTCAAGCTGACCATCAGCGGCACCAGCAGCGTGCACTTGACCGCCTTCTTCGAGGACGCGCAGATGGCCACCTTCGACGACGATTGTGTGTCGGACTTGACCTCAACCGCCGGGAACACGGTGGGGAATGGTGGCTGCCTCGCCGACCAGACCGGGCTCGGCATCCAGATCGAAAAAGGCATCAAGGCCTCGGTCGACGACATTTTGGTGACAACTCCCTAGAGCACCGAACGATTTGATTCTCCGGTGAAATCCGGCGCGCAGCAAAGAGCCGAGGTCCGGAAGGGGAAAACCACAGAGGACACGAAGGACACAAAGGCCGGAGGGGAAGGGCTTCCGGATCCGGATCCGAAACCCTTCCTTCTGCAGTCCGTCTCTGTGTCCTCTGTGTTCTCTGTGGTGAAAGATCCGGAGATTGCCCGGCTTTCAAACCGTTCGGTGCTCTAGTAGCTGGCGGCGAGCACCAGACCGCCGAACCAGAGGGGGCGGCCCAGGCTGCCGAGGTAGGTGTCATTGGTGCCCTGGACGCGCACCTGCACTTGGCTCTGCAACCACAAGGCCCCGCCGCGCAGCTCGAGCGCGAGCGAAGGGAGAATGCCGAGGGCAAGCGCGACCGATGTGGCGGCGCCCGGGCTCGACAGGGTGACCGTCCGGCCCACGTTGGGGAGCGTACCGTCGCCGCGTACGACCACCCAGTATTCGCCGCCGCCCACTTCGAGCATGGGCTGGAAGCGGCGCCACAGGGGGCCGAGCAGGGTCACGTCGGCCCCCACGAACCGTTGGTCCAGGCCGACCCGCCCGGCGGTGCTTTCCCGTCGTGGCTCGCTGCCCAGGCCGAACGCGGTCGCGCCGATGCGCAGCCACCCAGTCGGCCGGTAGCCTACCGCGAGCCGCGCCGCGAACGAGGGCGCGAACCCGGAGGGCGTGCCCAGTACCGCGAGCCCGGCCGCGAGGTGGTAACGACGAATGGGCACCGTTGTTGGCGGTAGTGGCGGCGGCGCGGGTTCGGGTCGCCGGCCCGCCAGCGTGTCGAACATGCGAGCGCGGATGAAATCCACCGCCCGCACCGCGATGATGACGTCGGCCCGCTCTTGCGCGTCGACGAGCTCGCCCGCGGTCAAGTGCGCGACCGAGGTCTTGCCACTTTCGCGATCCCGGAAGGTCACATCCAGCGCGCGCGGCGCCGGCGCCTTCTCGTCGGGACGAGCGAAGGCCACCACCGCGGCCGGCCGCAACCCGGCCCACAGACGGTCGAGTTGTTCGAGCGTCAGGGATTCGGTCGCCGGGCCGACCAGACGAACCTCGAACCCCACCGAGGTTGCCTCGCCGCGCAGGCGGTGGAGCGCTTCCAGGATGGCCGGGTCGGCCTCGGCGGGCAGGGCCACGACCACCAAAGCCGGCGCTCCGCCGTCGGCAGCAGAACTGTCCGCGACGCCGGCCTGGAGCAGACCGAAGACGACCAAGACTGACAATAAGCTCACTCGGGGGCGGATTCTAATAGAGACCTGGCCAATTCGGTCTGCGATCCGTGCGGGAACCTTTCCAAGTAGGCTTCCGCCGCCTTGCGGGCGCGGACGCGGTCCGTATGCGCCAGCAGCGCGATCTCTCGCCCCAGGGCCTCGCCCGCGTAGGGGCCGCGGCCGAATTCGCCGAGATAGGTTTCGTACCAGGCCACCGCCGCGCTGGTCGAGGAAGGCGACAGCTCGGCAAGGCGGCCGAGGAAAAACGCGGCATCGCTGGCGCGCGCCGTGCCGGGGAAGCGTGCGCGCAAACCCAGCAACGCCTGCCGCGCAACGTCGTTGCGCCGGATGTAGCGCGCCGCGTCCGCGAGGGAAGTCAGGTCCGCCGCCGCGGCGCTGGCCAGGGTGGCATCGAGGCCCCGCTGCTCGGCATCCTTCACCACGGCCGCGAAATCGCCCTGGGCGATGAGCCTGGCCCAGCCCCCGGATGCGAGAGAGACCTCGGCGCGCGCGGCGTGGGTCGCGTGGTGCCGCGAAGATGGAGCTGGGGCAACTCGCGGCGTGGCCGCTTCGGGAAGCGGCGACGTGACCTCGGGCGGGACGGGCTTCGCCGAGGGCGGCACTGGGGTCGTGGGGGAGGATGCGGGCGCGACGCCGGCGAACAGTTCCAGCGATTCGCCGGCCCGCAGGGTGAAGACGCGATCATCGGACGGCCCGCGCGCCTCCACCCTGCCGGTCAGTATCTGGAGCGCCAGCCGACCACGTTCCGCCTCGTAGGCGAGATGGAACGACGTGCCCACCACCTTCACGCTGAAGGGACCGGCCTCGAAGCGCCACGAGGTGCCCTGCCGATGGCGAACCTCGACGTCCAGGGCGCCGTCGGCGAGCGCGATACGCGAGCCATGCGCGTCGAGCGCGAGCACCGAGACCTTGGTCGCGGGCGCGATGCGAATACGCGAATCGTCGGAGAAGAGCATGCGGGCGGAAGCAGTGGCCACGGTGCGAATGGTCTCGCCCGGGCCGACCGCCGCGCCCTCGATCACGTAGTGCAACGACGCATCCGAGCGCGCCGCGAGCCACCGGTGGGTCGCGAATCCCAGCAGGAGCGCGGCCGCCGCCACCGCGAACCCGCGCAGCCACCAGCGCGGGGCTGCGGCCACGATGGGCACCGAGGGATACTTGCCGTCGGAGAGCGCGCTCTCCAGGCGCTCCCAGCCGTGGTCGAGCTCCGCGGGCGACACCCGGCCCATGCCCGTTCTAGTCGCGTCCGCGACGGCGTCGACGATCCTCTGGGTCTCGCCGTCGCTCATGGGCCGCCTCCCAAGGTTTTCGCGGAGGATACGGCGGCGAGCCTGGCCTGCAGCCCTTCGTCGCGCGAAACCGCCTGCTGGATGGAACGGAGGGACTTGACCAGGTAGCGCTTGACCGTGGCCAGCGAGATGCCGAGCCCATCCGCGATCTCCTGCAAGTCCATGCCCTCGACGTGGCGCAGAACGAACACCGCCCGGTGCTTGTCCTTCATGCCGTCGAGGACGTGCTGGATGCGCTGCAAGGTGTCGCGCGCCTCGAAATCAGCGCCTCGGTCGCCGCCATCATCGGCGATGATGACGAGCTGGGTGTGCGCACGTTGAAGCACCTGGAAGCGACGTATTTCCTCGCTGACCACGCGCACCGCCACGGAGTAGACGAAGCTGCGCAATGCCGAAGGCTTCTCCAGCGTGTGCAAGCGGCGAAAGACGCGGAGGAAGACCTCCTGCACCAGATCGTCATGGTCGTGGCGCGGGCTCAGCGAACGGCGGAGCAGCCCGTGCACCATGGGAGCGAAGCGATACCAGACCTCCTGCTGCGCCCAGCGCTTGCCTGCGAGCGTCCCAGCCACCAGGGTCTCCTCATCCGTTCGCGCGAAGGCGCGCTCGCCCGGCCGCTCCTCTCGAGACTCCACCACCTTCAGCCCGGGCGGCGCCAAGCCGGCCACGGCATGGAGCCCCATGACCGGCGCGTCCGCGTGTGGCCTGTCCTCGGGCACGGACCCTATTGTGACATGGGCTTGGGAAAGCATGGGTAAGAAGAGAAATGTCGCGGATACTCACCCCCGAGCCTTCCTCTCGCTGGGCAGTGCGGGCCCGAGACCGGAATGGCTCAACATGCAGCCTCGCGTCACGGGGAAGACATGAATTTGCTATCGAGTGAGCCATTCCTGGTCCGGCCAGCACTGCGCTTATGAAGGTAAAAAGGCCGGACTTTCGCCATCCGACAACAAAATGCGTGGAGCCAAGATGTTGAGGACTTCGTTCGCGTTCTCGTGCGTATGTTTGCTTGTGGCGTGTGACAGCAGCTCGGGCTCCGGCGTAATCCGCCAGGACGCCTCGCCGCTCCCGGACGTCGGTGCTTCGGCGGGAAGTGGGGGCGGTTCGGGAGGCGCGACTGACAGGGGGGGAGACCGGGGAACCGGAGGGGTGACCTCGACCGGTGGCAGCACGACGGTCGCCGGAACCGGCGGTGCCTTCGGAACCGGCGGTGCCTCCACGACCGGCGGCGGCCCTGGATCTGGTGGCACCACGGGCACCGGTGGCGCGTCGGCGACCGGTGGGGCATCCGGAACCGGTGGCCGAACCGGAACCGGCGGCGCGTCCGGCAGCGGCGCCACGTCCACGTCCGGTACGGGTGGCCGAACCGGAACCGGCGGCTCAACCGCCACCGGCGGCACGACCAGCGGCACGGGCGGCGCCACCGGCACAGGTGGGTCCACGGGCGCGGGCGGCGGCTCGTGCACCACCCCGCCGGATCCCAGCCCGCTCATCGGGTGGGCCTCTCAGTCGGGCAACGGCACGACCACCACCACCGGCGGCGGCAGCGCAACCCCCACGACGGTGACCACCTTGGCCGACTTGCAAAACGCGGCTAAGGGCAGCACGGCCGCGGTAATCTACGTCAAGGGCGTGATGGCCGCCGGCTCGGTGTCCATCGCCTCGAACAAGACCATCGTCGGACTGTGCGGCGCCGAATTGCACGGCCACGTGTCCATCAGCTCGTCCAACGTCATCGTTCGCAACATCAAGATCGTCGGCTACGCCGTGGGCAACTGCGCGCTCGATCCGAGCTACGACTCGTCCGCGGGCTGCTCGTCGGGCCAGGACGCCATCTCGGTGCAGAGCGGGCACCACATCTGGTTCGATCACTGCGACATCTCCGACGGCACCGATGGCAACCTCGACATCACGAACGGCGCCGACTTCGTCACCGTGTCGTGGACCAAGTTCCACTACACGGCTAGGACCGACAACAGTGGCAGTGATTCCACCGGCGCCAGCGGTCACCGCTTCAGCAACCTGGTCGGCGGCGACGACGGCACGACCAGCGATGCGGGAAAATTGAACATCACCTGGCACCACAACTGGTGGACGGACAACGTCGTGGAAAGACAGCCGCGCGTACGCTTCGGCAAGAACCACATCTTCAACAACCTCTACACGTCGACCGCCAGCAACTACTGCGTGCGCGCCGGAATCCAGGCCCAGATTCTCGTCGAAGACAACGTGTTCTCCGGAGTGAAGAATCCCCAGCAGTTCAACAGCACCTCGGACCAAGCCACGGCCTACATCACGTCGAGCAACAATGTCTATACCAACACCAGCGGCACCCAGGCCACCGGCGGCGGCGNNCCGGCGCCGGGCCGAAGTAGCTCGCGCCCCTTGGTTGTTCTGCAAGGCGAGGACGAGCTCTCGACTGACTGCAACCACAGAGTCGGAGAACCCATGCGGCACCAGCCACTGAATCGTGCGGCAATCTTCCTCCTTTCCGTTTCGGCCCTCGCGGGCTGTGGAAAGGCCGGTGGATCGGGGCACGACTCGGCGCTAGGCGGCGCCACGGAAGGCGGCCTGGATGTCCCCGCTGCGAGCGTCACCGGAGGCAGCATGGGGGCAACCGGCGGAAACATCGGCTCCGGCGGCGCGACGGGGACCGCTGGCGGATCCGGAACCGGAACCGGCGGCGCGATCGGCACCGGCGGAACCGGTGGCGTGTCCGGCTCCGGCGGAACCGGTGGGGTGTCCGGCTCCGGCGGCTCGAGCGGCGCCCAGGGTTCGGGCGGAAGCACCGGTTCGGGTGGCTCGACATCCCCGAGCTCGACGAGCGGCACGGGTGCGGGCGGCATCGCGAACACGGACGGCGCGGCGGATGCCTCGGTCACCGGCGGCGCCAAGGGCTCGGGCGGAGGCACGGGCACGGGCGGCGCCAAGGGCTCGGGCGGAAGCACGGGTTCGGGTGGCGCGACGGATGCGGGCAGCGCAACCGACGCGGGTCCCAGCCTGGCCGCCGATTCCCTGGCGGTGCGTTTCGCCAACGCGGTGATGACCCGGTGGCCCGATCCCAACAACATCGCCACCACGGCCGCCTTCGAATACAACCACGGCATCGTCCTGCGCGGAATGGAACAGGTCTACCGCCGCACCGGCGATGCCCGCTACCTTGCGTACATCAAGAAGTATGTCGATAGTTACGTCGATGCGAGCGGCGTGGTCAACATTCCCTCCGCACACAGCTTCGACAACATCCAGCCTTCGGTCTTGCTCCCCTTCCTCTACCAACAGACGGGAACGGCCAAGTACCAGACCGCCGCGAACAACATTCGGGACCGCTACGACACCATCCCGCGTAACGCCGACCAAGGCTTCTGGCACAAGCAGTCGTATCCCAACCAGATGTGGCTCGACAGCATTTACATGGGCGAGCCCTTCCTCGCGCGCTACGGCGCGGTCTTTGGCACCTGCGGAACCTTCTGTGGCGACACCGTCACGCAGCAGATCAACCTACTCGCGCAGCATGTGCAAGATACGTCCACCGGGCTCCTCTACCACGCGTGGGATGACAGCCCGGCCGGACAGAAGGCCGCCTGGGCCGACCCCACGACCGGCCGCTCGCCCGTGGTCTGGGGCCGGGCCCTGGGTTGGTACGCGATGGCGATCGTGGACACGCTGGACGATCTGCCGGCGAGCCAGTCGGGACGCAGCAACATGTTGTCCATTCTTGCCAGCCTGGCGGTGGGCCTCAAGAACACGCAGGATTCGGCGACCGGACTCTGGTACCAGGTCGTCGATCAGGGCAGCAAGTCCGACGACTGGCTGGAAACCTCGGGCAGCGGCATGTTCGTCTACGCCTTGAAGGTGGGGGTGGCGCGCGGCTACCTAGACGCCAGCTATCTGGCCGTCGCCCAGAAAGGCTGGCAAGGACTGCAGACCAAGGTCACCACCGACGGTAGCGGCTTACCCACCATCAACGGCGCGGTCCAGGGCATGGGCGTGCAGACGAGCTACGCCGGCTACATCAACCAGACGCCCACACTTTCGAACTCGCCGCACGGGCTGTGCGCGGTCCTCCTCGCGGCCAGCGAGATGGAAGCGCGCTGACGGCGGCACGACGGCGCCCGCCCGATGGCGTCGTGTCGAACTGCCCGCACAACCCGACCATCGCATGGAGCACGACCATCTCGGGCATTCGCGGGCAGCGCAACCGGCCGCGCTTGTCCCTAGCGCCCGCATCGCCGACTTGCCGGCGGCTCTCTTTGCTCGCGCTGGTCTTGCTGGCGAGCGCCTGCCGCGGCAGGGGCACGGAGGCAAAGTCCCAGACTCCCGCTGGCCCGCGGCTCGCATCGTTGCCCTCCCGGCTCGACCTCGACGTGCTGGTCCAGGATCAGCCAGCCCAGGGAACCCGGAATGTGGCGGCAAGCAAGAGGTCCAGGGCCGCGATCGGCTCTGGCGGTACGGCGGATTCTGGGGGCTCTTCTGTCATGTCGGGGAGTACGAACAAACGTGGAACTATGGGGACCGGCGGCGGCGCGCGCGCACGCGGCGGCTCAAGCGGCGCGCTGGTAGGGGTGGTGGCTCGGGAACGGGCGCTCCGGGCACGCGTGGAGCAACCGCAAACGGCGGCGCGCGAAGTAGCGGAGACCTAACCGGGGCGAGACGTTCTCCGCTATGCTCGAGGAACCGATGCGACCAGGTTGCTTTGCGCTGATTCTGCTGTTTCTCGCCTGCGGCCGCACCAGTCTGCTATCTCCTTCCTTCGTGCCCGCTGCCGAGCGAGGAAGCGGGGGCAGCCAGGGCGGCACGGGCGGCAGCCCCGGCAGCTCTGGCCCGACCCACACTGGAGGTCACCCTGGCTCGGGCGGGCACCCAGGCAGCGGCGGGGCCACCACGGCCGGCGGCAGTGGCGGCAGCACCGCGGCGCTCATCGTCGAGTTGCGCATCCCGACCGAGGGCGCGGACGCCCGTCGCATCACGACCGGCCCCGACGGCAATCTCTGGTTCACCGAGTGCACGCGCAACCAGATCGGCCGGCTCAGCCCGGCCGGGGATTTCGCGGAGTTCGGGCTGCCGTACGGGCAAGCCGAGGCACGCTGTCCGCAGGGAATCACCTCCGGCCCGGACGGCAATCTCTGGTTCACCGAAGCGGCTGCGGGCGTGGTTGGTTTCATCACGCCGGCCGGGAGCATCACCGAGTTGGCAGCGGTCTACCCGAGCTCGCCCCAGGCCATCGTCACCGCCGGGGATGGCACGCTCTGGTTCACGGGATACTCGGGGCATCTCGCCTCGCTGACAACCGTTGGATTCCTTCTCGATCGTTTCGCCGACCATCAGGACGATTGGCAGGAAATCGCGAACGGCCCCGACGGCAACCTCTGGGTGAGCGGCATAGCCAGCAACAACCTCGGCCGGGATACGCTCGCGGATGTCGACACCGTGTTCACCCTGCCATCCGGCGGCAGCTATCCCTACGGCGTCACGGCCGGGCCCGACGGCAACGTCTGGTTCACCGAAGCCGGCGGCAATCGCATCGGCCGCATTACGCCGGCGGGCGAGATCACCGAATTCCCGTTGCCGACCGGGAACAGCGGCCCGCGCATCATTACCGCCGGCCCCGACGGCGCCCTGTGGTTCACGGAGTATCTGGTGAACAAGATCGGACGCATCACGGTGACCGGGCAGGTCAGCGAATTCCCGGTGCCGACCCCTTTCAGCTACCCATGCGGCATCACCTCCGGCCCCGACGGCAACATCTGGTTCACCGAGGAGCTGGGCAACAACATCGGCCGCATTCAGCTCTAGTCATCACCGCAGTGCCGGCCCACACGCGCGCGCACGAGCCAGCCGGGCACCCACTTTTCCGCTTCCTTGCGTGACGAGATCTCGGAAATGACCGTATCGGCGAATCCCGTCTGGCCGAGGACAGAGGCGACATAGTCGCGGGTGTGACTGTAGCGGCCGTGCGGGTGGAACCGAATACCCGACGGCGCGTCGGCCGGCTCCGCGCGCTCGAGGGTGAAGATCAGCGCGCCGCCGGGACGCAGTGCTCCCGCGGCGGCCGCGGTGACTTCCGTGAGGTCGCCGAAGTACACCAGCGTGTCGGCCGAGACGATCAAGTCGCAGCTTCGTTCGTGTTGCCGCAGATACCCGGTCAGCTCCGCGACCACGAGATCGTCGTAGCCCCCGCGCTTCTGCGCCAGCGCCACCATGGCAGGTGACAGGTCCACGCCCACCAGGACGGAGGCACGCGGGCGCAAGAGCGGCCCGCACAGCCCGGTCCCGCAGCCGGCGTCAAGCACGACCGGCCGGGGCGGCAGCTCGCGGGCGATCTCCTCGGCCGCCTGGCAGACGAGCGCGGGCCCGCAGTATTCCAGGCTGGCCAGCTTCGCGTCGAAGTTGGCGGCGAAGTGATCGAACTCCGCGCGCACGTAGTCGTCGGCCGCACGCGGGGGCGCACTCTCCTGCGTGCACCCGGCGAGCAGGTGGCGGGCGCGCGCATCGCCGGGCGCGAGGGCGAGACACTGGCGGTACATCTCGATGGCCTCGCGAATGCGTCCTTCGATGGAGAGCGCCACACCCAGGTCGCGGTACATGTCCGCCGAAGCGGGCGCCAGCCGGGCGGCCTGCCGGTAGGCCTCGACGGCTTCTTCTCTTCGCTGCAGATCCTCGAGGGTACCGCCCAGGTTCTGCCAGGCCGAGGCGTGATCCGGCTTGCGCGCGATGACCGCGCGAAGGGCGGTAACCGCGCCCTCCCAGTCTCCACGGGCGCGCAGCACCGTTGCCAGATTGCCGAGGGTGTTGGGATCGTCCGGGCGCAGGGCCAGCGCGTGCTGGTAGTCCGCCTCGGCCTCGTCGAGATGGCGCAGACTCCGGTGCACGTTGCCGCGGTTGCTCAGGGCATCGGGGTGCTCCGGCGCCAAGGCTAGCGCGCGATCCAGGAGCTCGAGGGCCATTTGCGGGCGTCCCGCCTGGTGCTCGGCCACGCCGAGGAAGTGAAGAGCATCGACGTGGTCGGGCACGATGACGAGGATCTGACGGTAAATCTCCGCGGCTTCCGGGAACCGGCCCTCGCGATGTGCGCAAACCGCGAGGGCCAGCGCCTCGTCGAGCGTCACCGTGACAGCCTGGCCATCCGGCGGGTGGCTGTGGTCTTCTTCCTTGGGTGGCATGCGCGCCCCGTTATAGCGCCAAGCGCTCCCGAGGGGCAGCCGCCAAGACCAGGGTTGGATCGGGCGACTTTCTCGCCTGACCAAGCGGCGGGAGCACTCCGGGCGGGCGCCGCAAACCGCCGGCTTTTGGTGACCATGGACACTTCCGGAAACGACGCGGTGGTGTCAGTATCCGTCAGGCGTTCGCGCAAGCACGCAAGGAGGCCCCCCATGAAGCCGAGAAGCGGCACCATCGTTGCTCTACTTCTTCTCGCGACCTGCAATGAGGATACCGAGGAGCGGAATTCCACCAACATCGAGTCCGGCAAGCTGGCGCTTGGCGTGGTGCCGCCGACGGAGGTCGCGGCCTGGCGAAAGGTCGGCTCGAGCAGTACGCCGGATGGCCGCTACCTGCAGGCCGCGGCCTTCGACGAAACCCGCAAGGTGGTCGTGATGTTCGGCGGGACGAACACCAATCCCAACACCGGCACCGTCGCCCCCAACCAGGAAACCTGGGAATGGAGCCTGGCCACCGGCAAGTGGACCAACCGCACCGGCACGGGGAGCGCGCCGAATGCGCGTTCGGGCGCGGCCATGGTGTTCGATTCCCTGCGCGGCAAGTTCGTGCTCTTCGGCGGCCGCGCCGGCAGTGGCTCCAATTTCGAAGACACCTGGGAATGGGATCCGGCGACAGGCGCGTGGACCAATGTCAGCGCCGCCGGCAGCTACCCTTCGGCGCGCAGCCAGCACGGCATGGTCTACGAGAAGTCGACGGGAAAGATCCTGCTCTTCGGCGGCGGGCGCAGCGACCAGTATTCGTCCGATGGCAGCGGCGTCTCGATCTCGCTCGGCGACACCTGGGAATACGATCCGGTTGCGTACAAGTGGACACTGCAAACAGTGGCCACCGCGCCGTCGGTTCGGCACGACTTCGGCCTGGTGTGGGATTCCGCGCGTAACAAGGCGGTGCTTTTCGCGGGCTTGCAGACCGACATCGCCAGCGCGCCCGGCGTGCCCAAGCAGGACACCTGGGAGTGGGATCCCGCGACCGCCACCTGGACCGAGCGAACCGCCCCGGGCAACAAGCCAAGCCAGCGCTACGGTCACGCCATGGCCTTCGATGGCAGCCGCAACAAGGTTGTGGTCTTCGGCGGCTGGGACATCAGCACGGGCAACACCCTGAACGACCTGTGGGATTGGGAGCCCACAACCGGAGCCTGGACCCAGCGTCTGACCGGCAGCGAGAGTGGCATCCCCTCGGCCCGCATGTACGCGTCCATGGTCGCGGACGTTGCGGGCGCACGCCTGGAGCTGGTGGCCGGCGCAGCCGCGTACAACCCCTACGGCACCGGCGGGACGTACGGCAGCGGCGGATCGACTGGCTACCTCCCCGGCGTGCCCATCGGGGTGGGCTACGGGGCCACGGGTTCGCGCGAGGTCTGGGAGCTCAACCCCGCGACGCCCGCGTTCACCGATCGCACCCCCCCGCTCGACGTGCCCTCCTCCCGTTACTACCAAGCCATGGCCTACTATCCCTTGACCGGAAAGACCTACATCTTCGGCGGCTACGACGCCATGACCGGACAGGTCCTTGATGAGCTCTGGGCGTGGGATGGCAAGACCTGGGCGCAAGTGGCCGCGAACGTGCGGCCTCCCGCCCGCTCGGATGCCGGCTTGGCCTACGACCCCGCCAGGAAATCGCTGATCCTCTACGGCGGCAACGACAACTACTCCGGGACCGCCTTCGGCGACACCTGGGAATGGACCAGCGCCGGCACGTGGGTCCAACTCTCACCAGCCTCGAGTCCAGACCCGCTCATGGGACACGGCATGGTCACCGACACGGCCCGCAACAAGATCCTGCTCTTCGGCGGCATGAGCGGCTACATGTGGCTGGGCACCGGCGCCTACGTGGATCCGATTCGCAACGAGGTCTGGGAGTGGGATGGCCTGACAATGACCTGGACGAATCGGACGCCGCCGGCCTCCGTCAGCGCGCCGTCGGCGCGCGAGTACCCGCTCCTCGCTTACGAAGAGGGCCGGCAAAAGATGTTCCTCTACGATGGCACGAACTACGGCAGCGACGCGACCCTCTTCTGGGAATGGGATCCACTGTCCGCGGGCTGGACGACCCGTAGCACCGCAGACGCCCTCGGCTATGGCTACGCCCTTGCCCTCGGCTACGATTCGATCCGCCGGCGCGAAGTCCTGCTCACGGATCCTAATAACTCCAGCTCGGGTGTTCAACAAACCTGGGAGGTCGAGAGCAAGGGGCCAACCTGGTACGTCCGCGCGTTGGCCACTACACCTGGAGCCGTCTATGGCGCCACCACGGCCTTCGACGGCGCTCGCGGTGTCGTGGTCTTGTTCGGTGGCCAGACCACGAGCAGCGGCAGCCTCGGCAGCGAAACCTGGGAGTACTCCGTCACTAACCTGGGCAACGGCGAGGGGTGTACCGCTACGTTCGCGACCTCCTGTGCCTCGGGCAATTGCGTCGACGGCGTGTGTTGCGACGTCGCCGCGTGCACCGGCGCGTGCAAGTCGTGCAACGTGGCCGGCTCGGAAGGCACCTGCGTGCTGGCCAAGGCCGGAACCGAGGTGACGGGCAGCTGTGCGGTTGGCCAGGCCTGTGACGGCACTGGCAGTTGCCTGAGCAAGAACGGGCAGGCCTGCACGGTGGCCAGCGCTTGCGCTTCCGGGTTCTGTGCCGACGGCGTGTGCTGCGACAGCGCGTGCGCGGGCACTTGCGCATCCTGCAACCAGGCGGGACGGGCCGGCAAGTGCAGTCCCTATCCAGCGGGCACCGATCCGCAGAGCGAATGCGGCGGCGGCAGCGGCGTGTGCAAGTCCACCTGTGACGGCACCGGGACCTGCGCGTACCCGGGGGGCACGGTCAGCTGCGGGACCTGCTACAGCTGCGATGGCATGGGCACCTGTTCGAATTACGACTACAACTGCGGCAGCTACGGCGGTTCGGGTGGCAGCTACAGCGGCTCTGGCGGCAGGCCCTATCCCAGCGGCGGCGCGGGTGGCGGCGTCCCAATCCTCGGCGGCGCGGGCGGCCGCATCCCGAACCTCGGCGGCGCAGCC
>PNBO01000301.1:0-8541 GCA_003136095.1 Myxococcales bacterium
ACTGGGTCGGGCAGCTCTGGAAGTTCCTCAACGAATCCCCCAAGGCCGAGCAGGCCTTCCGCGAGGCCGTGCGGATCGACGAGTCCTTCATCGAGGCCAGCCGCGAGCTGCGCCTCATCGAGATGCGCAAGAGCAAGTCGCCGGCGAAGGGTGGCAAGCCCGACAGCAAGGCAGACGCGGGCAAGGGCAAGTTCTGGAAGAAGTAGCCGCGCGCCACCCATGCCGTGTAGGGGCCGCATAGAAAGCGGATCCCCCAAGGTGAGGGGCATTCTGGTTTTCACCACAGAGAACACGGAGGACACAGAGCCGGAAGGGGTTGGGTTCGGATCTGGAACCGTGGCAGGGGAGCGAGGCCTCGGCTCACCTGTTGGCTCGTCGATCCGTTATCATGGAACTCAGACTTGGAGGGCAGCGGCGATGTGCGCAAGCAAAGGGGACGATCTCGCTCTGACCGACCGTGAGGTCAGGCTCATCAGGCGATACGAGGGGCTCAGGTATTGGGTCGCACTATTCGCGCCTTTGCTTTGGATACTCGTCGGTACCATCTACCTCTTCGTGACCGCGAGGATTGCGCAGGGCCTGGATACTGATCTTGCGGGTGTGCTCACGGCCTGGTTCAAGAAAGGGCCGCGGTACGAGTCATCCTATCCGGGGCTCATGGTCGCTGCATTCGACAAACTGGACGGCGCCCTCATCTTCTACGGTCTGGCCATCGTGTTCTTGCCGTTTGGTCTCCTTGCCCGGGATGAACGCAGACTATTCGCGAAGCTTTGGGCGCTCCACCAACAGGCGAAAGGCCGCGGCGAGATCTGATACTCAGGAAGTAGTGGCTGTCGAAATGATGGTGGCGTCCACGACGACGAGGCATTGATGCTAGATCCGAACTCTTTCCCCTCCGTCTCCGTGTCCTCTGTGTTCTCTGTGGTGAAAACTACCGCGTCCCGCGGTCAAGCGGATTCGCCTTTTCGCGCGACCACGGGCACGTAGCTACGCTTCGGTGTCCGCGGGTTCGTCGCTGGGCGTTTCGCCGTTGGGGTCGGGCGTGGCGACGGTCATCTTGGGGTACCACTGCTCGAAGACTTCGGTGATCTGGCGGGCTTGTTTCTCGCTCGAGACGTTGAAGGACGACTGTTTGCGGTAGGCGCCCTTGAATTTCTTGAAGCGCACGATGGCGATCTTGGGGGGGCGGAAGGTACCGGAGGCCTTGTCCAGTTCCTGGTAGAGGAACATCAGCGTCGCCCACGAGCCCTTGGTCAGCACGACTTTTTCGAGCTGCTTGCGCACCAGAACGCCCTCGTCTTCGTAATCGTAGGTCAGCTCTTCGAGAGTCTCTGCCATGGGTCGCTCCTGATGGTAGTGGTCCGCTACTTCTTGGGTCCGGTCTCGGCCAAGGCGCGCAGGCTGTCGGCCAGGGCGCGCCGGTCGTGGGCGGAGAGTCGCGCGAATTCGATGCCCATGCCGGCACTGTCCTTCTTGCCGGTGCCGCGGGTTACCCAGGCCACGCGGCCGGTCGCCGTCGTGGTCTTGCCCCCGCCCACCGGGATCTCCAGGGTCAAATCCTCGCCCACCTCGAACAGCAGATCGGAGCGCAGGAAGAGCCCGCCCTCGGAAAGGTCCGCGGTATCCAGGCGCACGCCGGCCTGGATCTTGTTTCCCGCCGCGCGTACGACGATCGGCACCAGCGCGCTCTTGCGGTCGTAGCGCCGCAGGTTGCGCGGGCGCGCGGCCTCGGTCACGGCCGCAGTTCCAGCACCGCTGACGAGCGGGCCTCGAACGAAACGCGGGTGGTTTCGCTCCCGGCGGATAGCAGCCGGCTTTCGCGCCACACGGCTTCGAATGAAACCGGGGCGCGCCCCGCGCTGGCAACGAGCTTGGCGAGAAGGTCGTGCGGAACGACGACCCAGCCACCCGAGGACACGGCGCAGGCGATGGCGGAAGGTGCACCAAAGGGACGGATTTCCAGAAAGGTTCGCGGCGGGCCCGAAACGCGCAGGACGAGATCGCCCTTCATGCTCATACTGGTACGCGTGTCGAGGGGCGCCTCGCTGCTGTCCGATACCGATGGGGCGGCGGGCACGGCGAGCTCGAGGGTCGCGGGATCGTCGCTCTGGGTGGGAACCGCGAGCGTGAAAGCAGCGGGAACCTGGCCGAGATCGAGCGGGCCGGCCTCGGCGATGACGCCGCCGACGACATCGGCCAAGGGCGGATAGACCCGAGGCGCGGGGCGCAGGGCCTCGCCCGACGGAACTTGCAGGGAAACGCCGCCGAGCTCTTGCAGGTTGACCGCCCCACCTTGGGTGCGCAGGGCGCGCGCGCTGCCCGCCACGTCACGCAACTCGCAGGCCGAATCGGGCGCGGGGGCGACCAGCGGATCCACGGCGCCGAGCACGTCGGCGGACGCCAGATCGATGGCCTCGGCGCGGAAGGCGAGGACGGAGACCGCCGGGGCGCTGCCGCTGGGATAGTCGAGCCTGACCGAAACCTGCGCCAGGTGTTGGCTGGTGGTGGGGGAAGCGTCCTTGCCGTGCGAGCCAGCGTCGCAGCCGAGGCCAAGGGTCGCGCTGGCGAGCGCGGCCACGCCAAAACCGAGGCCTCGGAGGCGACGAGACGGTGAGTTCTTCTGAAGTTCGTGCAAATTCATCGCGAGGACAGCCAACCAGAAATTATATGCAGATTCGCTGCGTTACACTAGGGCTTACGCGTCATGTGCGGGCGGCCGAGGTGGAAGCGGGGGGAAAGATGGTAGAAAACGTCCGAAATGCCAAGAATCAATTCACAGGAAGTTCGCGAAATCGCGGCCTTGGCCCGGCTGCGGCTGGATGAGGCCGAGATCACGCGGCTGACGCATGAGATCGACGGCATCCTCGGCTACATCGAAACCGTCAAGGGCGTGGACACCGCTTCCGTCCTGCCCATGACCCACGCGGTGCCTTTTGACTGCCCGCTGCGGCCGGACGAGCCCGGGCAGTCCTTGACGATGGACGAGGCGTTGCAGAATGCGCCCCGCCGACGCGAGAACATGTTCGAGGTACCGCGCATCGTGCCGGGCACGGGGGGCGCGTAGCCGTGGCGCCGGACGTTCGGGGGGCTTCGCTCGTCGCGCTGGCCGAGGGCGTGGCGGCGAAGAAGTGGAAATCGCGCGACCTGGTCGAGGCGTACCTCGACCGCATCGCCCGGCTCGACAAGAAGATCGGCGCGTTCCTTCTGCTGGACGCGGACGGGGCGCGGCGAGCCGCGGATGCCATCGACAAGAAGATCGCGGCCGGCGAAGCCGTGGGGCCGCTCGGCGGCGTGCCTGTGGGGATCAAGGACATCTTCGTCACGCGCGGGCTCGAGACCACGGCGGGCTCGAAGATTCTCAAGGGCTTCATCCCGCCCTACGAGTCCACGGCCTCGGCGCGGCTGGCCGCGGCGGGCGCCATCCGCCTGGGCAAGCTCAACATGGACGAGTTCGCCATGGGCTCGTCGAACGAGAACAGCGCGTTTGGACCCGTGCACAATCCGTGGGATCTCGAGCGCGTGCCGGGCGGCTCGTCGGGCGGGTCGGCGGCCGCGGTTGCGGCGTCGCTCTGCGCGGGTACCTTGGGCACGGACACCGGCGGCTCGATTCGCCAACCGGCCTCGCTGTGCGGGGTCGTCGGCGTCAAGCCGACCTACGGCCGCGTCTCGCGCTACGGTGTGATCGCCTTCGCCTCGTCGCTGGATCACCCAGGCCCCTTCGGCCGCACCGTCGAGGACGCAGCCGCGCTGCTGGAAGTGATCGCGGGTCACGACCCGATGGACAGCACCTCGATCCCGCAGCCGGCCGGCCCCTATCGGCGGGCGAGTAAGGCCGGCCTGGCCGGCCTGCGCCTCGGGGTGCCGAAGGAATACTTCCAGTCTGGCATGGATCCCGAGGTCGAGGCCGCGGTGCGCGCGGCGCTCGACGAGCTGGGCCGCGCCGGCGCCACTCTCGTGCCGGTATCGTTGCCGCACACGCCATACGCGATCGCGACCTACTACTTGATCTGCATGGCCGAGGCGTCGTCGAATCTGGCCCGCTACGACGGGGTTCGCTATGGGCATCGGACGGAGCACGCCAGCTCGCTCGAGGAGCTCTACGCCAAGACGCGCGGCGAGGGGTTTGGCGCCGAGCCCAAGCGGCGCATCGTGCTCGGCACCTACGTCTTGCGCGCGGGCTACTACGAGGCGTACTACGGCAAAGCGTTGCGCGTGCGGCGGCTCATCGCCAACGACTTCGCGGCGGCCTTCGCCCAGTGCGACGTTCTGGTCACGCCGACCTCGCCCACGCCGGCCTTCAAGCTGGGCGAGCGCGCGGCGGATCCCTTGCAGATGTACTTGGCCGATATCTACACCGTCGCGCCGCCGCTGGCCGGCGTGCCGGCGCTGTCCCAGTGCTGCGGCTTCACGAAGAACGGCTTGCCCATCGGGCTGCAAACCATCGGCCCGACGCTCGGCGAGGAAACCGTGTTCCGCCTGGCCGGCGCCTACGAGGCGCGCACCGAATGGCACCAGCGCTTGCCAGAGGATCCGTCATGAGCACCGACCCATACGAAGCGGTCATCGGGCTGGAGGTGCACGTCCAGCTTGCCACGCGCACCAAGATCTTCTCCATCTCGTCGGCAGCCTTCGGCGGCGAACCCAACGCCTACACCGATCCGGTCTGCCTCGGGCTGCCCGGCGCCTTGCCGGTCCTGAACCGCGAGGCTGTGGACGCGGCTGTGCGCCTGGGCCTGGCTGTCGGCTCGCGTATCCGGCCGCGCTGCCGGTTTGCGCGCAAGCACTACTTCTACCCCGACCTGCCCAAGGGCTTTCAGATCTCGCAGTACGATGAACCCCTGTGCGAGGGTGGTCAGGTAACCTTCCGCCTCGACGGCGAGGTCAGGCGGATCCGGCTCACGCGCATCCACCTGGAAGACGACGCGGGCAAGAACATCCACGATGCGAGCGGCGTCAGCTTCGTCGACTACAATCGCGCCGGCGTGCCCCTGTGCGAGATCGTCAGCGAGCCCGACCTCCGAACCGCCGACGAGGCCGCGGAGTACCTGCGGGCCATTCGTACCCTGGTGCGCTACCTCGGCATCAGCGACGGCAACATGGAGGAAGGTTCCTTGCGCTGCGACGCCAACGTGTCGATCCGGCCACGCGGGGAAAGCAAGCTCGGCACGAAAGCGGAGCTCAAGAACATCAACTCGTTCAAGAACGTGCGCGACGCCATCGAGCACGAGATCGCGCGCCAGAAGGTCCTGCTCGGCCGCGGCGAGGCCGTGGTGCAGGAGACGCGGCTGTGGGANNTGCGCTCGAAGGAAGAGGCGCACGACTATCGCTATTTCCCCGAGCCGGATCTGCCGCCGCTGGTCGTCGATGAGGCGTGGCTGCTGCGCGCCCGCGCGGTGTTGCCGGAATTGCCCGAGGCCCGCCACGCGCGCTTCCTGGGCCTGGGGCTGTCGGCGCAGGACGCGCAGGTGCTGGTGGCCGAGCGGCCGATCGGCGACTACTTCGACCTGGCGCTGGCCGCGGCGCCGGCGCACCCCAAGAAGATCGCCAACTGGCTCATCAACGAGGTCCTGGGCCGCGTCGATGATGCGCGCAAGCTCATGGACAAAGAGGTGCCCGTACCGCCCGCGGCGCTGGCCGAGCTGGTCGAGCTGGTCGAGAAGGGCACGCTGTCGGGCAAGCTGGGCAAGGAAGTCTTCGGTCGCATGTGGCAACAGCGGCGGCGCGCCGGTGACATCGTGGCGGCCGAATCGGTCAGCCTGGTCTCCGACACCTCGGTCATCGAGGCGGCCTGCCAGCGCGTCGTCGAGCGCAGCCCCGACGAGGTCGCACGCTTTCGCGGCGGCAACGCGAAATTGATGGGCTTCTTCGTCGGCAACGTCATGAAGGAAACCGGCGGCAAGGCCAACCCCAAGATCGTCAACGAGATCCTGCGCAAGCTCCTCGGCTAGCTCACCGTCATGCGCGCGCCATCGCCACCCCTGCCGCTCGGGCCAGCCGACGGGAGGCTGACGGCGCGCGAATGGACGGCGCTCGTTCTCGGCGCGCTGGCCGTGAGGGTCGGCTTGTGCTTCGTCGATCCGAGCCTCTTCGGCTCCGCAGATTGGGTGCGCATGCACAGCCTGTACAAGGCGTACATCCAGTCGGCGGTGGCGCAGGGCCGGCTGCCGCTGTGGAACCCGCACCACTGGCTGGGCCGGCCATTTCTCGCCGACGACGAAGCGACCGCGCTCATGCGCGCAGGGCACGACTTCCACGGAACCGCGTGGGTGGAGCAGCCGCTCGACTTGCCCAGCCACTCACCGGCGCCTCCCGCCCGCGCCACCATCACCCGATTCGAGCCCGAGCGGATCTCCGTCGCGGTCGAGAGTACGACGCCGGGGCTGCTGGTGCTGGCCGAACCCTGGTTTCCCGGCTGGTCGGCGCGGGCGAACGGCAGGCCCGCGCCCCGCCTTCCCGCCAACGCCTGGACGCGCGCGGTCTCCGTGCCCGCGGATGGCAGCGAGGTGATATTGACGTTTCGCTCGACCTACCTCACGCGGGGCGCGGCGATCTCGCTGGCGGCTCTGGCCGTCATCGTGGCGCTGCTGGCGCGCCGGCGTTGGACCGTCCGCCGGGAACTTTTTCGAGCCCGGCCGGTATGACCCTGCGCAGGATCGACGAGGCCTCCGGAACTTCCCGATGGACGATGGTTTTCTCATACGCCAAGTACTCGCAGGCAACCGTGACGCCTTCCGCTTTCTCGTGGTCAGATACCAGCGACCGGTGTTTCGCTTTCTGGGCGGGTTTGGGCTCGAGCCCGCCACGGCGGAAGAGCTGGCGCAGGAGGCTTTCCTGCGTGCGTATCGCAATCTGGGCAGCTACGACGCATGCCAGGCGACGTTCTCCTCCTGGCTGTTCACCATCGCCAAGCACCTGGCGTTGAACGAAACGGCGCGCAGCCGCCGGCGGGCGCCGCACGTCGAATGGCAGGAGAGCGCGATGGACCCGCGGGCGCGCGCGGCGGCCCCGTCCGCGCACGAAACCCTGGAAAAGACGGAGCGCCGGCAACGCGTGCGCCAGGCGATCCACGACCTGCCCGAGCTCCTGCGCGGCGTCCTGGTGCTCGCCTATGTAAAGGAGTTGTCCATGGCTGACATTGCCGCGATCGAGTGTTGTTCGGTCGGCACGGTGAAATCGCGCATTTTTCGCGGCAAGCAATTACTGCGGGCAACGTTGGCGGAAAGCGAGGATTGAGATGCCAGCATTTTCTCCCTGCAACCTGATTCAAGAGCGCATCGTCGCGGGTGACGCTCTCGATGAAACCAGTCAGGCGCACACCCTGGCCTGCGCGAGTTGCGCCCGGGTCGTGGCCGGGTGGCTGGCCCTCGACAGCGCCATCGCCGACGGCATCGAGGCTAGCCTGGCGGTGCCGGACGGCTTCGTGGATCGGGTCATGGCTGGTCTCGCAGCGGAAGGGCGCGCCTCGACGCGGCTGGAGCGCGTGTTCGGCCGGCCCTGGGTCCGCGTCGCGCTGGCGAACATCGGCCTCGCCATCGCCGTCGCCAACCTGCTGCGCATGCTGTTCTCGACGCTGCTGCCGGTGGCCAGCCTGGGAGGGACGCCATGAACCCGAGTCCGCGAAGTCCGCTGGTCGCCCTGTTCACTGGTCTGCTCTTGCCCGGGCTGGGACAGATCTACTGTGGCGAGGTCGCGCGGGGAGCCGTCTTTCTCCTGTCGTTCGCGCTGCTCCTGCCGTCGGCGGCCTGGTTGGCGGTGCACGGCCCGCGGGCTCTGCTGTCGCCGGTGATGGTCGTCGGAGTTCTGGCGTCGCTGGTGCTTTACCTCTACGCCGTGCTGGTTGCCTATCGGTCGGCGCGCCGACTGCGTCAGGATTTTGCGCCAAGCGCATGGAACCACGGGACCGTGTATCTGGCGCTCTTCTTGTTCGGACACGCCTTCATGCTCGCCCCACTGGCGAGCTATGCCAATCGTCAGCTGGTCCAGACCTTCAAGGTTCCGAGCGCGAGCATGATGCCGTCCATCCTGCCGGGCGACCGCTTCTTCGCCGACAAGCGCGTCGGCCACCCGGGTGGGGTTAAGCTGCGGCGCGGAGCAATCGTCGTCTTCCTTTACCCCAATGATCGCACCACCATGTTCGTGAAACGAATCGTTGGCCTGCCCGGAGATCGCATCGAGATCGACGGAACCTCGATCAAGGCGAATGGCGTCGAGCTCCGGCAGGAAGAGGTGCGCGACCTAGGTGCGCCCTCCCTTAACCGACTGCTCGCGCAGCACCAGGCCTTTCGCGAATCCCTCGATGGTGTGAGCTACACCGTGCTGTGGCGCAAGGATGCGGACCGCAAGCGACTTTCGCTCACGGTCCCGAGCGGGCAGGTGTTCGTGCTTGGCGACAACCGCGATGCCGCGCTCGACTCGCGCGACTTTGGTGTCCTGCCCCTCGCCGACGTCACCGCGGTCGCGCGCCAGGTCTGGTTTTCCTTCGACCGCGAGGACGGCGTACGACTGCGGCGGACGGGCAAGTTGCTCGACTGACGAGCCGGC
>PNBO01000301.1:8631-14640 GCA_003136095.1 Myxococcales bacterium
CTCCTCGGGCGTCATGACCCGGCTGCTGATGTCCGGCCGGCTGTCCCAGCCGGGCTCGCTGGGCGAGGGCGGCAAGGTGGGCACGGGCTCGATGTCGACGCCGATGGAAAGGCCGTCGAGCCTGCGGGCTGCCAGAGCCACCGCGAGAGTGCGCTTGTGGCTGATCGAGCCCGTCACGCCATCGGGCAACTCGGGCGCTCCCCGTCGGTCGGTCAGGATGGGGCCCGTGTCGAGGCCCAGGTCGCGCAAGGCCTCGTGCAGGGCGATGCGGCCAGCCAGCCAGGTCGGCTTGCGCGCGGGCGAGAGCGATTCCAGGTAGTCGCGCTCTTCCTCGGCGAGGGAGGCGAGGCCGGGAGCAAGCGAGAGAAGGTTGTCTTGCTCGACGCCGGTGGGGATGCGCACGCCCACGCAGCGGCCGTGTGGCAGGTCGATGCGGAAGGCGACATTGGCGAGCATGCCGCCATGCTGCCAGATCCCGGCCTCGGCGAATACTAGAAGCTCATCCCCGGGCTCGGCGTCACTTTCTGCGGCGTATCGCCGCTCCAGTTCAGCTTGTCGACGGCGACCGTGCGGCGATACGTGCCGCCGCCATGGAGGCGGCTCACGGACTTATCGGTTGTTCCACCACGCTCGCAAGCTCGTCCGCGCCATACGGGAAGCGCACCGATTTTCCGTTCGCGAACATGGCCGGCACCTTCCCTAGGTTGACCTTGCGTCCCAGCTCGATGTCGGCGTCCACGTCAGCCGCGAAGGTCTTCTGGTCGAGCGCCTTGCGGAACCGGCCCAGGTCGAGGCCGGCCGCCTGGGCGTACCGCTCCAGCGCGGCCCGGCTGTGGTCCTGGGGATTGCCGAACAGCACCTCGCAATAGGCCCAGAACTTCCCCTGGGCGTGGGCGGCGAGGCTGGCCTGCGCCGCCAGGTGCGCGTTGGCGTGGGTTGCGAGCGGGAACTGCCGGAAGACCAGGCGCACCCGGTCCGCGTAGAGGTTCTTGATGGCAGTGGCCACGGGCGAGCCGCGGCTACATTCGTCATCGTCGAAGTCCGCGAAGATGACGATGGTCAAGGGCGCGTCGGCCTTGCCCAGGCTGGGCGCCGCGCCATGGGGGGTGGATTGCTCGCGCGCGGTCAGGGCTTGCTTGCCCTCGGCGAAGCGGAGCGCCGACGCGGCCGTGTGTTCGTAGCGGGCCAGCATGGCCGCGCAGCGTTCCGGGGAAAAGGAACGCGTCTGCTCGCCAGCCATCGCACAGACGTCGGATCCCTGTCCGAACTGCGCGCACAGGCGGTTACGCAGTATCTGGCAATTGGCCGGTGGTCGTGCATCGGCAAGCGAAGGCGCGACCACCCGGGGTTGCGGTGAGTGCGGCTTACAAGCCGCGACGACCAGCGCGACGGCGAAGCAGGTCGCGGCCGTTTCGCGCATTACCACGGCGTGGTGCTAGTGGGCGCGATGGTGCCGCCACTTACGATGCGCGCCTTGTAGTTGAAGGTTTCTTGCGCGTCGAAGCCCTTGCCCGAGCCGTCGTCGCCGGCGCCGGTGCCGTTGGGATTGGTCACGGCCACGACGAGATTCACGATGCCGTTGCGCACGCCGCCCGACACGTCGATCGTGTTCTGCCCACTCCCGAAGGTCGTGCCGTACACGGGCATGTCCGAGCTGTCGCGGTACACGAGTTGCGCGACCTCGTTCTCCTTCGTCCCCTTGCTGCCGGTGGCGTCGGGTGTGAATTCCACCGTGACCGAGGTGGCGCCGGAAGCGACCTTGATGGGGATGACGTTGCGGCCCTGGTGGCGCGGAATCTGCTTGGTCGGCGGGCTGAAAGCCGTGGTTCCGTCGCCGCCCGGGAACACGTAAAACCAGTAGCTGCTGTTCCAGTTGCCCTTCATGTTGCTGCGCATGACCTGTGTCCAGCCGTCGAAGTCCAGGATGGCGCTGCGGGCTCCAAAACGCTGGATCACATCTGCCACCGCAGCCCATGAGGAACCCTTAGCCATGGCCTGGAGCACGGAGAGGGTTCCGCTCACCCGGTTGTCCGGATTGCCCGCCTTGCTGGCACTGTCCCAAGTGCAGTTGATGAATCCTTGGCCCATCTCGAGGTTTACGACGAGCCAGAAGATCTCGAGGCCATAGCGATTGATGCTGTTGACGTAGGTCGTGGCGTTCTGATCGGCGGGTCCGGCCCACGAGCCATCGGTGTTCATGCCCATCGACTCGATCGGGCCATGCGGCATCTGCAGCGTAAGGGCAGTTCCCCAGCCCTCGGTGTACTTGTTCTCCACCAGGTGCGCCCGCATGGTAGCGGTGTAGCAGTTGTGCGCTTCGTGGATCCAGCCCGACGCCTCGTTGTTGAACGCCCACAGCTCGGCCTGCAGGGCGTGGATGCTCTCGTGAAGCGCGCTGCCACGGTTCGCGTCGTCGCCAGTGCCCCAATTGCACGGGCACTCCTCGGTGGACTCGAAATTCATGTGGCCGTAGCGGTCGCCCTGGTGCCCTCCCTGGCCGGAAAGGGTGGCGTTGGGAATGCCACTGTTGAGGATGACCCAGTCCATGTAGTAGCCGCGTTTCCAGTCGAGGAACCCATAGAACTTGACGGTCTCGACGACGTCCTTGAGCTCCTGGTTGAGATCCTGCACATCAAAATTCACCACTGTGTCGGTGAGGCAGGACTGCCGGTTCGCTCCGATGATCATGGCGACGCCGCCAGAGGCGATCTGCGTTGTGAAGTCGCTGGTCGGCGCTCGTTGCTTGAGCGTCGTGGTCGGCACCATGTCGGTCCCAAAGCACTGCGGCCACTGGCTGGTGCCGCCGTCGGTGGTGGTGCCACCGGTTCCCGAGGCGGTGCCGGAGTCGGAGCTCGTTGTGCCGCCAGAACCGGTCGTGCCGCCCGTGCCCTTCGTGGTCGCGCCGCCGGACCCGGTGTTGCCGCCACTGCCTTTCGTGGTGGCGCCGCCAGTCGCGGTCGCGCCACCGGTGGCGGCGGCGCCGCCGGACCCGGTGACGGTAGTGGCGCCGCCGCTGGCGCCGGTGTTGCCGCCGGTGCCTTTGGTCGTGGCGCCACCGGCGGCGGTATTGCCGCCGGACCCGGTGTTGCCGCCGGAGCCAGCTACGGTGCCGGAGCTACCACCGGTGGCGGTGTTGTTGCCGCCGGTGCCCTTGGTCGTCGCACCGCCGGTTGCCGTGGTGGCGCTCGTCTGGCCGCCGCTGCCATTCGCGCCCGATCCGCCGCCCTGGTTGCCGCACCCCAGCGCAAGGCAACACGAGGATGCCATGGAAATCAGCACGAAGTTTCGTCGCATGGTGAACCTAGGTCGCAGGCGAAGTACGGAACGGCTCAACATTCCGTCCGAGTATCCGGCCGCCCCACGCTTACGCGAACCAACATCCCTTGGCGCCTAACCGATAGCACCCGTCGGTGCTTCCTCAACCCTCGGTTCACTTCGACAGAATGCCTCGCGCCTCCGAAGCGTAAGGTCCTTCGGGGAATCGGCGCAAGTACCGTTCTGCATCCAAGTGGGCGCTGGCCTGGTCACCGGCGCGCAGTCGGGCCTCCATGAGACGGCCGACAGAGTCGCCCATGAGCGGCCCGCTCGGCTGTTCGCGCAGGTAGGTGGCGAACCAGCCCACCGCCTCCACGTAAGCGTGTTTCTGCTCGAAGGCGATGCGGCCCAAGGTGAAGGCCGCGGTGGAGGCCTCGGCCGACGAGGGAAAGCGCTGCCGCAAGACGCGCAGGGCGGTCACGGCTCGTGCGGTGTGCTCGAAGAGCCGGGCGGCATCGGCCAACATCAGCAGCTCCTTGCTCGTCGCGGTCTGGCAGACCCGAGCGAAATTCGCCCGCTCGGCCGCGCGCAGCCCATCTTGCAAGCGTCCGGCGGCCAGCAGTTCGCGCCAGGCCCCGCTACGCGGAGGAGAAGCCGGCATCAGCGCAAGGTCGGTGCTCTCTCGCACGGCGGGGGAGGGGCCCGATGGATCCGTGGTCCGAAAAGACGGCAGTTGCTTGGCCGGGCAAGACTGATCGAGCCGAGCCCCAGCCCCCACTGGGGTTGGACCGCGCAGGCATGCGCCCGAAACCACGACCTGGCCTTCCTGGGTCGCGAGGCCGAAGGTCTGATCGAGCGCGCGGTAGGACAGCTTGAATCTGGTTCCCGTGACCAAGACGGAGAAGGGGCCGGCCTCGAATCTCCATTGCTTCTTGCCCAGTCTCGCGGGAGCGACGGCTACATCCACCGTGCCATCCTCGAGCAGGACGCGCGCGCCTCTCGCCTCGGTGGCGAGCACGCGCAGCCGCCCGCCTTCGCGGAGCACAAGGGCGCTTCCATCGGAGAAACGCAGCGGCTCCGGGGTCTTGCCCGTGGCGCGCACAAGATCGCCGGGCCGGCCAGGAACACTTAACACGCCAACCTGGAACGTGACCGGGAGGCGGGTCCATGTCCACAGCGCCACGGTGCTCGCGGCCATGGCGCCGGCAAGGAGCAAGAGTCGCCCGTGGCGCGGACGCCTCGTCGCCGCGGTATTGCGCACGGCAATCTCTTGGAGGAACTCGGTGCGCGCCTGGCGGATCTCCCGGACGGCCGGGCACTCGAGCGCGAGCATTTTGCGGACGGTCGTTCCCAGGTCCGCTAGCTTTGCTTCTGGATGTTCCATCTCGCCCCTTTCTCCAGCCAAAGCTCGAGGGTCGGCCGTTTGCGGGCTGCCGCCAGAAAGCGTTTCTCGGCGCGCGCCAACCTTCGCTTGAGCGTGGCCAGCGAGGTGTCGCAGGCTTCCGCCGCGTCGGGCAGGGTCCTGCCATCGACGAAGCGCAGCACGAAGGCCATGCGCTCGTTGACCGGCATTTGGTCGAGCACATCGTAGACCTCGCGCAGCGCCCGCCGGATCTCCAATGAGGGCTGCTCGAGGACGCGCGGGCGGGTATGTTCGGGCGAGAATACGCGCAGCCAACTGCGTCGCGCGCGCATTCGGATCTGCGCGCGAGCGACGAAGATCGCGATGGTGGTCAGCCAACTTCGCACCCGCTCGACCTCGCGCAGGTTGCCTACCCCATCGAGCGCGCGAATGAAGACCTCCTGCAACAGGTCGGGGAGCTCTTCGTCGGCTCCCAATGCCGTGGAGAGGGTGCGGTAAACATGCGCGGCGTGCTGGTCATAGAAAACAGCGGCTGCGCCAGGGTGACCGGCACGCAGCGCTTGCATCAGCGCTGTGTCGTCACCGACGAAGGTCAGAGGAGTGAGCATCGTATTCCAGTCGTCCAAGAATCCACTCGCCAGTGTCCGCCAGGCCACGAAAGCAGCTCAGTCAGGTCGGTGGTGGGATGCAAGGAAAGCGGCTCGCCGTATTCAATTGGGACGACACTTGTGTCTTCCGAGCGTGGGACGCTGCCGACCGTGCTTGCAAGATTGCGGGCGTGGCATTTCTTGCCAAAACCTCGCATTTCTGGCGAAGTCGTCCTATGAAGCCACACCTGAGGTCGTACGCCGAAGTGCCATGAGCCGGTTTCCGTGTCGAGCGCACACTACGCACAAACCCGATGCCGCTCGCACGGACGGCCCTGAGGAGTTTCCGATGAAATCACGGTCATTTGCGCCATTCACCTGGTCACTTGCGGTCCTGGCCTGCGGACTCTTGAGTTGCACCACGGCCCAGCCGGGCGGCCAAGGAAGCGGTGGAAACAAGGGAAGCGGTGGAGCTACCAGCAGCGGCGGCGTGACGGGCACGGGCGGGACGACCAGCAGTGGCGGCATGACGGGCGCGGGCGGGACGACCAGCAGTGGCGGCGTGACGGGCACGGGCGGGACGACCAGCAGTGGCGGCATGACGGGTACGGGCGGCACGTCCAGCAGCGGCGGGGTGACCGGCACGGGAGGCACGAAGGGCACGGGCGGCACCGGCAGTGGCGGAGTGACTGGCAGCGGAGGCGCGACCCGCGCCGGCGGCGGGACCGGCAGTGGTGGCGCGACCGGCGCCGGCGGCGGGACCGGCAGCGGTGGCGCGACCGGCAGCGGCGGCGGGACCGGCAG
>PNBO01000438.1:0-6222 GCA_003136095.1 Myxococcales bacterium
GTGCCCGCCGGTGAATACCGCTTCGTGCGCCGGACCATGGGCGAGGTTCGCGAACGCACGCTGGCGCTGGCCCCGGGCAGCGTGACGTCCATCGACCCGGCCAGCATGGCCCGGGTGGCGCAGGAGAGCTCGCGCAGCAAGAACGGCGGGCTCGAGCTGCGCAACCACCTCGGGGCCTACGCCGGTATCAGCACCTCGGTCGTGCCGGGCAGCCCCGCTTTCATCGGCACCTTCGCGCTCTCTTACGCGCGCGATTTCGGCCGACTCGCCCTGCGCGGCCGGGTCAGCGGCGCCTCCTTCGATTCCCAGCAGGACATCTATCGGTCGTCCCTCCTACGCGCCAGCGCGAACGCCGACCTCCTCCTGCCGTTGTTCCTCGGGCAACGCTTCGCGGTCCAACTCGGCCCCACCCTCGGCGTGCCGATGGTGCGCCAGCGGAACGGGCTGGGGGAGGTTTCCAACTCCTTCGGGTTTGCCTACGGCGGCGTGCTGACCGTGAGCGCGAGACTGTATGACCGGACCTCCCTCTCGCTCAACCTCGATGGGGGTGGTGAGATCTTCCGCCTGGACGGGCAGGCCGTTCACCGTGCCACCGGCAGTGCGCTGCTTGGCGGCATGGTCGCTTTTTGATTGTGATGGGAACCCTGAAAGGGTTAGCTGCGCACTCGGCCCCCCCCACCCGCCCTGCCACCCCCTCGCTGCGCTCGGCCTCGCCAAACCCTCCCGCGATGGTGCGCGCCCGGCAAAGCCGGGCGGCTCCCCACGCGACGGGCTGGGCATGCCCACGTGGAGCGGACATGTCCGCCGCCGGACGGCGTTTCGCGGGGCATATACAAGGGTGCGGACCTCGTGTAAGGTGCCTGCGAATTCAGTGACGGTGTCTCTCCTATTTGCCAGCAGCCACGCCGCGTGGGTTCCCATCTCTCGCCATTGGATTGTTTGCCATGGCGAAGGACCGCTCATGCGGCAGACGCCAGTGACAGGAAGAGCACGCACACGCGCCGGGGCCGCACCGTTGGCTTCGGTTTCCGCAGTTCGTTGGGGGCACAGGGCCCCCGGTTTCCAACCTTGGGAGTGACCATGTTGCGTTCAATCAGCAAGTCAGTCAGTCTATCGGCCTTTCTCGGCACCATCCTGTTGGCCAGCGCAGCGGCGGCAGCCGAGCCGAGCAAGCCGGCCTCCGACGAGAAGCTCATCGAGAGTGGCAAGCCAGCGAATCCGCCGGCGAACATCCCCGTGCCTGCCGCCACGGCGGCGCCCGAAGCGGCCGCGCCCGTGGCCGTACCCGCGCCGCCGCCGCCCGAGCCGCAGGTGGCCGCCGAGCCCGAGGCAGCCGCGCCCAAGGCCCAGAAGAAGAAGACGGTCGGTGGAGCTGGCCTCGACACGCAGGCGGTCACCATCGGTGGCGCGGCCGACGTCGGCGATTCCTCGTCGGAGAAGGACTGGGGCTTCAAGTTCAAGGGCTTCTTCCGCGCGCCCATGCGCGTGGGCATCGACGCCAGCGGGAGGCTGGGCCCCAGTGGCAGCACCAGCCTCACCGCCAACTCGCTCCAGTTCCACGCGCCCCCCGTCGTGCCCGACGGCAACTACACGCGCTGGTCGTACACCAACATCAGCCCGGGTCCGTGGGCCGAGCTGCTCTTCCAGTACGGTAACCAGCGGGTCATGATGACCACCTCGATCGCCAGTTACAACATCACCTCGGGCGGCTGGCGCGAGCTGCAGGATCAGCTCGGTATCGACCGCGCCTTCCTGACCTTGAAGTTCCCCGAGGCGCTGGGCGATCTCGGCGGCATGGCGTGGGACGTCGGTATTTTCTCGAACCGCTACGGCGCCATGGGCAAGTACGACGCCGGCGAATACGAGACCTACATCATCGGTCGTACCCGTTTGGCCGGCGCCACGGCGACGGCGGACATGGACGTCGCGGACGACGTCAAGCTCATCTTCGAAGGCGGCGCGGGCGCCAAGGTCGACCAGCAGTACCAGAGCTATGACGCGGACACCACTTCGCCTTACAACCAGAACCCGTGCGCCAGCAACGGTCCGGGGACGGCCTGCTACAACTTCCCGTCGTGGCAACCCTTCCCGGGCAACAAGACCCAGGAGGGCACCAACATGCTCGGCCACTTCCACGCCGGCGCCGTCATCAAGGGCGTGCTTACCGCCCAGGCCCACTACATCGGGTCATTCGTCAAGGACAAGCGCTGGAACGTTGCCTCGACCGGCGGCACCGCGACCTATCCCGGCTACTCCTTCGTTCCGGGCTACGGCTACATTCAGGTCGCCGGCGTCGACTTCAAGCTCGATGGCGGCTGGATGGGCGATGGCTACATCGGTTACTCGTACATCAAGGCCAAGAACGCCCTCACCATCAACGATTCGATCGAGGTGCTCCACTCGCAGGGCGGCTGGCAGTTCACGCAGAACTACTTCCCCACGGCCTACGCCGCCGGGTCAGGTGGCGACGGCGAGATTCATACCATCGCGGGACAGTACACCTTCAGCTTGGCGGCCTTCATGATGCGCCCGCGGCCGTTCTGGGGGCAGGCCGCCGACATCACGATTCGTCCGTTCTTCATGTACAACAAGGTCGTGGGAACACCCAATGGCGTGGACAACGTGACCAAGTTCAAGGGCGGCTTGGATGTCGTGTACTCGTTCATTCCGTTGATGGCGGCCGGTCTGCGCGTCGACACCGTGAATCCCAATATGGACAACAGCGAGCAGACGTTCTACGTCTTCTCCCCGCGCCTCGTCTTCCGCAGCGAATTCGTCACGCACGAGGCGATTGTGCTTCAGTACAGCTACTACAAGTACAACGCCGCCTACACCGATCCGAGCAAGTCCGCTGGCGTGCCCAACGGGGCCCCTGGCGTCATGCCGTGGCCCTACGGCCAGTACGGCACCTGGAGCATTGGCAGCGCCGGCCTCAACACCGTTCCCGACAAGCATGTCGTCACGCTGTGGGCCCAGATGTGGTGGTAGTGGATGCGGCTAGCCAGGCTGCTGCCTTGGCTTTTCGGGGTTGCAGCCTGCGTTCCCATCGGGGAGGGCAGACGGAGCTCCAGCAGCAGCGAGAGTAGTGAGCTCGCCGCCGTCCCCGGCGACCTCGCCATCAATCCCCACAATCTGATCGCCAACGCCACCTTCGAGGATGGCACCAGTTTGCCCTGGACCTCGTCTTTCACCGATCCGGGGCGTGGCGAGGTCGGGGTGGTCGATGGCGCCCTTTGCCTGCGCATCGACAACCGCGGCAACCACAACTGGGACGTCCAGGTTCGCCATCGCGAGATGACGATCCAGGCCGGGCACCTCTACCGCATCAGCTTTCGGGCCTTCGCGTCGCAGCCGACGCGCATACGCCCCAAGGTCGGCATGCAAGGCCCGCCCTTCGGCGAGTACTGGTGGGAGGAGCTGGCCATCGACCAGACGCCCAAGCGTTTCACTGGTAAGTTCCGCAAGACCGGGCCGGACGATCCGGGCGCCGAGCTCACCTTTCACATGGGGGGCCGCCTCGCCGAGGGCACGGCCAGCCCGTTTTCGGTGTGCATCGACGACGTCCGTCTCGAGGACGCGCAGTTCACCCGGCCAGCCAAGGCCCAGGCCGAGAGCGAAACCAAGGTTCTCGTCAACCAGGTCGGCTACTTTCCCCACCTGGCCAAGCTGGCGGTGTTGCGCTCGGATGCGAAACAGCAGCTCGACTGGAAACTCTTCGCCGCCGGCGGGCGTGAGGCCGCATTCGGCAAGTCGCAGCCGATGGGGCTCGATGCTCCCTCGGGCGACAAGGTGCACATCATCGACTTCTCGCCCTTCCAGAGTGCCGGTCGCGGCTTCGTGCTGGCGGTGGGCGAGGATCGCAGTCGGCCCTTCGAGATCGGCACCGGCATCTACCACAAGCTCAAGTACGATGCCCTCGCGTACTTCTATCACAACCGCTCCGGCATCGAGATCGGCATGCCCTACGCGGGCGAGCCGCAGTGGGCGCGGCCGGCGGGGCACCTCTCCGACAAGAGCGTTCCCTGCGCGCCGAATTCGGGTTGCAACTACTCACTCGACGTGACCGGTGGCTGGTACGACGCCGGCGATCACGGCAAGTACGTGGTCAACGGCGGCATTTCAGTATGGACGTTGCTCAACCTCTACGAACGCGCGCAGCACATCGGCAAGTCGGCCGCGGCGCTCGCCGATGGGACCATGAACATTCCCGAGAAGGGCAACAAGGTTCCCGACCTGCTCGACGAGGTGCGCTGGGAAGTGGAGTTCCTGCTCAAGATGCAGGTGCCCGACGGCCAGCCCAAGGCGGGCATGGTCCATCACAAGATTCATGACAAGGCGTGGACCGCGCTCGGGCTCGCCCCGCACGAGGATCCCATGCCGCGTTTCCTCTATCCGGTGTCGACCGCGGCGACCCTCAACCTGGCCGCCGTGGCGGCGCAGGCCGGGCGCATCTGGAAGACCATCGATCCCAAGTTCTCCGCGCGCTGTGTGACGGCGGCGGAGAAGGCCTGGGCCGCGGCGGCGAAGAATCCCGGGATCCTGGCCAGGCCCGGTGGCGAGGGCGGCGGTCCCTACGAGGACAAGTACGTCGAGGACGAGCTCTACTGGGCCGCGGCCGAGCTCTCCATCACGACCAAGCGGCCGGAGTACCACCAGTACCTGGCTGCCTCACCCAACTATCTCAAGGTCAAGACCCATTTGAGCGAGGGCGAGGGCGAGGGCGAGGGTATCCCATCGAGCATGACCTGGCAGGAGGTAGCCGCGCTGGGCACGATTTCCCTGGCCGTGGTGCCGGGCGCCTTGCCGGCCGCGGACCAGAAGACCGCGCGCAACGCCGTGGTCGCGGCCGCCGACGCTTATCTGGGGATTCTCAAGACGCGCGGGTTCCGCGTGCCCATCGACTGGGGTAAGGCGAACAAGTCGCCCTGGGGATCCAACTCGTTTCTGCTCAACAACCTCATCGTGCTCGGCCTGGCCGCGGATTTTACCGACGGCCGCAAGTATCTCAACGCGGTGGTCGCGGGCATGGACTACATCCTCGGCCGCAACGCCATGGACCAGAGCTACGTCACCGGCTACGGCAGCAAGCCGCTGGTCAATCCCCACCACCGCTTCTGGGCCTACCAGTCGAATCACAAGTTCCCGCACCCGCCGCCCGGCGCGGTATCCGGCGGTCCGAATTCGGGGCTACAGGATCCCTACGTGAAGGCGGCGAACATGGTCGACTGCGCCCCCGACAAGTGCTTCGCCGACAACATCGAGTCGTGGGCCACCAACGAGATCACCATCAACTGGAACGCCCCCTTGGCCTGGGTGTTGTTCTACCTCGACGAGAAGGGCCCGGCCGCCAAGCCGGCGAAGCCCGACGAGAAGGGTGCCAAGGCTCCGAAGTAATCTGGTTCCGGCCGGCGCGGCCAGGTAGGCTTGCCCCGTGGCCCAGCGCAGATCCCCACCACCGCCGGCCACGCCGCCGACGCTTGGCGACGAGGCAGAACGGCGTCTGTTCGAACGTGAGTTCGCGGGCGTGCGTCCCTTGCCGCCCGGCCCTACCCGAGTTGCGCCCTCGGCGTCGGCCCCAGGGCCGCGGGGCTCTGCCCGCGCGGCTTTCCGGAAGGCGAGCCAGGAGTCCGCCCTGGCCGTCGAGCGGCAGGGCAGCCGCGTGACCGGTGCGAGCTTCGGCGTCTCGCACGAAACCCTGCGCGAGCTGGGACGAGGCGGGATGCGCGCCGAGGCGACCTGCGATCTGCACGGGCTGCGGGTCGAGGCCGCGCGAATGCGGCTCGAGCGGTTCATCGCGGAATCCGTCGCCCTTGACCGGCGCGCCGTGCTCGTCATCTGTGGGCGCGGTGTGCACTCGGGCCTCGCGGGCCCGGTGCTGCTCGAGATGGCCGTGCGGACGTTCGGCCAGCCTCCCGCCGCCCAGCACGTCCTGGCCTTCGCCTCGGCCGCGCCGGCGCAAGGCGGCGAGGGGGCGCTGATGGTGCTCTTGCGCCGTCGTCGTCCCACCCCGCGAGCCTAACAATTCCTGTCGGCGCTCCGGCCGGCCTGGGGGTAGATTCCCGTCATGCCAAGAGAGCTCAACACGCCCCCCACGAAGACCCATCGCCAACTCGCCGAACGCATCCTGCGCATGGGCCGCAAGGCGGGCGAACCGGTCCTCGCGGGTGCCTTGCCCTCGCCACACGAGGTGGCGTTCATCGTCAACGATTTCCTCTCGCTCGT
>PNBO01000438.1:6235-19086 GCA_003136095.1 Myxococcales bacterium
AGCGAGCGACGGGTGCTTGCGCAAGGCGCGCGCCATCACCGCCCGCACCCTGGCGGCGCTGCCCGAGGTGCGCGGGCTCCTCGCCCAGGACGTGCAGATCGCCTTCGAGGCGGATCCCGCCGCCACCGGCACCGACGAGGTCGTCGCCTGCTACCCGGGTCTCTACGCCATCGCCGTCTTCCGCGCCGCCCATCGCCTGCTCGCGGAAGGTGGCGAGCTCCTCCCGCGCATGATGACCGAATACGCGCACGGCCGTACCGGCATCGACATCCATCCTGGCGCCAGCATCGGCTCGCCCTTCTTCATTGACCACGGGACCGGCATCGTCATCGGCGAGACCACCCGCATCGGCGACGCCGTGCGCATCTACCAGGGCGTGACCCTGGGTGCGCTGTCGATCAAGCGCCACCAGCCCGCCGCCACCCCCGGGGGCAAGCCGGTGGTACCGCAACGCCACCCCACCATCGAGGACGACGTCGTCATCTATGCCAACGCCACCATCCTCGGCGGCGACACCGTGATCGGCAAGGGTGCCGTGGTCGGGGCCAATGCCTGGATCACCTACTCGGTACCGGCCGGCCGGCGCGTGGGCGGCGGCTAAACGCTTTCCCGGGAATGCCGATGGCGATTTCGGCGCGCCTGGTAACCTTTCTGCGCGAGATCTCGGCGGAGATCCTGGAGGCGCAGAAACCACTACGCGTGATCCGGGCGCTCGATTGGCCCGACGAGGTCGAGCGCGACTTTTTCGCGGGCCGGGCGGCGGTCTTGCCCAAGCCGACGTACAGCGTGCCTGCTGGCGTGGCGGACGCGCAGGCCGCATTCCAGGGGTTGGCGCGCCGGCTCACCGGAGAAAACGAGATCGAGCGCTTCCTCTGCCGGACCTGCGATTCGATGGCGACCGCGGCCCGCATGTTGAGGAGCATCGGCAGCCGTGACTTCTACCACCACTCGGTCGAGATCTACGGCCGGCCGGCCGGACTGTCCTCCGACCGCCGCACCACCAATCTGGATCTGGCCCGGCACTTCGAGGAGGTGATCGCTGGCTTCTCCCCGCCGCCTGCCGCCGAGGACCAGGCCACGCTCGACGCGGATGCCGCCGCCGGGTTCCTGCGCGAACGCTTCGCGGCCTTCTTCCCCGGGCATCCGGTGAAGGTCAAGGTCGTCGATCACCTCGCGGGCACGGCGTCGAGCACCGGGGCCGAGATCCGTCTCAAGCGCGACGTGCGGTTCTCGCCGCGCGACCTGCGCCAGATCGAGGTCCACGAAGGGCAGGTGCACCGGGCCACCACGCTCAACGGCCGCGCCCAGCCGGTGGTTCCTTTCATCGGCGTGCCCTCGCCGCGCACCACGTGCACCCAGGAAGGGCTGGCGGTCTTCACCGAGTTCATCACCGGCTCGACCAGCCTGGCGCGCGTCCGGCGGCTGTGCGACCGGACGATCGCCATCCACCAGGCGGAAGGCGGCGCGAGCTTCCTCGACCTCTACCGTTTCTTCCGCGAGCGGGGCAACGACGAGCACAATTCCTTCGATTGCGCCCGGCGCGTGGTGCGGGGTGGCCTGGTCGAGGGCGGCGCGCCCTTCACCAAGGACGGCTGCTATCTCGACGGCTTTTTGCGCGTGACCAATTTCTTGCGCATCGCCTTGACCAAGGGCCAGAGCCAGTTGGTCAGGCTGCTCTTCGCGGGCAAGCTGGCGGTCGACGACGCGCCTCTTTTCGATCGCCTGGCGCGCGAGGGGGTGCTTGCCGAGCCCATCTATTTGCCGGCCTGGGCCAAGGATCTTTCGTTCCTGACCGCCTTCATGAGCTACACCGCCTTTCTCGGTCGCAGCGACCTGGCGGCCGAGCAGCGCCGCCTGGAGGACCAACTCGCCCGCGCCGAGGAGGACCTGGACTAGCTATCCGGTTCTGCGACGCCACTGTTCGACCAGATCGTGCTGGTTCGAGGCGTGGTAGCTGGAGCGGACCAGGGGACCGGACTCGACGTGCGCGAAGCCCATGGCGAGCGCCTCGTCTTTGAGCTGGCGGAACTCGTCAGGCGTCACATGGCGTTCGACCGGTAGGTGCTGGCGCGACGGGCGCAGGTATTGGCCCAGGGTCAGGATGGCGACGCCCGCCGCACGCAGGTCGCGCAGGGTCGCGCGGATCTCGTCGAGAGTCTCGCCGAGCCCGAGCATGAGGCCGCTCTTGGTGAGCGCGCCGCGCTGGCTAGCGTGGTCGAGGACGTGCAGCGAGCGTTCGACGCTGGCCTGCACGCGCACCTGGCGGCTCAGCCGGGGCACGGTTTCGAGGTTGTGGGCGAAGACGTCCGGGCCGGCGTCGAGGACCGTGTCGACGGCATGGGTGTCGCCCTTGAAGTCACTGACCAGTGCCTCCAGCACCATCGCCGGGCAGCGCTCTTTGACGGCGCGGATGGTGGCGGCCCAGTGGGCGGCGCCGCCGTCGGCGAGGTCGTCGCGGGTCACGCAGGTGATGACCGTATGGGCGAGCCCGAGCTCGGCCAACATGGTGGCCACGCGCTCGGGTTCCCCGGCATCGGGCGGCAGCGGCCGGCCGGTGGGCACGTCGCAGAACTTGCACGAACGCGTGCACAGGCCGCCCAGGATCATGATGGTGAGGGACTTGGCGCTCCAGCACTCGCCGACATTGGGGCAGGAGGCGCTCTCGCAGACCGTGTGCAAGCCGAGCGCGTGCACGCGCTCGCGCAGGTCGAAATACACCGGCCCCGACGGCAGGCGGGCGCGGATCCACGGCGGATGGTGTGGCCGCGCATCCGCGGCCAGGGCCTCGGACTGGCCCAGCACGCGTAGGCGGCGGGATCGGGTATCGACCGTCGTGCTCACAGGCGAAATCTGCGCGATCCCGCACCCGTTGTCGATGGCCGATCGCCCGCGCGATCCGGGGTGCAAGAGTTCTTGGATAGGCTGGTATGATAACTCGCTCCGATGCAGAGGACCATCATCGTTGGCGATGTTCACGGCTGTGCCGATGAGCTGCAACTCCTGCTGCGCCGGTGCGGTCACGCGAAAGGCGACCGCGTCGTGCTGGCCGGCGATCTGGTGGCCAAGGGCCCCGATTCCCAGGGGGTGGTGCAGTTTGCCCGCGAGAACGGCGTCCTCGCCGTGCTCGGGAACCACGACGCCTTCGCCCTCGCGCACCGCCACGAAGGCCACAAGCAAAGCCACCAGGACCGGCGCAGCTACATCGCCACCCTGCGCGCCGAGGATTGGGAGTACCTGCAGGCGCTGCCCCTCTACCTTCGGCTTGGTCCGGCCAAACCGGGCGAGCGCGACACCCTCGTGGTCCACGCCGGCCTGGCGCCGGGCGTGCCGCTCGAACAGCAGAAACGGGAACACATGCTGAGTCTGCGCAGCATCGCCGACACCGGCGAGCCGACCAGCCGTTTGCTCCTGCATTTTCCCTGGGCGGCGCGCTGGCCGGGGCCGGAAAAGGTGGTGTTCGGGCATGATGCGGTTCGCGGGCTGCAGCAGTGGCCGCACGCTCTCGGTCTCGACACGGGCTGTGTGTATGGCCGCCTGCTGACCGCGCTCATCCTGCCCGAGGGTGAGCTGGTGCAACTGGCGGCTCTCCGACGCTACGCCGGCAGGTAGGGGCCGGGCCGTGCTAGAGTTGGCAGGCTTTGCTCGTTGAGCTCAAGAAGATCTATTCCTTCGAAGCCGCCCACCAGCTGCCGCGCGTGCCGGCCGGGCACAAGTGCTCGCGCACGCATGGGCACAGCTACCGCGTCGAGGTTGGGCTGCGCGGACCGGTCGATCCCACGACGGGGTGGATGGTCGACTTCGCCATCATCGACGAGGCCTGGGGACATCTCTTCCGGCAGTTCGACCACTACACGCTCAACGACATCGCCGGACTGGACAACCCGACCTGCGAGAACCTGTGCGCGTTCATCTGGAACGCCATGGCGGACAAAGTTCCGCACCTCGCGGCCGTGACGGTTTGGGAAACCGCGGACTCGTGTTGCACCCTGCGCGGCAGCGCGGGCTAGGGACGCGCCATCGTGAGCCTCCTGCGTTGCCTCACGCTGAACTTGTGGGGAGCCGAACCGCCGCTCGCGGCGCGCATGGCCGTGGTCGCGCAGGGGCTGCGCGAGCTGTCGCCTGCCGTGGTGGCCTTGCAGGAGGTGCGGGAAATTCCGTCGGACTTGCCCAATCAGGCCGAGACCCTCGCGCAAGCGGCCGGCTACCAGTACGTCTTCGCGGCGGCCACCCCCTTTGGCGGCGGTCAAGAGGGCCTGGCCATTCTGGCGCGCCAGGAGATCGTCGAGNNTGGCGCACGGCAAGCAGCGCGAGGATCAGGTCCAGGCCATCGAGGCGTCCATCGCCGCTCGTACGTCGGATGCGCCGCAGATCCTGATGGGCGACTTCAATGCCCGGCCGGAATCCGACGAGATCCGCTGGCTGCGCGGCCAGGTCACCCTGGGCGGCCGGCGGACCTACTTCCAGGATGCGTGGGACCGGCTGCATCCCGGTGAAGCGGGATGGACCTGGGCGCGTGCGAATCCCCACACGGCAAAGCTCGTGTTCCTGGAACCGGACCGCCGTCTCGACTACATCTTCGTAACCCCCATGCGCGGCGACGGACGCGGAACCATCCACGCGTGCGAGATAGTCTTCCGCGAGCCGGCGGCGGGCCAGGTGTTCGCCTCCGATCACTTCGGTCTGCTGGCGGAAATTCAGATCGAGCCGACATGATGTTTCGCCTGGCCCAAGTCAGCGACCCGCATTTTCAGTGCTTCCGGCTGGCCAGCCTGCGCCAGCTTCTGGGCAAGCGAGCCGTGGGCGCCCTGAACCTGCTCGTGCGGCGCCGGCGCAAGCACCGTATGGAGCTCCTGCAGGCGTTGCTCGAGGACTTGCCCGGCCGGGCGTTCGACCACCTGGCCCTGACCGGCGATCTGTGTAACGTCGCCCTCGAGTCCGAGTGGTCCGCGGCCCTGCGCTGGATCGAGGCGACGGGACTTCCCGCGGATCGGGTGACGGTCATCCCCGGCAACCACGACGCCTACGTGCCCGAGGTAGTCGCCAGCGGCGCGTTCGAACGCATGTTCGCGGCCTACATGACCGCGGAGTTGCGCGCGGGCGAGGCGGCGTACCCCTTCGTGCGCCTGCGCGGCGAGGTCGCGCTCGTCTGCGTGAGCACCGGCGTGCCCACCGGCGACCTGGGGGCGTGGGGGCGCGTGGGCGAGGCCCAGCTCGCGCGGCTCGAATCGCTGCTTGTCGCCCCGGAGGTGAAGGCGCGCCGCCGCGTCCTCCTCATCCATCACCCGCCGATCCTCAATCGGCACGGCGAGGACTGCAACCTGCGCGACCGGGCAGCTCTGCAAGCCGTGCTCGCGCGCACCGGGGCCGATCTGGTGCTGCACGGCCACGACCACCGCGACTTCTTCAAGGAGCTGCCCGGCCCTGGGGGTTCGCGCATCCCCGTGGTGGGCGCCGGCTCGGCCTCCTACGCCGGCGGCCCCGACACGCGCTCGCGCTACAATATCTACGAAATCGACGGCGCGGCGATCACCTTCGTGACCTACGCGCACGACGCAGCCACCGGCAAGTTCGTTGAATTCCGGCGAAAGCGCGTGGCGGGGTAAGGGCCCACTTCACGCCTCGCCACGCGTCTTGGATTGTCCCCTCAAGTCGAAATGATGCGAATGAGCTCGTGCTCGTCTTGGCCGAGCAAGTAGAACGCCGCGAACTTTGCCGGCGTGGCCCCCTCGTTGTCAAAGCGAGCGACTGGGACGTCTGAGGGTTCATAGAATGCATCGCCGACCTTGAGGTGCCGTACCGTCTCGCCTTCGATTTGATAGGCAATCGCTCCTGCCATAACAACCCCGACGACGGGGCACGGATGCAGATGCAGCGGCGCGCTCTGCTTCGGCCCCAGGGTGACCTCCTTGATCTCTATTCGTGAAACCACCTTTCCGGAAGCGATGACAGCTTCGAGAAGATCTCTTCTGGTTACCGGTGCACTCGCGGGCATTGATATCTCCTGGGCATCTCCGAGGCAACAACTAGTAAGGATCGGAAGAGGGATACTTCGAATATGTGCAAATGTGACTCTCCTCGCAAATCCCCTCTGTGCCGACATTCAGCTTGAACCTGAACGGGCGAAACGGAGCCACCACGGGTTGCGAGTCGGCCGACGTCGGGGGTGGATCTGGCGGATTCGGCACTCCATGGTTTCCGGGAAACTCCGCCACGAAGGACGATGGCGACGACATCATTGCAGGGAGAACGGAGACGGCCGCGAGGACAAGCCTCGGCCCATCGAAAGCGAGATCTCGATGGGGGGATCGCCGGTGCGTGGGAAGTTTGACTGCCCTTCTGCCATCGTCGCATTGCATCTCAGGCCCTCCGATAGGCGAATCTCCCATCAAGCGCCGAAGCTAGCTGCGCCTGCCGCCTTGGCGTTCACCTGCGAGCGGGCGCCGAAGGCGACCGATCGTCGGTGCAACGCCATGTTGGGCGGCGACCCGGCGCCTGTCTGGTTCCACGGCGAGTCTTCTTCCCACCAAGCACGAAGTGCTTTGCTGGAGTCTGGTTGCGCTTGACGTACACCGCCCTGACGGCGGATCCGCCGCTGAAGCGCGGCAGCTCGATTTCATAGCCAGCCTTCAGCTTGCCGAAGTCGTGAGCGCCCCGAAGGTCGAGCAGCAGAAGGTACCGGTTCTTCGCCTTCGTCTGCGGGACCTTCCTCAGCTTTTGAAGCTCTGTGCGGTTCTGGCTGGCATAGAGCTGGGTGGTCAACTTGTGTCCGGGAAACGTCTGTGGTGGATGGTCAGGGTCCGAGAGGGGCCTCGGTGCGACCGCGAGTTCGAGGACAGCCGGATTGGGACCGCCGATCCCGAATCGACCGGCTCCCGACCTCAGGCACGACTCTTCCGCGCTCCGAGAATACGGAAAGTGACTCCGCCGCTGCGAGGACGACCTCCAGAACCTTCGCAGCGGCGGCCGGCGAATCAGCCGCGATGTGCTGCAGGATCTCGTCGAGGCAGTCTCGGCCGGACGGGGTCCAGACTACAGCTCGCTTCCCACCGTCCACTTGCGCCGAAGCTCCGCGGCAACGACATCATGAGGAATGAGCCGGCCAGCCTCGGCGTCGGCGAGTCCAGCCTCGACCTTCTGCATGACATAGAGGTGGTATACGACGTCGTCGAGGCTGCAATCGTCTGGCAACCGTTCCAGGAGATCCCTGACTCTCTGCTTCGTCGCGGGCATAGGAGAAGCGTACCACATGTTCCTCGAACGTCCGCAGCAGATGGTTGGCATCGTCTGCCGAACGATTTGCCGTTCAGCGGTGTGGGCGCCGCCAGACCGGCGCCGCGATTCTACACGATGCCACGGCGGTGACCACATCCGCTGCAACGGCTTTATGGCCGCACTTGTCACTGCACAAGGTAGAGATCAAGGCCAGGGTGCGGGCCGGGCAAGGCCTCTCGAAGGCTCGACTTCGCCCGCGGCATGCCAGTCTCTGTGGCTGCGAGTGCGACGACGGCGTCCTTTGTGCTCAGGTCGGCCATAGCCAAGGCTCGGAACCCAGGGTTGTTTCCCCAGTGCCAGATGTGACTTCGTTCAAATGTGCGTTCGATGCCCCAACCAAGCCCCCAGTAGACGTTTGGGGCCTTGGGAACTGGGACTGGCGCATGTGAAACTAGCGACAGCAAGCGTTCGTCTTCGAGCACGGACGACATGAACTTCGCGTAGTCCGCTGCAGAGGTGTACAACGAACTTGCTGCTATTTCGAAAGGAAAGCGAAGCTGGTTGATCTTCCCCGAAGCAGACCGGCCAGGTACCAGTGATTGCGAGATTCGCTCAGTGAGCTTGAAGGCGCAGTCTCGTAGTCCGAGCGGCCGGAACAGCTCCACCGCTGCCAGCTCATTCAAGGGGACGCCGGTCAGGGTCTGGAGAAGGTGCTGGAGAAGCACATAGCCCTCGCCTGAATATTGCCACCGCGCACCGGGTTCAAAAGTGAGCCGAAGCGGCCCAGTGGAAGACCAGTTCGGTAGTCCTGAGGTGTGCGAGAGAAGATCCCGGGTCGTCACCTTCTTCAGCATCTCGCTCGGCACCACGTCGACGATAGGCGGCTCACGTAGAGCAAACAGATTCTGGCGATGAATATAGCCATCCGGGAGTAGTTCGCTTAGCGGTCGATTTAAGTCCAGCTTGCCGCGCAGCGCTAGCTTCAACGCCAGCGTGGCTACGACGGGCTTCGAGAGTGACGCGGCTTGAAAGATCGTGGGTGAGTCAGATGCTGCCCGGCAGTCTTCAGCGTGAGAGGGGATGACCAAATAGCCTCGTCGCAGTCTGGCCACGGCAAATGCGCATGCTGCTTCAGGGTCTGGTGCATTCTGCGCCACTCGGGCAATGAAGGGTAGCCCGAGCAGGATTCCACTCGTGTGTAGCAGCATCTTTCTTCGTGTGAGAACTCGCATGACGGGGTTGTGTGCGGCCTAACGCCTTGGCGTTCACCCGCGAGCGGCCGTCCGCGGCCGATCGTCGGGTGCCTATTGGTTAGGCGGACCTCTTCTTGGCGAACCGAAACGGTTCCTTGACGTTCTTGAACGTGTTCCCTCGTGCATCCACGGTAACTCCTTCGCCGACATGAACTCCGACCTGCGCATTCTCGAAGTGGCAATTCCGAAGGGTCACGGATGGTGGTCCTTGCGCGCTTGACTCTCGGTGAACTGGAGGGGCCGCACCCGGCCCGTGCGCCGCTCCACCTGTTCTGACGGCGAACGAACTGGGGATGGTTTCACGCGCGCACGCGACCCTGCATGTCTGGCACACTACGGCCTGGTCCCGGTCTCGATACGAACGGATTTCCCCGTATGAGCGCCGGCATGATGGGCAGGTGTATTCGAAGATCGGCATGTTTCACCCAATGACGGGAACGCCTAGAATATACGGCGGCAAGCCGTCAGGATAGCGGCGAACAAATGCATCCATGTTAGAGGCCACCTGCGGTTGATTGATTGCTGATGGGAGCCACAGCTCGGCTGCATGCACGACATCCTCGCAGAATACTCTGACGTCAATATTGAGCGCGTCGTTGACGACGTTGTTGTGGAGGACGTGGCCCCTGGCACCTGGCTCTATGAACACAAGTCGGGCGTACTTCGCCTTCGGATGCTGCGTTCGTCCTTGGTGCAGCATCGAGCATCGAAACCGATAGCAGGCGTCTCCGTCCAAGGTACCGCCATACGAAGGCGCCACATGCTTGTCGAACCACGCCGCATACCGCGCCCTCGTTGCTTGTCCATCCGGAGCCTCAAGCGCACCGCAAATGTCAGGTAGCGCGAGAGCGGAGTTTAGGGCGAGGTAGTAAAGTTGGCACGCTATCGCGCTCCGGGTCTGTTGCAGAAGGTCGTTCATGGTTCCGCCTAACGCCTTGCCGTTAAGCGGCGGGCGGCCGTCTGCGGCCGACAGTCCGCTTCAACGGCTTGTTGGCCGGCGACTGGAGACGGTCCTCGACTGCCGGATCGACGTTGGGCACCTTCGAAAGGGCAGCAAGAAAGCGTTTACTCCCGCCACGTTTGGCTCGCGCAGACAGGTACTGCTCCGTCCACAAAGCTGACATCTTTTCTCCGACAGCGGAGTTGATCAGTTGGTTGATCGAGACGCCCTCCTGTTCGGCGACCTCTCCAAGTTGGCGGTGGAGCGATTCAGGCAAACGTAGACTCAGAGTACTCATTTTCCAATCCTTTCCAGAAGCTTCTGAGGCGACCAGATCTTGAGACCGAATTTCTCCACTCCAAGAAAGTCGCGCCGATTGTGGGTCACGATGGCCTGCGCCCCAGCTGCGACCGCGACCTCAGCGACCATGTCGTCGTTCGGATCCCGCAGGAGGGGTCGCCAGAGAAAGAACACTCGATGATGCCGAGCCACGCTGCAGACGTAATCGACGATGTCCCGGACATCCCCCGCGCTGAGGCCGCCCCGATGCCGAAGCATCGCGTCCTCGTACTCAAGAACCAGCGGCACTGAGACGGCGATTTCGAAATCTCCGGCTCCGATGCGCTCCACCACGGCGAAGGAAGCGCCTCCACGTGAACGGAGCGCTGAGACGAGGACGTTTGTATCAAGAACGACAAGGGGAATGGCCACATGTACTTGGTATCACATATGATACCATTCACGCAACCTACATGCCAGCCCGCTTCGTCCGGCCAACTAGTATTCGTAGAACGAGAATACCCCAAATATCACGGCGATAGATCGGGAGGGATCCAGCACGGCGCGTGGGACGGGGACGGGTGATTTCAAGAGGTTGGCGGTCTTCGCTTTCAGATGGCGCTCGCAACGGGCTCGGGAGAGCCCATCCTAGCTGTTGGTAATGTCGGTAAGGAACGCAGCGAAGGGGCTAGATTTACCGGTCGAGTGGGCTGCGAATGGCGCCGGCGCCTCGGTTCAGGACGTGCTTGTAGATCATGGTCGTGGCCAGGTCGCGGTGTCCGAGCAGTTCCTGGATGGTGCGTCCCTGGGCTTCCATCGCGAGCATGCCAGCCGGAGCCCGAAACCATCATGTGATGCCGAGCGAAGCGAGCGGGGTGGTGGAGGGCAGGGGCGAAGGCCGAGCACCGCTCCCTCGGATACCGAGCGCTCGCGACTGGGCTCACAATCGAATGCGAAACACGATTACCCCGACGGAACGCAGCGAGTACGATGACGGAGAAGATGTCATCCAGCGTGAACGACACCGATCCCGCCATCGAAGCCCGGCGCATCGAAGGGTTTCGTCGGATGTCGCCCGCGCAGAAGTTCGCGCTCGTCGGCGCTATGATCCGGAACGTCCGGCAGCTCGCCCTGGCCGGCATCCGGTCGCGGCAACCGGGCATCAGCCACCGCGAGGCCATGCTGACGCTCGCCTCGATGAGCGTCGATCGGGCGGTTCTCCTGCGCGCATTTGGCTGGGATCCGGAGATGGTGGGTCGCTCGTCCCCATGAGCCTCGTCGAGCCAATCGAGGTGACCCTGGCCGTGACTGCCGTCCTCGAGCGCCTGGGCATCGACTACGTGGTCGGCGGCTTGCTGGCGACCTCCTTGCACGGAATTCCCCGCGCTACGCTTGACGTCGACATCGTCGCGGATCTGCGGATGGTCACCTGCAAGGTTTCGTCGCGGCGCTGGAGGGGGATTTCTTCGTCGATGGCGACATGGTCAAGGATGCCATTCGGCGCAGAGCCACCTTCAACATTCTGCATCTCGCGACCATGTTCAAGGTTGACGTTTTCGTCGTCGGCGCCGACGATCTGCTGGTCGCCGAAATGGCGCGCAAGCAGCGGATGCGCGTGCTCGATGATCCGGTCGCGGAAGTGTTCGTGGCCACGGCCGAGGACATGGTTCTGCAGAAGTTGCTCTGGTACCGGGCTGGGGGCGAAGTCTCCGACCGGCAGTGGGGCGACATTCTTGGGGTCATCAGGACGCAGAAGGAACGGCTGGACCTAGGCTACCTGCGCCTCTGGGCGGCCCGGAAGGAGCTGGCCGCGCACCTCCAGCGGGCATTGGCGGAGTCGGGCGTCGCCCACGTCCAAGGGAGGTGGCGGCTGATTCCTGCCAGGATCCAACCCGGGCGCCGCTCTCGCGAATGTTGCGCGCCTCTGGACGGATCGACCCGCCACACTCCCTTCCTGGCGTCTCTCCGTGCTAGAGGATTGGCTCTATGGGGTGGCGGCTCCCGCAACGCGCGTTGCATCCATCGGCTCTCCGAGGGCCGGCCGGGCGCGGGCGATGGGCGCTGGTGGCATCCTTGGCGGTGCACCTGGCGCTGGGCTGGTTGTTCTTTGCCAAGAAGGCGGCACGGCCAGCGTCGCTTCCCGACGTGGTGGAGGTTGCCTTCGAGATCCAGGATGTCGCGGCTGCACTGCCGGCTTCCGCGCCAGCGCCCGAGGGGAGTGCGGCAGGCGCAGGCATGGCACCGTCGACCCGTGCTTCGGGAAGAACGGGCGCCGAGATTCACGGCGAGATGACCGGCGCACGGGCAGGTGCGGTGGCAACGCCTGCTTCGGTGGGGGAGGCGCAGGTGCCTGACTTGCGGGCGCCTGGCGCGTCGGCAAGCGGCGATTCCAATCGGTTCTCGACTTTCCAGCCAGCGCACCCCGATCTACTGGGGCCGGGGAAATTCCCACCTCTCGACGCCCAGCCACGGGATCTTCTGGCCTCGCCCCTGGCCAAGGGCGGGGCAGCCCCGCGCGAATTGCCCAAGGTACTGCATGGATCCGGCGGCGTGACCGCGAGGGTGGCCGAGGACGGGAGCATCCACTTCCGCGATCCCCATGGCGTTGTNNACGCGGGCCAGGATCCCTACGCGCCCAGCAAGCGGGCCATCGCCGACGAAACCCGCGAGCAACGGCTGTGCATGGCCATGCGCTACCAGGGCGAACGGCGGAAACAGGAGCTGTTCAACCTGGCGACCAAGGTCAGGCGCCTAGCCGCGCGCGTGGATCTGTCCCTGGCCGAGCGGCGGGAGATCGTCTTCGACATTTGGGACGAGTGTACCGAGGAAGCGGAATCAGGGACCGACTACGGCGCCATGGCACGCTCCACCATCCTGGCCGTCGCGCGCGATGTCTTCCCCGCGGGAAGTGAGCGGGCCTATCAGCCCGCTGAGCTTTTGGCGCTCAACCAGCGGCGCTCGTCACGGCAACGATTCGCGCCCTATGATCCCATCTCGTCGAGCTCGCGCAAGCGCGACCGTCATCCCGACGCGGGCGCGCCGAGTGAATGCCCGATGCCATAGCCCCTCACCCGTCGAGCTCCGCGCGGCGGCCTCTCCGCTGCGCGGGGCGAGGCGTGAAGTAGGGCCCCTCACCGCCACGCTCCGCGTGGCTGCCTCTGTGTGCC
>PNBO01000140.1 GCA_003136095.1 Myxococcales bacterium
GGCGGCAAGACCGTCATCGCCAACTATTTCGACTTGCGCTTTTCGGAAAATACCGGGGTTGCCTTCGGCATGTTCCAGCGGCTCCCGGGCGGGCGCCTGTGGCTCACCCTCATCGCCCTGGTGGCGCTGCTGCTCGTCGGCTACTACTTACTCAAGAGCGGCCCACGCCAGACACGGCTGCACCTCGCGCTCGGGCTGGTGGGCGGCGGCGCCATCGGCAATCTCGTGGACCGCATCGCCTTCGGCCGCGTGACCGACTTCATCGTGTGGCATGTCGGCCGGCACGAGTGGCCCGCGTTCAACATCGCGGATGCCGCCCTGGTCGTCGGGGTGGCGCTCATGGCCCTCGACATGCTGCTCGACAAGCGCGGCCATGCCGCACCCGCCACGGCGCCGCCCGATTCGGCGAGTAGCAAAGGGAGCTAGGCCGTGGCGGCATCGAAGCTTCCCTTCTAGGAGCCTGCGCTGCGCCCGGTTCTTATCGACTTCGGCATCGACATCCCGGTCCTCGGGCACCTGGACCTGCCCGCGTACTTCGTGATGCTTTCCCTGAGCTTCATCGTCGGCGCGTGGATGACCCGGCGGGAGGCGCCCAGGCTCGGCCTCGACCGCGAGCGCGTGCTCGACCTCAACATCTACATCGTGCTCTGGGCCATCGTGGGCGCGCGCGTCCTGCACATCATCGCCGACGGCCATTTCCACGACTACGTCAACCTCTGCATCGACAACTTCAAGGTTCGCGCCACCGAGGCCAAGGTCGCCTTGTGCAACGCCGACAGCGAGTGCGGCTTCGACTATGTCTGCAACCTGGCCGCCCACACCTGCCACCCGCCGCGTGACTGCTTCGCCGTGATCGAGGTCTGGCGCGGCGGCCTCGCCTACTACGGTGGGTTCATCTTCGCGACGGTTTTCGGCCTCACCTTCGCGCGCAAGCACCGCATGGGCATGGGGAAGGTGGCCGATCTGTGCGCACCGTGGATCGCCTTCGGCCTGGCGCTGACGCGCGTGGGCTGCTTCCTCAATGGGTGTTGCTTCGGCAAGATCGCGCATGTTCCCTGGGCGGTGCGCTTCCCAGTGGGCAGCCCGGCCTGGGAGGCCCAGCGCGACGCCCATCTGATTGCCGGACCCGCCGCCGCCTATCCGGTTCACCCCACGCAAATCTACCTCGCGCTGCTCAACCTGCTGACCTTCGCCATCCTCTATTTCGTGATTCGCCGCCGCAAGCGTTGCGACGGACAGATCTTTGCCTGGCTGCTGATTCTCAAGGGCGTGTTCCGTTCCTTCGTGGAGATCTGGCGCGACGACGAGCGCGGCGTGCTCTTCGGCTGGCTGTCCACGTCGCAGATCATCTCGCTGCCGCTCATCGCGCTCGGCATCTACCTGCTCGTGCGTTGCCAGCGAGCCACCCCGCCATCGAGCGCGACATGAGACCCGCGCTCTTTCACATCGGCTCCGGCTTCCCCGTCCATTCCTACGGGTTTCTCCTCGCCGTCGGCATGGTCTTCGGCGTGGCCCTCGCGGTCCGCCGCGGGCGCAGCGTGGGCATCGCGACCGCCGACACCCTCGATCTGACCTTCTACGCCATCGTGGCCGGCCTTCTCGGCGCGCGTTTGCTCTACGTGCTCATGCACGCGAGCGATTACGCGCGACTGTGCGCGGGCGGCGGCGGTGGCCGCGCGTTCGGCCGCATCCTCTCCGACTGCACGGCGGTGCTGCGCTTCTGGCAGGGCGGGCTGGCCTTCCTGGGCGGCGCGCTGCTCGCGGCGCTGATCGTTCTGCTCTCTGCCCGGCGCAAGGGCTTGGGGCTCGGCAATGTCGCCGATGTTCTCGCCCCCTCGGTCAGCCTGGCCCATGTCTTCGGCCGGCTCGGCTGCTTCCTGGTCGGTTGTTGCTATGGCAAACCCTGGGCAGCCGGCGTCCATTTTCCCCCCGACAGCGTGGCCTACGAAGAGTTGCTGGCCCGACACGAGATCTTCGCCGGCGCCGAGTGCACGCCCAACCTCCACCCCACGCAGCTGTACGAAGCCGGCGGTGAGTTGCTCATCTTCGTCAGCCTCCTCTTGCTCTGGCGCCGCCGCAAGTTCCCCGGCATGGTCGCCCTGGCCTACGCCTTCGCCTACGGCATCCTCCGCTTTCTGGTCGAGGTCTTCCGCGACGACCAGGTCCGCGGCTTCGTCTTCCAACTCCGCCTGCCCGGCCTGGCCGGCGCCCTCGGCCTGCCGCCCAGCGACCCGCTCTTCCTCTCCTCCGCCCAGGCCATGTCCCTCCTACTCGTAGCCGCCGCGGCGATCACCTATGCCTTGCTCCGGCGAAGAACCGCCGCATCGCCCGAGTGGAAGACTACGTCCCGGCCACCGTAACCTTCGCCACCCGGAAGGTCGGGCACTGGACTGACGAGCGGGTGTCGAGGTCGTCCCCGACGGCGTCGATGCCTTTCCACAGATCGTCGAAGTTGATCGAGATGGTAACCTCGCTGACCGGGAACGCACGCTCGCCGTTCTCGAGCCAGAAGCCGCCCGCGCCCTGCGAGAAATCGCCGGTCACGGGATTGAACCCGAAGCCCATCAGCTCGGTGACGAGCAACCCCCGGTCAACCTTGGCGATGTCCTCGGCGCGGCTCTTTCCCGGCCGCAGCACGAAGTTCGAGGTCGAAACGTGCGGTCCGCCGCCCACCCCGCGCCCCGCAGACCCGGTTGACCTTCGCCCCAGCTTGCGAGCGGAATAGACATCGCACAGGAAGGTCCGCAGCACGCCCTCGGACACGACGACGTTCGGCCGCGCGGCCAGGCCCTCGCCGTCGAAGGGCCGCGAGCCGGGTGCGCGCGGCAGTAGCGGATCGTCCACGATGCTGACCAGCGGCGACGCCACCCAGGTCCCCTCGCGCTCGGCCAGGTAGGTGCTCTTGCGCCAGACCGCGCCGCCCGAGATCACGCCCGCGAACTGGCCAAGCAGCGACCGGCCCGCCTCGGGCGTGAACACGGCCGGGACCTGGCAAGTCGCCACCTTGCGCGAGCCGAGCTTGGCCACGGTGCGCCGCGCCGCTTCGAGACCGACTTCCTCGGCGGCCTGCAGGCCGGCGAAAAATCGCGACGAAGTCCAGTGATAGCCATTCCGTTTCTTGCCGCCCTCGTCATCACATATCGGTTCGACGACAAAAGACACGTGGCTGCCGCAAAACCCTCCAGAGAATCCCGCCGAGCTGGCGAAGGCCGAGGCCCCGATGCCGCGGCCGAAGCTCGCGCCCTCGGAATTGGTCACCCGCGGATCGAACTTCAGCGCGGCCTGCTCGCCGGCTTTCGCCCAGCGCATGGCTAGGGCCACGTCGAGAGACGGCACTGACTCGTCCCACAGGTCGAGCTCCGGGATGGCCCGCGCCATCTCCTCGCGCTCGGGCAGCGCGGCCAGCAGATCCGGCTCGGCGAGGCGGCACAGCGCCACCGACTCCTCGGCGAAGGCACGCAGTGCGGCCGGGGCGAAATCCGAGGTGTAGGTCACTGCGGCCCGCTCGTCCTTGAGCACACGCAGCCCGAGCCCGCGGCTGCCGGCTTCCTTGACCAGCTCGGGCTCGCCCATGCGCAGCTTGACCTCCAGCTCGGCGCCGTCGCGCACCAGCACCTCGGCCGCGCCGGCACCCGCGCGCAAGGCGAGGCTCAACATCTGCTCGGCCAGCTCCTGGCAGCTCTTCACATCCGCGGCGATGCGCCTGCCCTCGTTCATGGCGTCCGCGTGCCTCCCACCGTGATCTGCTTGATCTTCACGGTCGGCGTGCCGATGCCGACGGGAACCGACTGGCCGTCCTTGCCACAGGTCCAGGTCCCATCGGAAAGCAGGAAATCATGTCCCACCATGGTCACGTTGCGCAGCACCTCCGGTCCGTTGCCAATGAGGTTCACGCCGCGCAGGGGAGCCGTTAGCTTGCCGTCCTCGATGAGATAGCTCTCGGTCAGGGCGAAAACGAAATCGCCATTCGAAATGTTCACCTGCCCGCCCGCGAAGCGCTTGGCGAAGACGCCGCGAGCCACCGAGGCGATGATGTCCTGGGGATCGTCGTTGCCGGCGAGCAGCAGGGTGTTCGTCATGCGCGGCAGCGGCGGATGACGGAAGCTCTCGCGCCGGCCATTGCCCGTCGGTTTGACGCCGAAGTGGCGCGCGGAGATGCGATCCTGCATGTAGCCCACCAGGATGCCGCTGTCGATGAGTACGCTGCGCCCGCCCGGCACGCCCTCGTCGTCGACGTTGATCGAGCCGCGCGCGCTGGTGAGGGTGGCGTCGTCGACGACCGTGCACAGGGGCGAGGCCACGGGCTTGCCCATCTGCCCCGAGTAGTTGGAGGTCTGCTTGCGATTGAAGTCGGCCTCCAGACCGTGCCCCACCGCCTCGTGCAGCAGGATGCCCGATTCACCCGCCGCGAGCACGACTTCCATGGGGCCGGCGGGCGCCTCCTCGGCGTGCAGCATGGCAATGGCCAGGCGGGCCGCCTCGCGACCATGCTCCTCGGGCGTCGCGCCGGGCTCGGCGAATAAGTCCAGGCCGCGGCGTTTCGCGGTTCCCGAGCGCCCCGACTGCCGCTTGCCCTTCTCTTCGGCCACCGCGCTGACGCCGAAGCGAACCATGGGCTGGCGATCGCGGGCCAGAGTGCCGTCCGAGCTGGCCACCAGCACGTCCGACCAACCCTCGGCGAAGCCGGCCTCGACGCGCACGATGCGTGGGTCGAAAGCCCGCGCCGCCGCGTCGGCGCGCCGGAGCAGCGCGATCTTCTCTTCCCCGGGCCGCGCCAGGGACAGCTCGCGCACAGGATAGAAGCTGGGCAGCGCCGTCGCCTGCAAGGCCACGGGGGCCAGCGCCCCGCCCTGGGCGGCGATCTGCCCGGCGGTGCGCGCCGCCTCCAGCATGCGCTCCTCGGAAAGCTCCTCGGTGTAGGCGTAGCCCGTGGCATCCCCGCGCACGACTCGCACGCCCAGACCGAGAATGATGGCCCGCCCCACCGTACGCACACGCCCCTCCTCGAAGGCGAAGTCGCTGCCCGAGCGGTACTCGAAGTAGAGGTCGGCGTGATCGCCGCCCGAGGCGAGCGCCACGCCCAGCAATCGCTCCGCGGTGCGTGCGTCGATGTTATCGAGGGGAGTCGAAGGATACGGGGAAGTGGCGTCTGGCAATAACCCGCCGGTCACGAAGGAACCTCAGGCTGTAGATACTGCCGCGCGCGCGGCCTCGGGACCAGAAAAACCGTTATCCCCGACAACCGCAGGGGGTCGTGGCCGTGGTCGTGGCCGGCTCGCTCAGGACTTCTGCGGCGATGGGAAGGTCGACGCAACGATGCAGTCGTCGTCACTCTTCTCGCGGATCTTGCCCAAGCCGCGTACCTCGACCTGCCGGATGCGCTCGCGCGTCAGGTTGAGAATCGCGCCCACTTCTTCCAGGGTGATCCCGCCACGATCGGCGACATCGAGGGCGCAGGTCTCGGCCATTTCCCAAACCTCGAGGTGCGGAAAGTTCAGCTTGATAGCGCCGCTCTCCGGATTGACGTCGAGGTAGAGGTGATGCTCGCAGCTCACGAACGGGCAAGGCCGCTCCATGGACTGGCAATCGCCCCGTTGCCTCGGGCGATCAATTCCCTCGGGATAGTGCAGGATGAGGGCCTCGCGTTTCTCCTCACGGGTGAGTCGCTTGGGCGCGATGGTCTTGGAACGCACGCGGCCGTCCCGCGACGGACGGACCTTGAGTCGAATCTTGGCCACCTCTGGCTGCGGCGCCTCGTCCGGTTCATCCGCGAACATCTCGGCCTCGATCTGGCTTTCAGCTCTCTCTTCGGCCATGGTCTTTTCCTCGGACGCAGGTCGGGGCCCGCGTCAGTAAAGTTCGCTGCCGCTCCCGACGGCGGTGCCCGCCGCCGACGCACCGGCGCGAGCAGACAGACTTGCTTCGACCCCCGTGATTCGCCGGATCANNGCCGGCCCCTTGGCCTCGCGCTCGAATCCGGCGATGAGCTCGCGCACGCCCTTTTCGACCCGCTCGATTTCCTCCTTGAAGCGGGCGAAGGAGCGCTGGATCTCCTCGATGGTCAGATCCGCGGCCATCATGGCGCGCACCTGATTCACTCGGCGCACGATGTCGGCGGGATAGATCCCACACGAGCCGCTGTGCTTGCCCTTGCGCCCGACACGCACGGAACGGGGCAGAAGCCCGAGCTGCACGTACTTGCGCAAGGTCGCTTCGGAGAAACGCAGACCGCGCGAGGAGAAGACGTCGACGATCTGACGTGAGGTCAGACCGCTGGGCGAATGGCGCTCGATCTCGCCCAGCTCCTCCTCGAGGAGAAGCCCGCCAACGCCGCTTCTCGCGGCGGCGCTTTCGCTGGCGGCTGACTTTTGTCTTCTATCCACGATACGCTAGTCACCATAAGCCATTCAATGGTTTCTATTCAATATACAAAATAACTACTTCTTTGTTCAGGTGAGACAACAGGCTCCTCGCCCGTGTTGCCTCGCACCTCGACCGACAGCGCTCGCCGCGGCTGCCCTCGCGGGTGGCGGCGGTGCCGGCCACCTCTACGGCGCCCGCATCGCCGTCGTCACCGACGGGACACTGGGCCCCGCACGAGCCGAGCTACGAACGCGGCGCCGCCTGGCACTAACTGGTTGGAATTCTCCTTCGGGCGTCGGGCGACAAGCCGG
>PNBO01000132.1 GCA_003136095.1 Myxococcales bacterium
AGCGCGGTCACCGCTTCCTCCGCGTCCGGACCCTCGGCCTCGATGGTGATGTGGAGCCCGCACGCCGCCACCAGGGTGAGCAGGCCCATGATGCTCTTGCCGTTGACACTCGCCCCGTCCTTGACGACCCTGATCTCCGATTGGAAATGCGCAGCAAGCTGGACGAACTTCACCGCCGCTCTCGCATGCATGCCGGCGCGGTTGCGTATCTTCCTTTCTTGGCGGGCGACCTCCAGCGCCGGATCCGCCACGTCAGATCTTACCTCCCACCGTGACCTTGCCGGTCAGATCGGAGCCGATGCGGATGGAACGGCGGCCGCATTCCTGCACCTCGCAGGCCAGGACTGCGGGCGAGAGCTTGCACCGATCGAGCGTGGCCACCTTGAGCAGCATGGGAAGGTTCACGCCGCACACCACCTCGGCGGCACGCGTGCCGTCCGCCATGGTCATGGCGACGTTGAACGGCGTCGAACCGTAGACGTCCACCAGCAGCACCACACCCGCGCCGTCGTCCACCTGGCTACAGGCCTGGGCGACCTTGTGCAGAATCGAAGCGCTGTCCTCGCCCGCGGAAGTGCATGCGGCGGCGATGTTGGGGATCATGCCAACGACGCGGCGCGCAGCCTCGATGAGCGAGAAGGCGACCTGCTCGTGCGACACCACGACGATGCCCACCATGGGCTCGATAGTCCTGTTTGCCGGCGAAGACATCGTGAATCAGTCCTCTTGTCTCGCTGATGGATCCATCAGGAAGCTTACAACTTTCAGCTGAGATAGCGAGGTTGTTTGCGGCTCCGGCTTCACTTCTGCACCTCGGCATCCGTCAGCGACCGGCCGCGCCCGACGTCGCGATGCTTGACCTCGACCTGGAAGGCGCGCAGCCGGCTGCCCAGCTCGTTGGCGATGACCACCGAGCGATGCCGGCCGCCGGTGCAACCGATGGCGATGGTGGCGTAGGTCTTGCCCTCGCGCTCGAAGGCAGCCACGCACAGGGTGAGCAATTCCTCGGCCTTCTCCAGGAAGAGCTGCGTCTCCTGGCTCTCCATGACGTAGTTTCTCACCGGCTCGGCCTCTCCCGAGAGGGCCGACAGCGTGCTGACGAAAAACGGGTTCGGCAGAAAGCGCACGTCGAGCACGATGTCGGCCTCGGTGGGCAGGCCGTACTTGAATCCGAAGGACATCACGGTCACGGCCAGATTGCCCTCGGCGCGGCCGTAGCGCCCGAGAACGATGGAGCGCAGGCCATGCACGTTGAGCTCGGCGGTGTCGATGACCGCCGTGGCTTCCGCGCGCAGGGCGGCAAGCCGCGTCCGCTCGACCTCGATGTCGGCGCGGATATCCTTGCCGTGCAGCGGATGGGGCCTCCGCGTTTCGGAAAAGCGCCGGAGCAGGACCTCGTCCGGGGCGTCGAGAAAGAGCACGTCGATGGAGTGCCCGGCCAGGCGGAGGTCGCCGAGCACGCGCGAGGTGTCGGTCAAGAAGTCGCCACTGCGCGCATCCACCACCAGCCCGGCCCGCATCACTTCCTCGCGCCCGGCGAGCAGCTCGATGAACCGGGGCAAGAGCGCCATGGGCAAGTTGTCGACGCAGTAGAAGCCCAGATCCTCGAGTGCGCTTTTGACCGTCGTCTTGCCCGCGCCGGAGACACCGGTGATGACAACCAGCTTCACGGCTACTCCACATCGCCGCGGAAGCGGCGCTGCCGCGCCTCGGCCAGCGCCTGATCCAGGCGCTCCTGGAACTCGCGGGCGGCATGGTGACCGCGCACCTGCAGCAGCCGGTTGCGCGCGGCCACCTCGACCAACGAGCTGACGTTGCGGCCGGGGCTGACGGGAATGCGCAGCAAGGGGACCGGCACTTCCAGAATGGTGTGCGTCTGGTCGTCGAGACCGACGCGGTCCGCGGCCTCGGATTCCTCCCAGCGCACCAGCTCCATCACCAGCTCGATGCGTTTCTCGTCGCGCACCGAGGCCACGCCGAACATATCCTTGATGTTGATGATGCCGACGCCACGGACTTCCATGTGGTGCTTGATGAGCTCGGCCGACCAGCCCACCAACATGTCGTGCGCGCTGCGCCGGACCTCGACCAGATCGTCGGCGACCATGCGGTGCCCGCGCATGACCAGCTCGAGTGCCGCCTCGGACTTGCCGATCCCGCTCTTGCCGAGCAGCAGGATGCCCACGCCCAGCACGTCCATGAGCACGCCGTGGATGCTCGCGGTCGGGGCGAGCTCGTGTTCGATGTAGGTCTGAATGGCCTGGATGGCCATCGACGAACGCATGGGAGTGCGCAGGAGCGGCACCCCCAGGCGATCCGCGGCCTCGAACAACTCGGCCGGGACATCGAGGCCTTTGGTCACCACGATGCACGCCGGTTCGAGCGCCATGAAGGTCTCGATGCCGTGGCGCGCTTCCTCGACGGGCAGGCTGGCCAGGTAGGCGAGCTCGGTGGCGCCCAGGATCTGCACGCGCTCAGGCTGCACCTGGCGCACGAAACCGGCCAGGGCCAGGCCGGGCTTCTGCACGCGGTGGAAGGTCACCCGCCGGCCAAGGCCCGACTCGCCGGCCAACAGGACGAGCCTCAGGCCCGCGGCTTCGCTCAACAGGGAACGAACCGTCAGCTTCGTCGCCAGGCTGTCGTTGTCACTCAATACTTGGCGTCCTCCTCCGCGATGGTGCGATACATACTATCGCCATCCGGGGCTTCGAGCAGCCGTTGTCGGAAAGCGGCGTCGCGAAACAGACGGGACAGGCGGGCCAGCGCCTTGAGGTGGATACCGGCCGAGTTGGCCGGGGCCACCAGCATGAAGACGAGGTGGGTGGGCTTGCCGTCGATGGAGTCGAAGGCCAGCCCGGTCACCGAGCGGCCCAGGGCGCCGACCAGGCGATCGATGCTATCGAGCTTGCCGTGCGGAATGGCGATGCCGTCGCCGATAGCCGTGGAGGCAAGCTGCTCGCGCTC
>PNBO01000311.1 GCA_003136095.1 Myxococcales bacterium
TGGACCCCGACGCCGATGATCTCGGTCAGAAGTTGGCTGGCCGGGAAGAGCTCTTCGGTCTTGATGCCGGTGACGAAGGGCAGGATGTCGTTGCGTACCTTGAGGGCCATCACCAGCTCCTCGAGCGAGCAGTTGCCGGCGCNNCCGATGCCGTTGATGGTGCATTCGACCTGGCGCACGCCGGCCTGCACGGCGGCGATGGAGTTGGCGACCGAGAGGCCGAGGTCGTTGTGGCAGTGGACGCTGACCTCGGCCTTGCCTTCCAGGGCGCGCACCACGGTGCCGACCAGGTAGCCATATTCGGCGGGAATCGAGTAGCCGACGGTGTCGGGCAGGTTGACGATGCGGGCGCCCGCCTCGACCACGGCGCGCGCGAACTTGACCAGGACATCGGGCGCGGTGCGGGTGGCGTCCTCGGCCGAGAACTCGACCTCGTCGACGAAGCGGCGCGCCAGCTCCACCGAGTGGACGGCGATCTCCAGGGCCTGCTCCTCGGTCTTCTTCAGCTTGTGCTGCAAGTGGATCGGGCTGGTGGCGAGGAAGGTGTGAATGCGCGGGCGCTTGGCCTTCTCGAGGGCCTTGGCCGCGCGCTCGATGTCGCCGGGGTGGCAGCGCGCGAGGGCGGCCACCGTCACCTGGGCGTACTCGCGGCCGATGGCGTCCACCGCCTGGAAGTCGCCCTCGGAGGCCATGGGGAAGCCCGCCTCCATCACGTCGACATTGAGCTCGACGAGCTTGCGCGCCAGCCGCATCTTCTCGGGAACGTTCATGCTGCATCCGCACGACTGCTCGCCGTCGCGCAGGGTGGTGTCGAAGATGTGAACGCGGTTACTCATGCTGGTCGATCTCCTTTCGCTATGGAGGCAAACTAGCCCAGCGGGGAGGATTTGGCGAATTTATTCTTAATGCAGTTGGTATTAGTGCTGATTATGCTATAAGCTGGACTTATACCTCCCGAGGAGACTCGCCATGGATCTTCCCACTCTCGCCGTGTTCCGCACCGTGGCCACCGAGAAAAGCTTCTCGCGGGCGGCGGTCAAGCTCCTGCGCACCCAGCCCGCCGTCTCGCTCGCCGTGCAGCGCCTGGAGCAGGCGCTGGGCGAGCCACTCATCGATCGCAGTGGCCGCCAGCTCCGCCTCACCGACGCCGGCCAGGTCGTCCTCGATCACGCCCGGCGCTTCGAAAACCTGCGCGCCGAGCTCTTGCAGGCGCTGGCCGAGTTGCGCGACAAGGCCACCGGTCGCCTGCTCATCGGCGCCAACGAGTCGGCGACGCTCTATCTGCTGCCGCTCATCAGCCGCTACCGGCGGCGCTATCCGCGCGTGAAGGTGCAGGTCCGCCGCTGCCAGTCGAGCAAGATCCCGACGGAGATTCTGGAAGGCGACCTCGAGCTTGGGGTGGTGAGCTACGATCCCAACGACAGCCGGCTCACCTCGCGCATCATCTATACCGACCACCTGGCGTGCGTGGTTTCGCCCCGGCATCGCCTGGCCCGCCGCCGCTCGGTTTCCATCACCGATCTGGGCATGGAAACCTTCATCGGTCACATCGTGGTCTCGCCGTACAAGGAAGTCGTGGTGCGCGAGTTCGAGCGCCTCAAGGTGCCGCTCAACCGGGATCTCGAGATGCCCACCGTCGAGGCCATCCGCAAGATGGTCCAGCGCAACGAGGGCGTCTCGTTTCTGCCCCGCATGTGCGTGGAGGAAGAGATCGCCCAGGGCACCCTGCGCGAGATCCAGGTCAAGGGGCTGATGGCGGAGCGCAAGATTCGCCTCGTGCATCCCGCCGGCCGGACGCTTTCGCACGCGGCCCGCGCGTTCCTGGCGCTGATTTGACGAATCACGGTTGCGACCACGGCGGAGGTAGGGGCGTGGCCTGGGCCGCGACCACGGCCCAGGCAGGGGAATCGCGCCGCACGTAGAGTGTCACGCGCAACCGTCCAGAGGCGGCGTCGAGCTCGTCTTCCACCCACGGCCGCGCGCTCGGCGGAACCTCGACGAGAAGACGCCATGGCGCGTACGACATCTGGAAGCCTTTGGCCAAGAGGAGTTGATAGTCGCCGAGAAACCAGGGGGCGAGATCGCCGTTGGCGCCGCCGAGAATGACGATGTCCGGCCGGCGCGCCAGCACGTAGGCGCCGTCGCCCCGGCTGTGGCCTGGCACCCCGACCCAATTGTCCGTGTCGGCGAGCGCGCGGGGCAGCGTCGCCGGCGTTTCCCGCGCGATATGCCGGTCGTTAAGCCCGAGGGTGTCGATGAACGAAAGCGCGGGCGCGAAGTAGGGCAGGGAACCCGCGGTCGCGGACGCGACCACCGTGCCGGGCGCGAACCGGGCCGCGAGCCCGCGCCCCACGCTCTCGCCGACCGCGGCGGCGGGATTGAGCGCGGCGGGATGCCGCCAAGTGAGCTGCAGCTGCCAGAGCGCGGCCAGAGCCGCGAGCCAGAGGGTGATTCGCCTTGCCGCGCGGCGCGGCGAGGGCGGCGCGAGCGAGGCGGCCAGGCACAGGGCGGCTACCGGCGCGAGCAGCAAGCGCGCGCCGGGCATGTGGTCGCCGCCGCCGGCAAACACGACGGCGAGGAGCGGAAGCAGGGGCAAGAGCATCCAGGCGGCACGCCGGCGCAGCGGTGACGTGGCAAACAACCACGCAGCGACGAGAACCGCGCCCAGCCACTGCGGCGCGGTCTTGACCAGGTAGATGGCGGCATCCTCGAGGCGGGCGCCGATGGGCAAGCCGAGCGTCTTGGCCCGCGCGGCATTGGCGATGAAGTCGCCGAAGTAAAGCAGCCGGAAGGCCTCGTAGCCGGCGAAGACCACGCCGAGCCCGGCCGCCATCGCCAACCGTGGCGAGCGCCGATCGGGCCAGGCCCCGCCGAGCACGGCCAAGGCGACCACGATGCCTTCCGGCCGGCCGAGCGCGACGAAGGTGAGCGACAATGCGGCAAGGAGCTTGGAACTTAGCGCCCAAGGCCTCTCCCGCCTACGCCACAGGAGGACCATCGCCAGGAGCATCCAGAACCCGGCCGAGATGGTTTCCAGGCCGCCCCAGGTCCACATCGCGAAGCCCGGAACCGTGACCAAGGCCAGCAGACCCGCGGGCTCAACCCGGGCGCGGTGCCAGAGCACGAGGATGGCGAGTGCGTAGGCGAGTCCCAGTCCGCGTGCGGCCAGCGGCAAGTCGACGCCCAGGCGGGCGAGCAGCGCGAGTTGCGCCAGCCAGGCGGGGCTGGAAAACCCTTCGACGCGCTCGCCGTCGTTCCAGGTCAGGCCCTTGCCGGCGAGCCAGCGTTCGGCGTAGCGGAGGGACACGTAGGCGTCGTCGTGGAAGAAGTGCCGGTGGATGAGCAGNNGCCGGCGCGAGCGAAGCCAGGCGGAACCGGCGCCAAGCATGGCGAACGCTAGCTGTCGCTCTCGTCGTCGCCGTCGGAGGCATCACCCGAGCGCTCGATGGCGCGGTAGAGGGTGCGGCGATCGATGCCGAGCTTTTCCGCTGCCCGCTTCTTGTTGCCGCCGCACTCCGCGAGGACCAGGGCGATGTAGCGCTTCTCCAGCTCGCCCAGCGTGGGCCGATCGTCGATGAGGCTGGCGGGCGCGACCGGCGAGCCACCGTAGACCTCGGCGGGCAGGTCCGAGGGCAACACGACATTGCCCTTGGCGATGGCGACGGCCCGCTCGATGGCATTCTCGAGCTCGCGCACGTTGCCGGGCCAGGCGTGGCGGCCGAGCATGGCGAGGGCTTCCGGCGATACGCTGGCTTCCGCGCGGCCCTCGCGTCTCGCGATCTTGGCGATGAAGTGCCGCACCAAGATGGGGATATCGCCGGCCCGGTCGCGCAAGGGCGGCATGCGCACCGTCACCACGTTGATGCGGAAATAGAGATCCTCGCGGAAGCGGCCGGACTTGACCTCGGCGTCCAGGTCGCGATTGGTGGCGCAGACCAGGCGGACGTCGACCCGGATGGCCTCGGTGCCACCGACCGGGCGCATTTCCCCGTCTTGCAGCACGCGCAGGATCTGCGCCTGCATCTTCGGCCCCATGTCGCCGATTTCGTCGAGGAACAACGTGCCGCCGTTGGCGGTCTCGAAGAGACCGCGCTTGGCCGCGACCGCGCCCGTGAAGGCACCGCGCGCATGGCCGAAGAGCTCCGATTCCAGCAGCGACTCCGACAGGGCGGTGCAGTTCACGGGTACGAAGGGTTTGGTGGCGCGGGGCGAGCGATTGTGAATGGCGCGCGCCACCAGTTCCTTGCCGGTGCCCGACTCGCCCACCACCAGGACCGTCGCGGTCGACGGGGCCACGCGCGCGACCAGCTTGTACACATCGAGCATGGGCTGGCTCTTGCCCTCGATCTCCGCGACCTGGTTGCCCTTGCCGCCACCGGGCGGGGCCGCGCCGGCCTCGGCGGAAAGCCGCCGGCGTTCCAGGGCGCGCGCCACGGTCAGGCGGAGCTCTTCTACATTGAAGGGCTTCGACACGTAGTCGTAGGCGCCGTGGCCGATGGCCTCCATGGCGCCGGTCACGTCGCCGAAGGCGGTGATGAGGATGACGGGCGTGCCCGGCGACTTCTCCGTGAAAGCGCGCAACACCTCCAGTCCGCCCACGCGTTCCATGCGCACGTCCGACATCACCAGATCGTAGCGCCCGTCGCCGGCGCGCTCGACCGCCGGCGCGCCGTCGTCCACTGCCTCGACATCGAAGCCGTCGCCGCGCAGAATTTCGCACAAGAGGTCACGCGCCACGGCGTCGTCCTCGACTACCAACATGCGGGTCATGCAGCTCCTCCCGTCGCGATCTTGTGGGTACCGGACTCCAATTTCGGCGCGCCGGACTCACCCTCGCCACCGCCGTGCAGGGGCAAGTGGACGGTGAAGGTCGAACCCTTGCCGGGCACGCTCTCCACCTCGATGGAGCCGCCCAGCGCCTTCGCGAGCTCGCGGCAGATGGCCAGGCCCAGGCCGGTGCCCTTGCCGCGTCCCTTGGTGGTGTAGAAGGGCTCGAAAATGCTGCGCAGATCGTCGGGCGAGATGCCGGCGCCCGTGTCGCTGACCGCGATGGCGACCATGCCGTTCTTCACGCTGGCCGAAACCGTTACGCGGCCATCGCTCGCGATGGCGTCGAAGGCGTTGGACAGTAGGTTGATGACGATTTGACGGAGCAGGCCGGGATCGGTGACGAAGTTGGCCGGCTCGTCGATGATGTCGATGGTCACGGTGCTTTTGTCGCTCTGTTCCACGCCGCCGGTCACCTCGACGGCTTCCTCCAGGAGCTTGGCGAGCGAGGTGAGCTTGTGCTCGGGCTCGAGCGCTCGGGTCGAATCCAGGTAGTCGCGCACGATGCGGCCGATGCGGCCGATCTCGCGCGAGGCCACCTCCAGGCGCTCACACAGCGCGGGCGGCAGATCGTGCTGAAGCAGGGCGAGCTGCAGATGGCCGGAGACCGAGGAAAGCGGCGTTCCGATCTCATGCGCGAGCTGGGCCGCGAGCTGGCCAAGGGTCGCGAGGCGGACTTTCGAGGCATTGTCTCGCCGCAGATCGTTGAGCAGGCGGTTGAGCTGGCCCAAGGCCAGATTCTTGCGCGAAAGATCTTGGGTCGCGAGCTCGATCTCGTGGGCGAGACGCAGGTTGAATTCGCGGATCTCGCGATTCGCATTCGAAAGCTGATCGAGCATCTGGTTGAACCCTTGCGATAGCCGCCCCACCTCGTCGGTCGCGCCGACGACGACCCGGCGGTCGAGATTGCCGCCCTCGACGTCGCGCATGGCGGTGGCGAGCTTGTCCAGCCGACGCAGTACGATGCGGTTGATGAGGAAGCCGATGAGCAGCACCAGAAGCACAAGGTGCGCAATGCCCAGGATGAGCGACCAGCGCTCGGTCACGCGGATGAGCGACTGGACCGGGCTCAGGCTCCAGTGCATGAGCAAGGTGGCCTGCCAGGGCCCCTTGAGATCCACGAAACGCTGCAAAATGTACACGTCGCCCTCGGTGGCCTTGCGGGTGTACACGATGGGCTCGCGGGGCAGGGAGGGCAGGCGCGTGATCTCCAGCGATTCGCCCCGGGGGGCGACGATGCGCACCGACGGAGAGCTGGGCGGCGAGCCGGGGGTGTCGTGCTCGACCACGAGTTGCAGCCGCTGGATGCGTGGGTGGCGATTGATGTAGCTCGACAGGGCGATGGCGTAGTCGCGTTCCTCGGCCTCGGGTTCGAAACGCTCCAGGTTCTGCTTGATGTCGTCGGCGATCTCGTCGGCCGAGGATTGCGCCTGCCGGGTCAGCTCGGTGCGCATGGCGTAGATGCGCACCCACAGCGTGGCGCCGGCGGTCACCGCCGCGGTGGCGGCGACCAGAAGCCACACTTTCGACCGTATGGTCATGCCGCCATCCTATCGCGCGACTGAAGAAAGGATGTACCTAGGGTGCAATCCATTGGCTGCCCGACGAAACAACAAGAGCCCCCGGAACAGACATCCCGGGGGCTCTTCTGGAAGAGCCGAGACCACCAGGAGAACCCTGACGGCCCTTGCGCTTCAGGGGTCGAAACGAGCTACTTGGCGGTTTCTTCGCCTTCCTTCTTCTCGGCGCCCTTCTTGGCCTTCTTGCCCTTCTTCTTGGCCGGCTTCTCGGTGTCGCCAGCGGGGGCTTCGTCCGCCGCCGAGGCCAGCTGGGTGCTAGCGAACGGAATGGCGAAAGCGAGGGCGAGGAGGATAACGCGGGTCAGCTTCATTGGGGTCTCCTTGTTTTCGGTTCTGGCGGGCCTTTGGGCCCGTTTTCGCCTCATCTCCTTGCAGCCGATATGCCACGGGAGAATTGGCCTACGAAGGCAGCAATATTAGGTGGTTGCGGTGCGCTCGTCAACAGAGGTGCCGGGCCTGCATGGGGCGGTTTTGCCGTCGGAGCGGCGAGCATGTAGCGAAGTGCCTCACGGCTTCTGGTCGGTTTGCGTAAGAATTGCGATGTTCTTGGCGCCAGCCTTCTTCGCCACAGCCATCAAATCGACCGCGGCGCCGAGAAAGACGCTCTTGTCGCCGCGCAGGAGAAGGGTTTCGGAATCGACCTCGGCGAGGGCTTTGCGGATCTCTTCCTCCAGGTGGGCGGGTTCGATCCGGCGATTGAAAATGTACAGCTCGTTGTTCTTGGTTACGGTGAGCACCGGGTCGGTGCGCCGCTTGGTCACGGCGCCCGCGGCGTTGGACTTGGGCAGGGCCACCTTGACGCCGGAGCGCGAGGCCACCTCGGATTCGACGATCGCGGTCGACGTCACCATGAAGATGATGAGCAGGACGAGAAACACATCGGTGAGCGGCGTGATGTTGATCTCGGCGATGATGGCTTCGCCGCCCTCGGCCTCACTAGCGTCCGGGTTGGTGTCGTCGATCTGGACGTTCATCCCCATGGCGTTCGCTCACCTACGAAGGAGGTGCCTTGTCGGCCGGCTGAGCTTGCGGCGCGCTTGCGGGCGCCCCCTGAGCTTTCGCCAGATCCCCGAGCGCGAAGAGGAACTCCTCGCAGAAGACCTTGTACTGCACGCCGATGGCGCCGACCTTCGCGACGAAGTAGTTGTAGGCGATGATGGCGTAGATGGCGACCAGAAGGCCCGCCGCCGTGGCGACGAGGGCCGCCGCGATGCCTTGTGAGACAACCTTGAAACCACCGGTGCCCGCCTGGGACATCGACTGGAAGGCCTTGAGAATGCCGACCACGGTGCCGAAGAGGCCGACGAAGGGCGCCGACGACCCCACGGTGCCGAGGGCCCACAGATAGCGCTTGAATCCGGCCACCGCGACCGTGCGCTGGGAGTTCACCGCCTCCGTCGTCTTCTGCGGGGTCTTGGCGTAGATGCGCAGGCCGCGGCCGAAGACCTCGCCCAAGGGATCGTTCGCGGTCTCGCAGAGCGCGGCGGCCTTGGCCAGGTCGCCTTTCTCCACGGCTTCGACCACCCGGTTCTTGAAGGTTTCCGACTTGGGCAGCACCCTCCAGAGGGAGTAGATGCGCTCGCAGATGACCGCCACGCCGGCGACCGACCACAAAAGCAGAAGCGAAAGAATGGCCCACTCGTCGTGGATCAGATTGCGAATTGTTTCCCAGGTCATTGCATCGGCTTTGCTCGCGGGGGCCGAAAGGCCCTCGCGGGGTTTCTTGTCAGTAAACTGCTTGCTTGTCGGCGCTTTGTCCAGCTTCTCCGCTACAATGGCAACCATGTCACAGGGGGCTCCAGGCGCAAGCTTGCCGAGGTTCGGTCGTCGGCTCCTGGCCGCTGGCCTCATCCTCGACACGGCCGAGCTCGTGTGCTGCGGCCTGCCGCTGGTTTCGTGGATGGGGGCTTCGCCGTGGGACAGTCTGTGGTTGCGGGTGGCGCTGCCCTTGACCCTGGCGGTGTGGGCCGCAGCGGCGCTCCGCATGTCCTCCCTGGTGCGCCCGGTTCTCGAGGTCGTAGCGGAGGTGCGCGAAGGCGGCAAGCCCAAGCCGGCGGAGACCGAGGTTGCCCGCCTCGGGCTGGCGCGGGCCCCGCGCGAAGTGGCCGTGATCCACCTGCTGGCGTGGGTCTTGGTCGCGTCGGCGTTGCCGGTGCACGCCGTGCTAGGGCGGGAGCGCGATCCTCTGTCGGCCGCCGCGCTCATCCAACTCGTGCTCGTCACCTCGGCAGGCCTGGCGGCCATTCGCACCCTGGCCCTCGAGATCATTCTGGCACCCACGCGGGCCATCCTCATGCCCAACCTGCAGGGCATCCGCGTGTTCGCGGACCGCTATCGGGGCGCGCTGCTCGCCGTCGGGGTTGCGCTGCTCGGGTTGTGGCAGACGGCGCTCGCCTTCTTCGCGTCCACGCTCGGTAAGGCCACGGGCGAGCTTCTCACCTCGGGCATGTACGCCCTGTGGCCGGTCCTGATCGTGGGCGGCTACCTCTGGTGGCGTCTGGCGCTGGCGCGCACCGCTCCCATCGAGGAGTACTTCGACGCGGCCTTGCGGACGAAAGGCGGCAAGGGTCCCGGCCGTGACGACCCGAAGGCGGTGGACGCGTTCGTGGCCGCGCAACGCACACCCTACGCGCTCGGCGTGGTGCAGGCGGTGACGTTCGTGGCCGCTGGCGTCGCGGCGGTGGTCCACCTCGGTTCCGGTGGGCGCATCGGTCTGGCCATGGCGGGCCGGCTCTTGCTCATCGTGCTGCTCGTGTCCCTGCTGGCGACGCTCTATCAGACCCTCCTCGCCCAGCAGGTGCTGCGGCCGCTCATCCGGCATCTGGGCTCGCGCCACGCCCTGCCGCTGGACCAGGTGCGCGCGCCGCTCGGCCTGCGCACGAAGCTGGGTGGGTCGCTCGCCGCCGTGCTGGTCGCGGCGTGCGCCTTCGTGTGGCTCTTCGTGCACGCGCACGCCATGTGGGGGCGCGCCTCGCTGGCCGTGGCCATGGCGGCCATCTTCGGCGTCGTGATGCTGCTGGTGCGCGACGTCGTGTCGCCCTTGCGCGCGCTCGAGGAGCGCTCGGGCGAGATGGCGAAGGGGCAGCTCGCCCGCCCGGTGCCGCCGTGGGGGGAGGCCGACGAGATCGGCCGCCTGGCCGTGATGTTCGAGGAGATGCGGCGCTCGCTGCGCGATCGCCTGCGTTCGACGGAATCCATCAACGTCGACTTGGAACGCGAGGTCCGTCGGCGCACCGAGGCGCTGGAACAGCGCAACGCCGAGTTGCACGAGGCACTGGAGAAACTGCGGCGCGCCCAGGACAACCTGGTGCGCAGCGAGAAGCTGGCTTCGATGGGCCGCCTGGTGGCCGGGATCGCGCACGAGATCAACAACCCGGTCAACGCGGTCATCAACTCGCTCGGCCCGCTCGACGACCTGGTGAAGAAGATCGCGGCGGGCGAGGGCGATGCCCCCGCCACCCTGGCCAAGGAAGCCGAGGAGATCCTGGCCGTGGTCCAGCGCGGCGCCTCGCGCACCAAGGCCATCGTGCAGGCCCTGCACGGCTATGCCCGCGGCGACGATTCGGTCCAGCGCGAGGTCAACCTGGCCCGCAGCGTGGACGACACCCTGGGCTTGCTCCAGCACCGGTTGCGCAACGTGAAGGTGGCCAAGGACGTCGAGCCCGGCGTGCGCATCATGGGATTCCCGGGCCAGATTGATCAGGTGCTGATGAATCTGCTCACCAACGCCGCGCAGGCCATCGGCGAGAAGGGCGGAACCATCAGCCTCGCCGCGCGCAACCAAGACGATCGCGTCCTGCTCACCATCGCCGACGACGGCGCGGGCATTCCCCAGGACGTCCTGCCGCGTATCTTCGATCCCTTCTTCACCACCAAGGACGTGGGCGAAGGCTCGGGCCTCGGGCTGTCCATCGTCCACGGTATCATCGAGCGCCACGGCGGCCACATCGACGTCGACAGCCACCCCGGGCAAGGAACCAAGTTCTCGATCTCGTTCCCGCTGCCCCCGGTTGGCGGAGGAGCGAGGAATCCTCCGACCGCGTAGCTACTCGATCTTGATTTCGACCGCGAGGGGCTTGTTCGCGCGCAGGAAGCCCGCGTGCATGACACCGGTCGTGCGGAATTTCGTGTAGGACTCGAGCGCTTTGTCGGGCGAGGTGAGGTCATTGTCGTTGAGCGACTGAACGACGTCGCCGTTCTGGAACCCGATGTGGGTCAGGATCGCCCCCGGCTTGAGCGAGACCAGACGGAAGCCGATCGGCTTGCCCCCCTTGGCCTCGGGGGTAATGCGCATCGTGCGAGCGATGCTGGGCAAGCTGGCCATGACTGCGTCCGCGCCCCTGCGAGTGATGGTGTAGTGGCTGTCGTCCTTGCGCTTGATCTCGGCGTCGATGTTGGCCAGCACTTTCTCGCGCTCGACGTCGCCTTTTTCTTTTTCGTGGGCCGCCTTGGACTGCGCGGTCTCGGGGCCGGCCGCGACGATGCTGCGTTTGGCCCCGCGGCCGTACGAGCGCAGGTTCATGGTGTGGAGCAGGATGTCGAAGATGGCGCCCGCGTCACGGCCCGTGACGGTCAGGATCACCCCCTGAGCCAACCGGCGCCCCGCCAGCCCGGACTCGAAGGTGTACTCGACGCAAGTCGCTTCCTTCGCCCACTTCGTCAGCGACGCCAGGTCGCTGTCGGCCAGGAACGAAACGTGCACACGCGCATCCGGCCTGGAAGGCACGCAAGGCCGGGCCGGGCTGGCGACCGCGCCGGAAAGCAACAGGGCAAGGACTGCGGACAGAGGCGTCATCGAGACGTCGTACCTCCATCCTATCTCATTCGGCAGATTCCCAACTTTTCTCGATTGTTTCGGGAACCCTGGGAGGAGTTCCCGAACCCTCCCGCGCCAAGGCGTCGGCGAGCGAAGCCCGCCGACGCCAACGCGATCGCCAAACTCAAGCAGCAGTCAGACGGCCCGCCGCGCCACCGCGACGGAGTTGGCAGGCCGGTTGCGGTCGTTCGCTCATTCCATAGGCGAGAGAACCATTCATGGGTATGAGGTCGCATACAAGCCAATCTGAACTTCTTGGGGGAGCGACTTCGTGCACGCGCCGCCGGCATCGGCCTCCGGCAGCGGGGTGCCGCCTGCGGAATACGCCATGAAAGTGAACGTCAGTGATTTGTCCGCAGCACAACAGCTGCTGTAGCTGAGTATGCCGATCAGCGTTCTCGTCTGGTCAGGCGCGCACCCGTAGGACAAACCACTGCCGTTCTGTCCGCTCGGCAAGGTGTACTGCTGGACGAAGTTCCCCGACGAGTCGTTGATCGCGAGGGTGCAGGTGGCGATTTCATTTGTTGGAGCCGTCGCCTGCATCTGCACCCTGAAGTAGGTATACGAATCCTTCGCGCAGCTCGTTGTCGGGGATTCGCCCGGCGTGCTCGTGGAGGGCGCTCGTCCATCACCAACACATCCCAAGTCATAGATACCATCGTCGGGGCAGGTCTTGGCGTTGTTGTCGTTGCCGCCCCCACAGCTCGGAACCAGGGCCAGCATAAGTCCGGACAAAGCCAGAGCGATGGTGTTGTTCATCATGCGTGGCCTCCTTTCCATGCATCGTCGCGCGGAATCCAAAGGCTATCTATCTAGGGTCGGTGGACTCTTCCCCCCAGATCTTCAGCGGAAAACGCGGGGGCAAAAAAGTTGACGGCCTTCGGCCAGGGGCTACGGTGGTGATGTAGGTATAGGTAGTAAGAGAAGTACATACTCGCACACACACCGGGAACAACATGGCCACATCCAAGAGCAAGGCAGAAGCAAGCGGACGCAGCCGGGAAATCCTCGGGATCGGGTTGCTCGGAATCGCCCTTTTCTCGCTGGTTTCGCTCGTTTCGATGCAGTCCGGCAACACCCGCATCATGGGGCCGGGAGGCGCTGCTGCTGCGGCTGGAATCTACGCCATTTCGGGCATCGCGTCATATCTGTTTATCGGCGCGTGTCTCGTGGTCTCGGTGCGTCTTTGTCGCGGCAAGCCGATCATCGACGGTCTTCTCGAACCGATCGGGTTTCTTTCGCTGGTTTCCTCGGTTGCGGTCCTCTGTCACCTGCCATTCGCTGATGGACAGGTGCTGCTGCGCGGGCCGGGTGGTCTGCTCGGGCAGTACGTCGGCCAGACCGCAGCCAGCTTCATCGGGCCCGTGGGCGCGGCGCTGGCGGCGACCACGTTGCTGTGCGCCGCCATCATTCTACTGACTGACATCCGGGTGGCCGAGGTCATCGCTTCCCTCGCCTGGGCCAGCCATCACCTCGGCCGTGGCCTCTGGTGGTCGGCTCGGCTTGGCTACCGTGGCGCCGCCGCCACGCTCCGCGGGCTCAGCCGCGTGGTGGTGGCCATGTTCCCGGACAAGTCGGAGGCCGAGGTGGCCGCCGAGGACTGCGCGCCTGAGGAATCCGCGCCGGCCACCGCCGAGAGTTTCGACGAGGCGGCCGAAGGACCGGACGCTGGCCTGGACGCGGCCGACGCGGCGGCCATGCGCGATGTCGAGCAGGAACCGACGGCCGATGAGGCGCTCTCGCTGGGCGAGGGCGTGCCCACCATCGCGCTGGACGAAACGCCGTCGGCCGCCTCTGAGTCGCTGGGCGTCGTCGCGACGCCGGTCGAAAGCGAAGAGCGCCGGGCCGTCGCCGCGGTGGTCGCCGAGGTCGCGGCGGTCGAGTGCGCGGCCATGGCCGAGGCCGAGAAGGCGAAGGAACCCGAGCCGCAGCCGGAGCAGGCGCCCATCGCCATTATAGCGCCGGTCATGAGCGCGCTCGACGACGGTCCAACCGAGGCTGGCGAGACCTACGCCGAGGCGGCCGCCGAGGCTGGCCCGGTGATCGTTCCGGCCATCGCTCTACCCGCCGAGAAGCTATCCGCGCCCGAGGAGGAGGGGCCGGGATACATCAAGCTCTCCGACGGCGCATTCCAACTGCCGTCGTCCGAGTTGCTCGAGTACCAGCCGCCCAAGGGGGGCGAGACCGACGCTGCCACGCTGCGGGGGCTGGCCGAGCGCTTGGAGCAGGCGCTTTCCAACTACGGCGTGCAGGGCAAGGTGACTGCCATCCAAATGGGGCCGGTGATCATTACCTTCGAGTTTGCGCCGGCACCGGGCACGCGCACGGGCAAGATCGTCCAGCTCGAAAACGACCTGGCCATGGCGCTGGAGGCGCAGTCCGTTCGTATCGTCGCGCCCATCCCGGGCAAGGCCGTGGTCGGCATCGAGATCCCGAACAAGAAGCGCGA
>PNBO01000110.1 GCA_003136095.1 Myxococcales bacterium
TCCCTACTTGAGCGAGATCTACGAGGTGGCTCGCAAGAATGGGGCGGTGGGGGGCAAGCTGCTCGGCGCGGGTGGCGGCGGCTTCTTCATCTTTTTCACGCCCTTCACCAAGAAGGGCAAGGTTGCCGAGGCGCTCACCAGCCTCGGCGCGCAGCTCACCCCGCTGGTCTTCGACTTCGGCGGCATGCAAACCTGGCAGGTGACCGAGGAAACCCTGGCCGAGGAAGCCGCTGGACTTTTCGACCGATGAGCACGCCGGTCTTGCCCGAACGGGCGCTGATTCTCGCCGGCGGACTGGGCACGCGGCTGGCCAGTCTGCTGCCCGACCGCCCCAAGGTCCTGGCGCCCATCGCCGGCCGGCCGTTTCTCGACATCCTGGTCGAGGAGCTGGCCGCCCGCGGGCTGCGCCGCTTCGTGCTCTTGCTGGGCAATCGCTCGGAGCAGGTGGTGGAGCACGTCGCGGCCCGGCGCGGTTCGTGGCCGGCCGGGGTCGAATTCGAGTTTTCGGTGGAGCCCGCGCCTTTGGGGACCGGCGGGGCGGTCAAGCTCGCCGAGCGCTTCTGCGACGGCAGGTTCTTCCTCTTCAACGGTGATACCTACTTCGATCTCGACGTCGCGGCCCTGGTGCACGCACACGAGAGCTCGCGCGCCTTGCTGACCGTGGCTGCGGCCAAGGTCGCCGACGCGGACCGGTACGGGCGTCTGGAAACCACCGCCAGCGGCCTGGTCGCGCGTTTTCGCGAGAAGGACGCGGCGGCGGGGCCGGGGTCCATCAACGCCGGCGTCTATCTGGTCGAACCAGCCCTGCTCGGGCACATCCCCACGGGGCGAGCCGTGTCCCTGGAGTGCGATGTATTTCCGGCCCTGCTGGTGGGTGGCCAAGCCATCGCCGTGTCGCCCCAGACGGGCGCATTCTTCGACATTGGAACACCGGCAAGCTATCAAAGCTTTACCGATTTCCTTGTGGCGCAAGCAACATCCTCGGGTAGGTGCGAGTCATGACGACCTTCGACAAGCTCCTGGGCGATTCCATCGCGGCCAGCATCCTGCTCAAGCAGAAGGTGCTGGAAACCCTGAGACCACAGATCCGCGCCGCGGCCGAGTTGCTGGCGCAGGCCTACGCCAGCGGCAACCAGGCCATCTTCTTCGGCAACGGCGGCAGCGCGGCCGACGCGCAGCACCTGGCCGCGGAGCTGGAATGCCGCTTTGCCTTCGACCGGCCGCCGCTACCGGCCCTGGCCCTGCACGCCAACGCGTCGACCCTCACCGCGGTCTCGAACGACTACCAGTACGAGCAGGTTTTCGCGCGCCTGCTCGCCGCGCACGCGCGGCCGGGCGACGTCGCCGTGGCCATCACCACCAGCGGCACCTCGAAGAACGTCGTCGCGGCGGCGCGTCTGCGGGACCAGCTCAAGATCAAGCTCATCGCCTTGACTGGCGAGAATGGCGCGGTCCTCGGGCCCTACGCGGACTGCGTGATCGCGGTGCCCTCGCGGGACACCCCCCGCATCCAGGAGGCCCATATCACCATCGGCCACGTCCTCTGTCAGTGGGTCGAATACTCGGTCTTCAAAGGGGCAACTTGAGACCGGGCCTGTTTCTCGATCGGGACGGGGTGATCAACGAAGAGTGCGAGTATCTTCACGACCCCAAGGATCTGGTCGTGCTCGCGGGCGTCCCCGAAGCCATCGCCGCCATCAACCGCCGGAACATTCCCGTCGTGGTGGTCACCAATCAATCCGGCATTGGGCGCGGCATGTACGGGGCTGACACCTACCATGGGGTGAACCGGGCCATCGAGGGGCTCTTGGCCTTGGCCGGCGCGCACCTCGACGCCTGGTATTTCTGCCCCCATCTTCCCGACGCCGACTGCGCTTGCCGCAAGCCCCGACCCGGCATGCTGCGGGCGGCGGCCAAGGATCTGGACCTCGACCTGCCGGGGTCGGTGCTCGTCGGCGACAAGGTCAGCGATTTGGAGGCGGCGCGCGCCGTCGGCGCCCGCACCGTGCTGGTGCGCACCGGTTACGGCCGCGAGGTCGAGGGGGCGCTCGCGGCCGCAGGCCGGCTTGCCCTCGCCGATCACGTCTGCGACTCACTCCCCGCCGCGCTTCCCTATCTCGAGCAAGCGCTGCTGCAGGCGCACGGCCATCGAGGTGCCCCGAGTCCATGAGCGGCAAGAAGCTCATCCAGCTCGTGTCGGTCGCGGTGGCCATCGCGGCCCTCTTCTGGCTGCTCGGCCGCATCGGCTGGTCGACCATCGGCAACGCGCTCCGCTCGGTCGGCTGGGCCGGTGCCTTGGTCCTCTGCTCGTTCTCGATTGCGGAGACCATCCTCGACGGCGCCGCCCTGTGCACCATCGTCGGCCCGCGCCTGCGGTTGGTTTTCGCGGTGATGCTCAACAGCGCGGGCTCGACTCTCAACCTCATCCTGCCCTGGGAGTCCGGCGAGATCCTCAAGTCCGGAATCATGCGCGGCTACTTCGGCTCGCAGCCCGCCATCAGCGGCACCATCATTTGGAACTACATCTTCAAGCTCTCGCGGCCGGCGGTTTCGGCACTGACCGCGGTGCTGGCGTGGATCCTGTGCCGGCAGGCCTCTGCGACCACCATCGCCATCGTCTGCGTGGCGAACCTGCTCGCGTTCCTGCCCTACGCCGTCCTGCGCGTGCTCATCCAGTACGGCGCCGCCGAGGGCCTCTTCAAGATCCTGAAGCTCATCCCGGGGATCCGCCGTCACCCCGGCCACTGGGTGGGTCTGGCGCGTAACATCGACCGGGAAGTCCGCCAGTTCTGGCAGGAACGCCCCACCGCCTACCTGAAAGTCTTCCTCTACCAGGCCATCGCCCGCATGACGGGGTGGTGGGGCATCTACGCGGGCTTCAAGTTCGTCGGGCTGCCTTACAGCTTCGCGCAGGCCACGCTGGTCTACGCCACCATGAACGTCGCCGAATACGTCATCGCCATCCTGCCGGCGCGGGTCGGCGTGTCCGAGGGCACGGCCTTCTTTGCCTTCAAGTTCCTCGGTCTCGACCCCACTCTCGGCCTCATTCTCTACGTAGTCTTGCGGGTGCGCACGGTCTTCGTCAACGGGGTTCTGACGCCCTTTGCTTTTCTCGACTGGAACAGGAAGGCAACCGCGGCGGCGAATCGGAGCAGTTAGCCCTGGTGCTTCAATTCTTCGATTCACCGACGGGCGACGATCCGGGCCGGGGGCTGCGTCGGGCCTGCGCATCCAGACCACCCCACGCGGTCTGGTGACCGCGCGGGGGCCCCGGTCGTCCTCAAGTACATCAGTACATTCCGGTCCGGCGACGCGCGCGGCGCAACCGCGGGCAGGGGTGGCAGGTGTGGAGGCGCTAGTCGGCCCTCCTTGCCAGC
>PNBO01000015.1 GCA_003136095.1 Myxococcales bacterium
TTCATCGCCGGCGCAGAGGCCATCGAAAAGACCGACTACTTCGTGCAGGGCCTGCGCGAGGGCGCGGCGGCAGTCTATCGCGGGCTGCCCCTCGGCAAGTACCTCGCGCAGATCCTGGGCACGGCGCATGATGCGGGACGCGGCCGGCAGATGCCTTGCCACGTGAGCGCGGCGGCCATCCGCCACATCAGCACCTCGTCCTGCGTGGCCTCGCAGATCCCGCACGCCGTCGGCATCGCCTGGGCGGCCAAGCTCCGCAAGGAGCCCACGGTGGCCTTGGGTTTCTTCGGCGACGGGGCCACCAGCGAAGACGACTTTCACGCCGGCCTCAACTTCGCCGCCGTGTACCAGGCGCCGGTCGTGCTCGTCTGCCAGAACAATCAATGGGCTATCTCCACGCCGGTCGCGGCGCAGACGCGCTCCGAGACCCTGGCCGTCAAGGGGCTGGCCTACGCCGTGCCCTCGCTGCGGGTCGACGGCAACGACGTGCTGGCCATGTACGCGGCCATCAAGAGCGCGGTGGACGCGGCCCGTACGGGCCGCGGCCCCACCTTCATCGAGGCCGTGACCTATCGCCTGGGCGCGCATTCTAGCGCCGACGATCCGACGCGCTACCGCGACGGGCACGAGGACGCGGCTTGGCAGAAGCGGGATCCCCTGCTGCGTTTCGGCCGCTGGCTGGCCGAACGGAACATCCTCGACGGCGAGGCACAGGTCGCGGCGCGAGCCCATCTCACCGATGTGATCCGGGCCGCCATCGCCGCCGAGGAGGCCGTCGGCCCGCCGCCGACCGCGAGCCTGTTCGAAGATGTCTTCGCCCGGCCGACCTGGCTGCTCGAGGAACAAAAAGCTGGCCGCCGCCATCGCAGCTAGTCGCATTTTCGCAGCGTACGAACCTCGCTGGCGGCCCTGCGGGCTGGCTAGCTGTTTTCACCACAGAGAGCGCAGAGAGCACAGAGGGCGCTGTTGACAGAGCGCCCACGTGCCACGAACGATGTCCGACACAGGCGAGAGATTTCGATCGAGGAGAAGGGTTCCGGATCTGGATCCGAGCCCATTCCTTTCTTTTCCGTCTCTGCGCCCTCTGCGCTCTCTGTGGTGAAAAAAATCCGGCCCTGCTACTTCTCTAGGACCTCGCGGATCTTCGCCAGCAGCTCGCTGCTCGTGTAGGGCTTCTGGATGAATCCGGCCAGCCCCTTCCCGGCGAAACGGTCGACGATGTCCTGCTCGTTGTAGCCGGAGCTGAGGATGACCTTGACACCCGGCCGGAGCTTGCGCAACTCGCGGAAGCAGCCCTCGCCGTCGAAGTGGGGCATGGTCAGATCCAGGATGACGAGGTCGACACTCGCCATGGCGGCCGCGAATTTCTCAATGGCCTCGCGTCCGTCGGCCGCCGTGATGACCTCGAAGCCGGCGGCCTGCAGAATCCTCTGGCCCAAGTTGCGAATGGTTTCCTCGTCATCGGCGAGTAGGATCTTGCCGGACGCCTTGTACTTCACGGAGATCGCCGGCTTGACCTCCAGCTTGCTCGCACTGCTCTCGCTCGCTGGGAAGAGCAGCTTGAAGGTCGTGCCCTTGCCGGATTCGCTGTAGACCTTGATGCCGCCACGGTGCCCGCGCACGATGCCCAGCACCGCGGCCAGGCCCAGACCGCGGCCGGTGAACTTCGTCGAGAAGAAGGGATCGAAGATCCGGCTGAGGTCGGCTGCCTCGATACCCTGCCCGGTGTCCGCCACCTCCAGATAGACGTAGTCGCCCTCTTGCAGCTGGTCCGCGCCCAGGCAGCCCTTGAGGTATTCGGCGTCGCAGTGGGCGAGCCCGACCGTGACCGAAATGACGCCGCTGCGCTCGCCGATGGCCTCGGAGGCGTTGACGATGAGATTCATGACCACCTGGCGAAGCTGGGTGGCGTCGGCCTCGACCGCGGGCAATCCCTTGCTAAAGTGGTACTTGAGCACCACCTTCTTGCTGATGCTGACCGAGAGAAGGTGCCCCATTTCCTCGACCAGCTCCGGAAGGTTCAACGATTGCACGATGAAGCGGCCGCGACCGCTNNGGGGCGAGCGGCGACATCTCGGACCTAGCCAGATCGGCGTTGCCAAGGATCCCGGTGAGCAGGTTGTTGAAGTCGTGGGCGATGCCGCCGGCCAGCACGCCCAGGCTTTCGAGCTTCTGGCTGTGCAACATCTGTTGCTCCAGCGTGCGCAGCTCGGTGATATCGCGGCCCACCGCCAGAACGACGGCTCTACCCTCCAGCTCGAAGGGGCGGCCGGAGATCTGCATGTTGCGGATCTGGCCGTCGCGCCGCCGCATCTTGAACTCCAGCCAATCGACGAAGTTCCCCTTGGACAGCTCGGTGTACATCCTCTGGCGCTGAACGGGGTCGAGCCAGGTCGAGAATGCGGTGGTCTTCTTGCCGATGATCTCCTGTCGCTCCCAGCCGACCACCTGACAGAACTCCTCGTTGCAGTTGATAATCGTGCCGTCCGCCTCGCCCAGGGTGATCGGCCCGGGAAAGAGCTCGAAAATGCGCCGGAAGATCTCCTCCGACGTGCGCAGCTCCTGCTCGCGGCGAACGGCTTCGGTGACGTCCTGGACGGTGCCGATCATGAACACGGGTTTTCCCGACCCGTCCTTTTCCAGATCGCCCATGCCGTGCATCCAGCGAACCGCCCCGTCGCTCGGCCGGACGATGCGGTAGCGCCGGTCGAAGCTGGCCCCGGCCGCGATCACCTCCTTCTCCAGGTGCTGGTGCATCTCCGCGCGGTCTTCGGGGTGAACGAGGTCGAGCCACCCCGCGACGTCACGCTTAAAATCGGCTGAGATGCCGAAGACCTCGTCGAGTGCCGCCGAATTGGTCCATGTTCCGGTCGCCAGGTTCAAGCGATAGGA
>PNBO01000125.1 GCA_003136095.1 Myxococcales bacterium
CCGGTCGCCAGGTTCAAGCGATAGGAGCCAAGGCGCGCGACCCGTTGCGATCTCTGAAGGAACCACTCGCTTTCCCGCAGCGCCTGCTCGCCGCGCTTGCGCTCGGTGATGTCGAGAAAGATGGTGGCAAACTGTCCCATGCCGAGAGGCACGACGCTGACGTCGTAGAAGCGATCCAGGAGCGGGAGGTGGCTCTCAAAGCGCGCGGGCTGACCGCCCAGCGCGACGGGGCCCAGCTCGGCCAGGAGGGGCGGCTCCCCGACGCCAAACAGCTCGGTCGCCAGCTTGCCGATGATGACCTGGCTTTCGAGGCCGAAGTACCTGCGAAACTGGGGGTTCGCGTCCAGGATCCGGTAGTTGATCGGATTGCCACTCTCGTCGCAGACCAGCTCGTGCAGGGCGACCGCCTCGACCATGTGCAGGTAGAGCGACCGGAACACCTGTTGACGATCGAGATCCCCGAGCTGCTTGCCGTCTTCGACCATTCCANNGGGGCCGGCCCGGGCGGCTACGTGGCGGGCATCCGCCTCGGCCAGCTCGGCAAGAAGGTTCTGGTCATCGAGAAGACCGCGCCCGGCGGGGTGTGCCTCAACGTCGGCTGCATCCCGTCGAAGGCGCTCATCAACGCCGCGAAGCTGTACGAAAAGGCCAGCCACGGTACCGAGATGGGCATCATCGCCGGCGACCTCAAGGTCGATTTCGGCCGCCTGCAGCAGTGGAAGGATGGCGTTGTGGGCAAGCTCACGTCCGGGGTCCGCCAGCTCCTCAAGGCGAATGGTTGCGACTACCGGCAGGGCGCGGCTACGTTGCTTTCGCCGCGCACCATCCGGCTGGTGCAGTCAGGGGCCGATGCCGAGATCCTGGTCGAGACCGAACACGTCGTCATCGCCACCGGCGCCCGGCCGGTCGCCATTCCCAGCCTGCCCTTCGACGGCCGGCGCGTCGTCGATTCGACCGGCGCCCTCGCCTTCTCCGAGGTGCCGCGGCGGCTGGTGGTCGTGGGCGCGGGCTATATCGGCATGGAGATCGGAACCCTCTACGCCAAGCTCGGCAGCAAGGTCACCTTCGTCGAGGCGCTGCCCACCATCTTACCTGGCGGCGATCCCGAGTGCGTGCAGGTCGTCGCGCGCAAGGCGAAGAAGCTGGGCATGGAGATCCTGGTCGGCGCCAAGGCCAAGGGGCTCAGCGAAAAGGGCGATGCCGCGAGCCTGGCCGTGGAAACCAAGGACGGCGCCGTCGAGATTCCGGCCGACAAGGTGCTGGTCGCCGTCGGCCGCCGGCCCAACGTCGAGGACATCGGGCTGGAGATCGCCGGCGTCAANNGCGCACAAGGCGTCGCGGGAGGCCGAGGTCGCCGCCGAGGTCATCGCGGACAAGCCGGCCGAGATGGACGCGGCCGTCATCCCGGCCGTGGTCTTCACCGATCCCGAGATCGCGAGCGCCGGGCTCGGCGCCGAGGAAGCCGAGCAGCGCGGCCACCAGGTCAAGGTCGGCAAGTTTCCCTTCACCGCGCTCGGGCGCGCCATCGCCAACCTCGACACCGACGGTTTNNGCCTCCGCGGCCGACCTCGGCATGACCATCCACCCCCACCCCACCCTGTCCGAGGCCATCATGGAAGCCGCCAAGGCCGCGCAGGGCGAGGCCATCCACATCCTCAACCGGTGATGGGCATGCGTGTTCTCGTCACCGGCGGCGCCGGCTACATCGGTTCGCACACCGCCGCGCTTCTCGCCGGCCGCGGCGATTTCGTGGTCGTGCTCGACAGCCTGGAGCACGGCTATCGCCAGGCCATCGGCGACCTTCCGCTCGTCGTGGGCAGCACGCACGACGGCAGCCTGGTGAAACAGGTCATCGGCGAGCACAAGCTGGAGGCCGTCATCCACTTCGCGGCGTACAAGGCCGCGGGCGAGTCGATGACCGATCCCGGCAAGTACTTCGAGAACAACGTGCACGGCAGCCTGCGGCTCATCGTGGCGGCCTGCCAGGCTGGCGTGCGGAAGTTCGTCTTCTCGTCGACGGCGGCGGTCTATGGCACACCGAAGACCCTGCCGGTCAAGGAAGGGGACGATCTGCGCCCGGAGAATCCCTACGGCGAAAGCAAGCTCATGGTCGAGCAGATGCTCAAGTGGTTCGACGTGTGCCACGGCCTGCGCAGCGTGGCCCTGCGCTACTTCAATGCCGCCGGCGCGGCGCTCGACGGCGACAACGGCGAGGATCCGCGCCACGTGGCGAACCTGATTCCGCTGGTCATGAAGGTCGCCACCGGCCGCGCTCCCGCCCTGCGCGTCTTCGGCACCGACTATCCGACCAAGGATGGCACCGGCATCCGCGACTACATCCACGTTCTCGACCTGGCCCTAGCGCACGCCCGCGCCCTGGATTTCCTCGCCGCGGGCCAGCCCTCAGACGTCTTCAACGTCGGCACCGGCCAAGGCGCGTCGGTTTTCGAGGTACTGGCAGCCGCCCGCCGCATCAGCGGCGAGAAGATCCCGACTGAAATCTTCGACCGGCGGCCGGGCGATCCCGCGGCCGTGTTCGCCGACAATCGCAAGGCCCGCGAGGTCCTGGGCTGGTCGCCGCGCTACGGCCTGGAAGAGATCATCGCTACCGGCTGGCGGTGGCACCACCAACACCCCGACGGCTTCGCGGGCATCTAGCAGGGGGTCAGTGCCGCGCACTGGGACGAGCTCCCGACGTCCGTCAGGGTTGGGCATGCCGGGAGCGAATTGACACATGCTTCCATCTGCGCGACGGTGGCTTGGCAGCTTGGGGTCGTGGTCGCACTGGGCGCATCGGCCACGTACGCCGCCTGATCGGGATAGGAGAACAATGGGGAAGTGCAACCCGAACGCGTGCCGTAGCCGCCGAACTTCGCCACGCTCCAGTCGCAAAGCTGCCCCTTTTCCGCATCCGTGAGGCTGACCAGTTGCTTGGAAGCCGAGACTCCCGATGTCCCACCGGTGCTATCTCCGGAGCCACACGCCCCGAGGTTCGCCGCCAGCGCCAGCAGCACAACAACGACAAGGACGCTTTCCATGTTTCTTCCTCCGGGAAGCGAGTATGGCGTCTGTGCCAGGGCCTGTAAACAAGCGGTCGGACTTCTTGCGCGCAAGCGGACGATGCGTTGTAGTCTGCCTCGCCTGCATGATCGCCGCCCTGGCATCCGGGCTGCTTCTTGGACTTTCCTGCGGTATGGCACCCGGCCCCTTGCTGGCGCTCGTGCTGGCGCAATCGCTGCGCCACGGTGCACGCGAAGGCTGCAAGATCGCGCTCACCCCGCTGCTCACCGATGCGCCGATGATCCTCCTCACCCTGCTGCTAGCGGCGAAACTCGCGGAGCTCCGCCCTCTGCTCGGCATGGTGTCCATCGCGGGAGGTGCCTTCGTCCTCTACCTGGCCTGGGAAAACTTCCGCCCGGGCTCTCTCGCCAGCGGAGCACCCGGAAGGATGGCGACTGCTAGCGGTGATGTAGGGGGCCTTGGCCCGCTGCCCGGCTTACGAACTGCCATACCGGAGCGTTCCCGGTGACACGCCAAAGCTCCTGCGAAAAACCTTGCAGAAGTAGTTTGCATCGCCATAGCCGCACTGCTCGGCAACTTCTTTGACGGTGTGACCGCCGTGCGAAAGCATGCGCTTGGCTTCGTCGAGCCGGAGGCTGGCGAGATACCGTCCAGGGGGCATGCCCCGCGCGCTACCGAACTTGCGAGAGAAGTGATAGCGGCTCATCCGGGCCACGCGCGCCATGTCCTCGACGCCGATGGGGCGAGAGAAGTTACGTCGACAGAATTGCTCCACCTCGAACACGAAGGCGGGCGCCGCTTGCGATGGTTGTTCCCACTGCTCGAGCTTCCCAACCGTTTCGCTGTCCACGCTCGCGATGAGGGAGTGAGCGAGCTCGGCCCTGCGAGAAGGCGACTCGATGTTGCTCTGATGAGTATCTGGCGTGAACGTTGGACACATCTGAGTTTCCACGTTCGGTAGTGTTCACGACCCTCCCAGACCGGCTCACGCGGGGAAGGCAAGCCTAACGACGTAGCTTCCACGTGACATTCCGCGCCAATAGGCGCGGCGATGCAGGCATGGAAAGACTCCACAACGCGCAGAGCTGTCGTTGTGCGCGAATCAGACACGGGTAGCGATCGTCCGCGCGGCTGCCGCAGCCCCCAGCCGGAAACCTCTCGTCAGTTCTTGATGTCGAGCAGCTCGATGTCGAAGACGAGCATGCCGAGCGGGGGACCACCTCGCCTGGGCTCGTTGGCACTCTCCGGGGGCGCCTCGCCGTAGGCCAGCTTCCCCGGGATCCAGAAGCGGGTCTTCTCACCCTCGACCATGAGCTGCACGCCCTCGGTCCAACCTTTGATCACGCCCTTAAGCGGGAAATCAATGGGCTGACCGCGCACGACCGAGCTGTCGAAGCGCTTGCCATCGGTCGTCCAGCCCGTGTAGTGGACCTTGACTGTGCTGTCGGCTGTTGGGTGGACTTTGCCCTTGCCCTTGCTCAGGACGCGATAGGCGAGGCCCGATGCCGTCTTCTTCGCGTTTTTGGGCACGGCGGCAACATCCGTGGGGACGGCCGGCTCGGGTGGCGGCGGGGGAGCCTTGGTGATGCCGAGCAACTCGACGTCGAAGACCAACGTGCCCGACGGGCCACCCGGCCGGCGCGGGGTGTTGCCGTAGGCGAGCTCGGCCGGGATCCAAAAGCGGCGCTTCTCGCCCACCACCATGAGTTGCACGCCCTCGGTCCAGCCCTTGATCACATGGTCGAGGGGGAATTCTGCGGGGCTGCCGCGTACCACCGAGCTGTCGAACATGTCCCCGTTGGTCATCCAGCCCGTGTAGTGCACCTTCACGGTGTCCTGGGCGCCGGGATGCTCCTTGCCGGTGCCCTTCTCGATGACCTTGGAGGCCAGACCAGAGGCCGTCTTATCGGCGTCGGCGGGCG
>PNBO01000449.1 GCA_003136095.1 Myxococcales bacterium
GACCCGACCTTCCGCGTGCACCGCGATGAGGAATCCGGGCAAACCATCATCAGCGGCATGGGCGAGCTGCACCTGGAAATCTACATCGAGCGCATGAAGCGCGAGTACAACTGCGTGGTCATTCCCGGCCGGCCGCAGGTCAAGTACCGCGAGACCATCGCCCAGCGCGGCGAGTACAGCTACACGNNGGCGGCGCCATCCCGCGCGAGTTCATTCCGGCCTGCGACAAGGGCTTCCAGGAGGCGATGCGCAAGGGACCGCTCATCGGCTTCCCCATCGTGGGTGTCCGTTGCGTCGTCAACGATGGCAATTCCCACCCAGTGGATTCATCGGAAATCGCGTTTCGCACCGCCGCGCTGATGGGCTTCCGCGAGGCCTACAACCGGGCCAAGCCGACCATCCTCGAGCCCATGATGCTGGTCGAGGTACAATTCCCCGAGGAGTTCCAGGGCGCGGTCATCGGCCAGCTCAACCAGCGCCGCGGTGCCATCATCTCGACGGAGAAGCACGAAACCTACGTGCAGGCCCTGGCCGAGGTCCCCCTGGCGGACATGTTCGGCTACTCGACCGACCTGCGCTCGGCCACGCAGGGCAAGGGCGAGTTCAGCATGGAGTTCAAGCGCTACGCCGAGCTGCCCAAGCAGCAGCGTGAGGCCATGATCCTCGAGTACCGCACGAAAAACGCGGCTGGCGCCTCGAAACGAGCGGCCGGTTAGGGACAGGGCACAAAGTGAACGGCGAGAGCGCGGAGCTTCGGCGCCACGCCTACGCCGGATCGGGCCAGTGGGAGAGGCCGATGCGATTGCCTTCGGGATCGCGGACGTAGATCGTGGTGTCGGTGTGGTCGTAGACGGGGTGGCCGGCCTGGGTGAGCCTGGCGACCCATGCCTCGCGCTCGTCGCGCGCGATGTGCAGGGCGAGGAGGTGGATGCCGGGGGCGGCCTCGGTCTTCGCCGGCGTGGACGCTTCCGCGCGTTCGAGCGCCAGAAAAGCCCCGTGGCCCACGTCCAGCCACAGCGAGCGCTCCGAGCGGCCGTCCGGCGTGGGCCAGCGCCGCAGCACGGACAGCCCGAGTACGGATACGTAGAAGGTTTCGGCGGCAGCGAGGTCGGCCACCTTCACGGCGATGTGGTGAATACACGTCGGGCGCATGCGCCTGACTCTACACTGGTAGACTCGTTCGCGTGGCGGGCGAGAAGCCAGTGGACGAGGACACCCGACCTGCGGGCGGCGACGAGCCGGAAGCGGCGGTAGGCGAGCTGGCGCGGCGGTGTAGCATCTGCCACGCGGCCATACCCGCGGAGTTCTTCCTCCTGCGTGGGTTGTTGGTGTGCCCCACTTGCGCCGAGGGCATCCGGCAACGCCAGACGGGCCGGGGCAAGGTACGTCGCGCCCTGTTCTTCGGCGCCGTGACGGCGGCGGTGACCGCGCTCGTCTGGTACCTGCTTACGGCCGCCACCAGCCGGCAACTCGCCGCGTTCGCCGTGGTGGCCGGCCTCGCCGTGGGGCTGGCCGTGCACCAAGGCTCGGACGGGCGCGGCGGCCTGCGCTACCAGGTCACCGCCGCCCTGCTGGTCTATGCCGCCTTCGTCGTGCGCTACGTTCCGCCGGTCTTCGGCGGCATCGCCCACGCCATCAAGCAGGAACATGCCGCCCGCGTACAGGCCGAGAATCAGCCCGGCGCGAGCGCTCAGGTCCCCGCTCCACCCGCGTCGACCGCGACCACGCCGGCAGCGGCCGCTCCCGGGCCGACGGCGGCGGCCAATCGGACATCGCCTCTCGCCACCCTCAAGGCTTACTTCGTGTTCACCGCCGTCGCCTGGGGTCTGGTGCTGGCCTCTCCCTTCATGCCCGGCACGACGGGCGTGCTGACCTTGCTCTCGCTCGCGGCCGGCATGGCGCTGGCTTTCCGCCTCAACCGCCGCGCGCGCCTGCGCGGACCGTTCTGAAAACGAACAAGCGACCAGTGGACCCCATGGGCCGCCTGGTCGCTCGATGTGTACCGGGAGCTAGCCGCAGCAATCGCAGCCGCACATGGACCCAGCAGGCGCGCTCTTCTTGGCTGCCTTGGGCGCGGCCTTGCTCTTCTTGGCGGCAGGCCTGCCGGCCAGCCTCTTCTTGGCGGGGGCCTGCTTGGCCTTGGTTGCGGACTTGGACTTCTTGGCTTTGGTTGGCATGGCAGCATATTGCCGTCACGTGAGCCGGAGCGCAAGCATACGCGGGCGAGGGCGCAGCACCGGGGGGCCCACGGCGGGCGTGAATTCCTGTCCCGGCTGACGGGCCCCGGAGGTATGCTGTACCTCGTGATGCTGGCGACACGTGCCTTCTCTCCACGGGTGCTTTGTCTCTTGGCCTTGCTCGCGGGTTGCGCGACCGCTCAGCCGGTCGAGCCCCCGGCGGCGCCCCTGCCGCCTCCCGGGGAGGGCCGCCCCGCCCCGGCGCTGGCGGCGACGACCGTGGCTCCGCCCGTCAACGGCGACGCCGCGAGCGTCAACGGCGTCGAGGGACTGACGCATCTGTGCGAGTCCATGCGCGACGAGGCGTCCATGACCTTCCCGGGTAATGCGGTCGAGCAGGCGCGCGCCTACGAGGCGCACACGCAGCGGCGCCAGGCCGCGCTCGCCGGCCGCTACGTCACCGTCGTTCCCGCCAGTGGGTACACCTTTCGCGGCTACGAGCTGGGTGAGCGCCGGTTGGTCCTCGACACCAATCGCAGTTTCGTCCTGGGCGAGGGCGCGGAACTGTTTGTGGCCAGCCGGGAGCTCGCACCCGGCTTCGCGCTCGGCCCCGATATCGCGGAGCGGATCCTGGCCCAGCAGGCCGATGGCAAGGTCGCGCTTCGATTAATCTTCCGCCCGGCCAGTTCCCCGCTGCGTAAGGACGCGTGCTCGTGGCTGGGTGGTGGGCGGTTCGTCAAACTGGGAATCGAGGTCGTGGCCACGGCGCTGGTCGGGCTCGACGGCTCTGTCCTGGCCCGCTCCGACACCGGCGATTACGCTGATTCGTCCCTCGCTGGCCCCGTCCGTTCACCCAAGGTGACCGTGCGCAAGCCACGCACGGCGGAAGGCAAGGACCTCCCGGCCAGCCAGGCCGCCGCCTTCGGCGTTCTCGCGGAAAAGGCGCAGCCGTGCTACGAGCGCGTCCTCCTCGTGCGCCCGGGCCTGCGTGGCACCCTGGTGCTCGGCATCCGCATCGGCGCCGGCGGCCGCGTCGAGGCGCCGCACGTCGAGATGAGCTCGCTCGCCGACGACGCCTTGACCGGCTGTGTGTCAAGTGGCGCCGCCAAGGCGACTATCGCCGGCACCAGCAGTGGGCAGCGTTTCAGCGTGCCCCTGCAATTCGGCTCGGCCGAGGACTAGTAGCGTGTCAGTGCGGGTGATGGTGGCGCAAGCTATGCGGCCGCTCCAGACCGTGCGCCAGCATGAGTGCCTCGTCGTTGAGCACCTCGACGGTCGGGCCGTCGGCGACCACCACGCCGCGGTCGAGAACGATCACGCGCGAGCACAGCTCGACCACCCATTCGAGGTCGTGCGTCGCAATCAGCTTGGTCGCGGGAATTCCCTGCAGGAGCGCCTTGAATTCACGCCGGCCGCGCGGATCGAGATCGCTCGTCGGCTCGTCGAGGACCAGCACGGTCGGCTCGCAGGCGAGCACGCCGGCCAGGCAGACGCGCCGCTTCTCTCCGTGACTCAAGTGGTGAGTAGCGCGATGGCCGTATCCAGCCAGGCCGACCATGCCGAGGGCGTGTTCGACCCGAGTGACGAGCGCTTCCCCCCGCAGCCCGAGTTGTTGCGGACCAAACGCCACGTCTTCCTCAACGGTGGCGCAGAAGAGCTGATCGTCTGGATCTTGGAATAGCAGTCCGACCTGGCGGCGAATCGATTCGAGATTCGTGGCCGTGATGGCCTCGCCCGCGATGCGAACGGCGCCGCCGTCGGCGATCTTGTCCGGCAGGATGCCGTTCAGGTGCAAGAGCAGGGTCGACTTGCCGGAGCCGTTCGGACCGAGCAGTCCCACGCACTCGCCCAGGGCAATCTGGAAGCTGACCCCGCGCAGCGCCTCGGTACCGTCGTGGTAGCGATAACGCAGCCCGGCGATGGCGATGGCACCGCTCATTTCCAGCCTCGCGCGCACATGGCTGCGTAGATGCGTTCGGCGCGCTCCGAGGCGCGCACGAAGAGCTGGCCGACCACGGTTCCCAGCAGATGCCATCGCATGCGGCGCTGGCGCTCGAAGGTGCGGCTGGCGCGCGCGCGGCGCATGCGCTCGGATTCGTCGAGCAGCACGAAAAGATACCGGTGCATAAGGGCCAGCGTGGTGACAAGCAGGGCTGGAACACGAGCGCTTCTCAGCGCGGCCAGGACCTTGCCGAAGGGCGTGGTGTTCGAGAGCAGTACCACGGTGAAGAGACAGATGGCGCTCCTCGCGGCCAGCGCCAGCCATGCCCCGGGAACGGCGGCTTGCAGGGCGTTGACCAGGACCACGCCCAGCACGAACGGTGACAGCAGGAGAAGCCGCCGCAAGAGAAACCAGAGCCCGACCCGGCTCAGCCCGGCCACGAGCAAAAGCAGGGCCGATACGCCGATAAACCACGCATGCCAACCCCAAGGGACAAGAACGCTGCCTACGATGATTGCAAGTGCCGCCCACAGCTTGCCCGCCGCGGGCAGCCGGTGCACGAGACTGTCATGGTGGCCGTGATGATGTCCGAGCCAGTCTTTCAGCATGGCGGCTCCTTCGTGGCTGCCTTGGTCGGTTCCTGCGTTGGCTTGAGCACCAGCAGGTGCCCGAGCAGGAGTGCCAAGCCAAATACCACCATCGTGCCGAGCGCGCCAGCGAGCGCCGTCGCGCCAGCGGCCGAATGGATGCCCGGCCATCGGTAGCCCGCCACGGGGGCATGGACGACGGACGAGGTCGCCTGCGCGTCGAACCCCAGCTTTGCCGCGACGGCTTCAAGCCCATCGGGCCAGGGACAGGCGAAAGGAGCCACGAATACCGCCAAACCCAATGCCGCCAGCAAACCATAGCGCACCATTCCCCCGGGAAGAACTCCCGTCGAGGTTGGCTGCCGTTCGGCCACGAGATCGGGCCGCGTGCGCTGGACGGCCAGGAAGGCCAGGGCACCGATCAGACCCTCGCCGATGCCGATGACCATGTGCACGCTGGCCATCATGGGAAAACCCGCCGACCACGGCACGGTGTGGGACCAGGCGAGCTGGCCGGCGCACCCGATGGACGCGAGCACCGTGGAAATCCAGCCGCCAAAGGCCACGCCCGTCACTTGCCCGCGCAACCCCCGCAGCCGGCTTCCAACCAGGCGAAAGACCAGATACCCACCGCCCGCGCCCAGGATGCCCATGTTGAACAGGTTCGCTCCCAGCGCCGAAAGGCCGCCGTCGGCGAACAAGAAGCACTGAACGACGAGCACGGCCGTGAGCACGACGATGGCCGCGCTTGGCCCCAAGAGGGCCGCCACCAGCACGCCGCCCACGAGGTGCCCCGAGGTTCCACCGGCCACCGGAAAGTTCACCATCTGCGCGGCGAACAAGAACGCGGCGGCCAGACCCAAGAGCGGAATGCGGCGGGGCGGCAGCTCGCGGCGGACCTGGCGCAACGCCACGCCCACGCCGACCGTGGACAGCGCCGCCGCCGTGATCGCTGTCTTTCCGTCGAGAAACCCGTCAGGAATGTGCATGACCGCCGAAGGTACCGTCAATCGAGAAAAAGCGTGGCCATGAGCCGCACCGTCAAAGGGTACGCCGGAGTGTAGTCCACGTCCTCGCAGCCGCCAAAGCCACCGCCCGGCGCGCTCACGACGCGGCCGCTCTTTCCGCACGAAAATCCCGCCGGCACGGCCGCCCCGATGGACGGCTCGCTCGGCAAGCGGCTGGTAGTGGCGAACTGGGCCGAACGGAACTGGCCGTCGAGCAGGTTCTCGATGTCGAGCGCGAGGTCGAACCAGCGGTGGCGGTAGCCGAGGTGCAGATCGACCTCGGTGAACCCGGGCGCGACCAGGGCGCCGTCGTCGGTGGCCGGCCGGTCCCCGATGCCGTAGAAGCGCAACCCGGCCCGCGCCACGCCTGGTCCGAGCGCATGGCGCGCCGACAATCCGCCGGCCCAGGTCTGCTTGGGCGCCAGCGCCAGGCCGCCGCCGTTTTCCTGGTCCTTGCTGAACTGCGAGTGGGTGAACGACAGATCCAGGTCGGCGGCAAGCCAGGGCGTGAGTTCGTAGCGAGTTTCGAGTTCAATGCCTCTGCGGGTGGTCGCACCACCGACCGCGGTCGTGCCGTTGTCTCCGTCCCAGACGGTTTCGTAGTCGAGATCGAGCTGCCACAGCGCCAGCGCCACGTCCCACCGGCCGAACAGGCGCGCGCGCGAGCCGATCTCCTCGCCCACGGCCCGCGTCAGCGGCGTCACCGCGGGCTGGGCGAAGGCGCCACGCACATCGTTGGAATGAAACCCGTGACCGTAGTTCCCATACACGTCGAGCTGCGCCCGTTCGGTATCTACCGGAGTGAGCACGAGGCTGGCCTTGGGGCTCCACTGGTGGGCGGCGCCGACGCCGCTCGACGGAGCCGTCGGGTCGCTCGTGGCCAGCCGGTTGTCGACGGCGAACGAGAGCAGATCCGCCCGGCCACCGACGTCGACGCGCAGCCAGCGCGCGGGCGTGATCTCCTCGTTGAAATAGCTCGCCACGAAGCTTTCGTGCACGTCGTTGCCGCGCAGCCGGGCGAGTTGCTGGCGGTCGACCGTGTGCCATAGCTCGCCATGGATGTCGTCGCTGCGTCCTTCGCCGCCGATGGTCGTGTCGAATCGCACCCGGCCGATCTGGCGCACCACCCGATAGCTCATCTTGCCGCCGTAGAAGGTGCGCCGGTCGATCTGCTCGATTTCGTCCCCGTTGACCGGATCGTTCAAGTACAACGTGAAGTCCGAATAGAGGTTGAACCGGTAGGTGCCCGCATAGGCAAGCACGCGCAGTTCACTGCTTTCCGTCGGACGCAGTCGGTACGTCATGAAGAGCTGGTGGCGGGCCGTGTCACCCCCCTCCGACGGATCCATCGAGCCGTAGCGGGAGATGATACCTTCCTCCACCGCGCGCCCTGGGATCTGCCCCGAGCCGTTCCAGTTGCCGGCGTAGCTCATCTCGCCGATGCTGAAGCTCGCGGCCGGGCCGGCGCTGTAGGTCAGCTTGCTCCACAGCTTGTAGCGATCCCAATTGTCGGGATGGTCGAAGGGACCGTTGGTGCGTCCCACCTCCGCGGCAAAGGTCGCCTTGACCGGCATCGATTCGATCTTGGGGCTGGCGATGGCCAGGGTGCGATACCCGGCCGAGCCGTGTCCGGGCGAGTCCACGAACCCGGCACCCGCCGAGCTGTGCTCGAACTCGTCGCGCGAGACCATGTTGACCGCGCCGGCGGTGGCGAAGTCACCTTGATTCACGAAGTAGGGGCCCTTGGTGATCTCCACGCGCTCCACCACCTCGGGGATGATGAAATTGGTGTCGGCATAGCCCTGTCCGTGCGCGTGTGAGACGAAGTTGACGGGAATGCCATCGATGGAGAGCGCCAGGTCGGTGCCATGGTCGGCGTCGAAGCCGCGCATGAAATACTGATTCGCCTTGCCTCCCCCCGAGTGCTGGACCATGACCAACCCCGGCGTCACGCGCAGGATGTCCTGCACGCTGCCGATGGGCCGCAGGGCGAAGTCGCGATCTTGCACCGAGAACGACGACGCCGCGCTGATCGGCCGCGAGCCGAGCACCAGGGTCGATTGGTTGGGCTCCGACTGGCTCACCTCGGGCGCCAGCGGACGCGGCGCAAGCACCGGCTTTTCCGCCGGCGGCTCGGTCGGTGGCGGCGCCGGCAGGTGAAACTCGTAGGTAAACTGGACCGTCGACGCCGCGGGCACGCCCCGCCGCCGCGCCGGCTCGAACGTGAAGTCGCGGGCCGCTGCCACCGCGGCTTCGTCGAAGCCCTGGCCCGCGGGCGCGACCACGCGCACGGCGGCCACGCGTCCGGAGTCATCAAGGTCGAGCTCCAACCCGACACTGCCTTCTCGGCCCTCGGCGAGCGCTTGCGCCGGATAGACCGCCTCGCCATGGGTCTTGAGCGATGGTGGCGTAAGCAGGGCCGGCGCCTCGACCGCATCCTCCGCACCGGCGTCCGGTTGCGCCCACGCTCTCGGTCCGCCGAAGAACCCGCCAAGCAGAATGAAGAGCGAAATGATCCGGCTTGGGCTCGTCGCTGGTGATGGTTGTTCCATGAATTCCCCTGCCGCGCATCGGCGCGACCGCGGGCTTCGCATCCATAGCACGTTCCAATGCAATCGTGCTACAGTTGCCTCCGCGTGCTTCAGCCATCTTCAGACTCGTTGCGCCCCGCCCGGCGAGTTGCTCGCCGCGTTCCCACGGCGATCCTCGCCCTCGTGGTTTCGCTCGCCGCCCACGCGGTCGCGGCGGTGACGGCTGGCGTGGCGCTACCCTATGCCCTGCGCGGAGAGGGACAGGAGGTCGAAATCGAGGTCGACCTGGCGCGCACCGACCAGGCTGGGCCTGAGGAAGAGCGTCCGCCCCCACCCGCAAGCGCCCCGCCGAGCCCCGCCCCGAGCGCGGACGCCCGGCACCGGCTGGCGCACCCGCGAATGGCCATGGCTGTCCCACCGAAACCCAGCCATGACCTGCCCTCCGCTGGGGCACCCGCGGCAAGCGCGCCGCCGGCATCGCTCGAGGAGCGAGAGCCGCTCGCTCGCTTCAGCCTGCCGCTCGGAACCCTACGAACCCAGACCCCCGCGTCCGGCGCGGTGACGGGAGCTGCCCAGTTTGCCGCGGGACCATTCGGAGGCAGCGCTGATTCTGGCGACGTGGTGGATGAGAAGAACGCGGCCGTCCCCGCCCGCTTGCTTTCGAGCAGCCCGCTAAGCTATCCGCCCGAGGCGAGAAGGGCCGAGGTCGAGGGCGACGTGAATCTGCAAATTCTCGTCGACACCGACGGCCGGGTGGTGGAAGCGCGCGGCCTCAACCGGCATGGCTATGGCCTCGACGAGGCCGCCGTACGGGCGATGCGTGGCTATCGCTTCTCCCCTGCCCTGCGCGATGGCCACGCGGTGCGCGTGCGGATGCGCTGGACGGTTCAGTTTCGCCTTCGCTAGCATGCCCATGATCGTGGCCTGGCTCGCCGAGGCCGGCCACGATCTCGATTCCGCCTTGCTTCACTCCGCGCAGGGCCAGCAGGCGGTCGGCGATGCTTTGCAGCCGATCCGAACGCCCACGAATCACGATGACCTCCAGGCAAAGGTCGTGGCTGATGTGCACGTGCAGTGTCGCCCGCACCTGCTCGCCCAGCTCGTGCTGCAGCTCGGTCAACCTTTCGCTGAGGTCGCGCACGTGGTGGTCGTAGACCAGGGTCAGGGTGGCGATGGCGTCCACGGCCTTGGGCACCTTGTGGCGGCCCACCTCGGCGCGCGCCAGGTCGCGAAACATCTCGGAGCGCGTGCCGCCGCGCGCGCGGACCACGGCGTCGAGCTCGCGCAGAAGCGAACCTTCGAGGGCCACGCCGAATCGAACCAAGGTGTCCTTCATCGCGGCAAGACTACCGCGCCTCCGAATCCGATGGAACGAGCATGTTGGAGCCGCCTATCTCGCCGGCTAGCTCCGGCTCGATCGAGCTAAAGAACTTGCGGCTGCGCTCGCTCAATCGTTCGATGAAAGCCTGGTTGCCGCCGCGCCGGCGAGCCAGCAACGCGAGATGCCGCAGCCCGTGCGACAGCACGTCGGCGTGCTCAATGGACTTCGGCCGCGGGTGATCGGGATCGGTCACGCCAAGGTCGGGAAGTTGGGCCTTCGCGACCGTCCGTACGTCCCCCCACGTCTCGGCTTTCGGGGTAATCCTTTCGCCAAACGCCACGTAGGTCAGCACGACCGTGCCATCGTTCTCGTACCGCCAGCTCGTGGAATGAACGATGGCAGGAGTGCCCACCAGGAACGGCAGGGCGCCCTCCCCACTCTGCAGCAACTCGGCCACCACGGCGTCAGGCCCGCGCCGGTCGAGGGGTCGCTCCCGGCGAACATAGCGTAGCCGCTCGGTGTCAACGAGAGCCACCTGGAACAGCTCCACCACCACCCGAATGGCCCATGCCTGCGTCGTCCCCGCCGCAGGCTCGGCTCCCGCACCCTTGGCGTGGACGGAAGCGGCCGGACCACCCGCCCCAGCCATTGCGAGCAAGCAGAGCACGAGCGCCACCGTTCGCCACCGCTTTCCGCTGCCATCGCCCACGTTGGCCAGCCCGCAACCGCTACATCCGCACTTGCACGTATCCCATGCCATTGAAGCCTGGATCCCTGAAATTCCAGGGCATGTCGTACTTCTTGTTGGTGAGGTTGTTCAGCACCGCCCAGACGTCGACCTGGTAGGCACGCGCCACGAAGGTCTTCTGCAATTTCAGGCTGACCACCACGAATTTCCCGAATGCCTTGCGTCCGGATAGCGAGGTGCTGTCGTAGAATCGGCCGACGGCGTTCACGTACGGCGACACCGTGACCTGGTAGGGCAACTGTGCCGTGAGCCCGGCGTTGGCCACCCAATTCGGCACGAAGGAAATGTTCGCGCCATTTTGGTCGGCGTCGAGATCGTTCGAAACTTTACTGTGGGTGTAGGTGAAATTCGCGAACGACGACAGCCGCTCGGCCAAGTACTGCTCGGCCGCGACTTCCACGCCGGTCGAGCGCGTCTTGCCCGCGTTGACGGATTGGCTTTGCGAGGTGGAAGCGTCGACGCTCACGTTATTATCCACGATGGCGTCGCTCACTTGCGTGAAGAAGCCGCGCACGCCGATCTTCAGCATGGGCACAGGATGTGCGTCAGCGCCGAGGTCGACGCTGAGGCCGTTCTCTGTTTTGAGGTTGGGGTTCGGAAGCTGCCCGTTCTTGCCGGTAACTCCAGCATCCGTGGCAAGCAATGTCCCGGCCACGGACTTGGCCGCCGGCGGGGTGAAGCTGCTGCCGGCATTGGCGTACACGGCCAATTCCGCGAGGGCATTGTAGCGAGCGCCCACGCTCCACAGCAACTTGTTCCAGGCCTGACTCGCGAGTCCAGGTGCGCCCCCACTGATGAGATCGTAGGAATTACCCACGCGGTTGAAACGGCCGCCAGCCCGCAAAACCAACTTCTCGATGGACAGCTTTTCCTGCGCGAAAACGCCGGTGGAATACCCCGAAGCCTTGTTCTGAGTGAACTCCTGCGGACTTGGGATCGGATTGCCCAAGGCATCGACCACGGCATAGTTCTGTGGCTCCGTATAGGTCTTGTAGGTCGCGTACTGGCCATCGGCCCCGAAGGTAAGAACACCGCGGTCCAAATGTCGCGCGCTGAAGGTCAGGTCGGCCGGCAAGATCGTCTGCTTGACCCCATCGTGCGAGGTCAGCGCGAATTGATTGGCCACCGGGGCGGGATTGCTCGAGTCGTAGTTGTCCGAGCCCCACTTGCGGTCGTAGGAGCGTAGCCCGGCCTTGAGCTGGGCGCCGAGCCAGGCGTTGATTTGGTTGGCGTAGGTGGCGTTCACGGTGTCGTAGGCGTTGAGGAAGTCGCGATTGGGGCGTCCAAGATCGCCCGAATGCGAGGTGTGCTGGGCGAACAGCGACACCTTGTGATCGTCGCGGCCCAGGAAATAGGTCAGCTTCGCGTACACCTTGGTCTTGAGATACTCGGGATCCTTGATGGTATCGAGCCAGGATGGCGGGGCGCCATATCCGGTGTAGTCAGACTTCTCGTAGCTCGCGCCGAAGAAGTAGTGGAGGTTCCCGGCGTGGTCCTGATGGTACAGCTTGCCAGCAAGCGTGTCGTACGAGCCAAACCCGGCCATGAGACGCGTGGCGGCTGTGTCGGCCCGCTCGCGCAGCACGAAGTTGGTCACGCCCGCCAGCGGCGACTCGTTGCCAGCGAAGTCCGCGGTGAGATAGTTGGAATACATGACCGAGGCCGGGCCACGATGCGATTCGACGCGCTCGAAGGCCCACGCATCCAGGCTCATGTCATCCACGAACGAGTCGACCGGCAGGCCGTCGAGGAGATGCACGTTGTACTTCGGCCCCTGCCCGCCGTACGAGCCCCAGTTGGCGTCATTGCGCGACAGCGGCAGGATGAACACGCCCGGCTCGTAGCGCAGAAGCTCGGAAAGATTGCGCTGATTCTCGGGCCGCTCGGCAATGTCATCGGCGTAGAGCACCCGGACGCTCTGGGTGACATTCTCCTGGGGCTGATCGATCTTCGATTCGGTCACGACGATCGCGGGTAGCTCGCGAGGAGCGGGCTGCTTCGTGGCGCGCGCTGGAGCTTCCACGGAGGGCGCGGCGACCATCGCGGGCGTTGCCACCGGATTCGGCGGCCCAACCGGCGCTGCCACTGTCGCGGCGTGCGGAGCCGCTGGCGCGGCCGTGGCCGTCCCGACGTCCGCGCCCACTGGCGAAGCGCGTTCGGCCGGCGCCGGCACGCTGGCTTTCGCTTCCGCGGGATCCGCCGGAACCGCCGCGTCAGCTGCCCAGACTGCACTTGGAATCGAGAAGGAAAGGACGGTCAGCACGCACGCGATGGTCTTCATGTCGATCCTCTTTCATGGTCTGCGGAATCCAGCGGGCGCGACGCGCTCAAACGCTGGTAGCACGGTTATATACTTTCGTGTTACGCTTGGTAGCACGACCCTAGAAACCAATACAAGGGAAAATCGCATCGGCCTGCGCGAAGGCTTCGCGCTTTCGCTCCTGGCCCATCTTTGCCTCGCGCTCGTTCTCCTATGCGTGCGTCCGCCAAGGACCGCGTCGGCCTCTCCCGAGGCGGCCCCCGTCGTGATTCGGGTGATGGACGAATCACCGCCGCCGCTTGCCGGACCAGCGCTGCCCCAGGTCGTGCGCGCCACCAACCCAATCCCTAGGCCCACGCGGGCGCCCGTCCCGCCCGTCGCCCCTGCCTCGCCAGCCGCACGCCCCAACGAACCTCCCGCGCATAAGATCCGTGACGAGGCATCCGGCCAGCGAGCCTTGAACGTCGCGGACGAATCCGGCGCCGTCGAGATTTCCGCCGGTGCCTCACCGCCTGCGAACGGACCAGCGGCGACCACCGCCGTTTCCAGCGGCAAACCAGCACCCGCATCGCCAGCGCCGGCCGGAAGCGGCCGAGCCGCGGGATGGGAACCGGGCAGCCCGCCATGGGACCGCCTGCGCGAGGCCATCTTACGCCGCGTGGTCTATCCCGACATCGCCCGTCGCATGGGCTGGCAGGGCAAGGTCATCGTGACCTTCGTCCTGGAGAACGATGGCCAAGCCCGCGACGTGCGCATCCACGCCAGCTCAGGCTACGCGGCTCTCGACAGCAGCGCCCTGCGGGCTGTCGAGCGCGCGGCGCCTCTACCCCGAGCCGGCGAGACGGTTCACATCGTCATGCCTATTGTGTTCGCCCTGCGCTGACATCGCCGCCTGGTCTTCGCGAACCCAATTGGGCCGTAACCTATATTTGAGTGCGTCATCCAAGGGCCATGACGAAGACGGCAAGATTGAGTTGGCTGGTTAGCGCGGTTCTATCCGCGGGGGCTTCCCTCACGTCGCTCCCCGCTGCCAAAGCCTGCTCCATCTGCGGGTGCGGCGATCCGCTGCTCGCGGCCAGCGACCCGGCGGCCATCAACGGCACCTTGCGCTTGCAGCTCGACACCGAGTACCTGCGCGTGGACGCGGGCACCGACGGGCAGGCGGGCTACACTGACCAGCTCACGCAGTGGTCCTTCCGTCTTAATGCCGTCTACCGGCCGATCAGCTGGCTGTCCCTCATCGCGACACTGCCGGTGCTGGACAAGACCATCCACACCGTGGGCGGTGGCACGGACCTCACCGACTCCCAGCTCACCGGCATCGGCGACGCCGAGCTCGGAGCACGCTACGCCTTCTGGCGCGCCATCAACCTCGGCCGCGGTCGCGTGCAGGAGCTCGCGCTCGCGGGCGGAGTCATGATGCCAACCGGGGCCAACGACGCCAAGATGACCACCACCGACCCAAGCACAGGCGTCGTCACCGTGGCTCCCGTGGATCCCCACGGACAGCTCGGCACGGGCAGTTGGGGACCGTTCCTCGGCCTTCACTATCGCTTCGAGCAGGTCAACTGGCTGGGCTTCGCCGATCTCTCCTATCGTATGCGAACCACCGGTACGTATTTCGACGGCAGCAAGTACAAGTTCGGCGACGCCGCCCTGTGGAGCGTGCACGGGCAGTACCGACCGCTGCCCACCCTCGCCCTCGACCTGGGCATCGATGGCCGCTACGCGCGGGTCGACAAAGTCACCGACGCCGGCGACACATCGAGCAGCACCCAGGGCAACACCGGCGGCACGCTACTGTCGCTGGCGCCCGGCGTGTACTTCAACGCCGCTGGCGCGTTGTGGGTCTTTGCCCGCGGACAGATCCCCTTCTACAAGAATCTCTATGGCGAGCAGAACGTGTACCCCTCGGTCGCGGTGGGGCTCCAGTATCAGGTGCTGTAGCCCGAACGCAGATCGGTGTGCCCCAATTTGAGATCACACTTTTTGACCTCAAAAGGCAACGCACTCTTCTTCGGCCGAGAACGACGACGAGGTGATCGCAATTTGCGATCACCTCTAAGGTCACAATCCGTGACCTTAGACATTCTCCACACCCGGCAGACTCCTCACCCCGGCC
>PNBO01000401.1 GCA_003136095.1 Myxococcales bacterium
CGCCGGACACGTCGCGCGTGATGGACGGGTTTTCCCCCTTGCGCGCGATCTTGTCGATCTCGTCGATGTAGACGATGCCGCGTTCGGCCTTCTCGATGTCGTGATCGGCGTTTTGCAGCAGGCTGACGATGATGTTCTCCACGTCCTCGCCGACGTAGCCCGCCTCGGTCAGGTTGGTGGCGTCGGCGATGGCGAAGGGCACGTTCAAGATCTTGGCCAGGGTCTGCGCCAGGAGCGTCTTGCCCGAACCCGTCGGCCCGAGGAGCAGGATGTTCGACTTGCCCAGCTCGACGTCGTCGGAGCCCACCTTGGCGTCGATGCGCTTGTAGTGGTTGTGGATGGCGACCGAGAGGATCTTCTTGGCGCGCTCTTGACCGATGACGTAGTCGTCGAGGATGGTCTTGATGTCGGCCGGCTTGGGAATCGCCGTCAGCCCAAAGTTCTCGCCGTCCTTCTCGATCTCCTCGGCGATGATGTCGTTGCACAGCCCGATGCACTCGTCGCAGATGTACACCGTCGGACCAGCGATGAGCTTCTTGACCTCTTTCTGGCCCTTTCCACAGAAAGAGCAGGAGAGGCTGGGCTGGTCTTCGCGTCTGGCGGGCACGGAACAAACTTACCATCATGACGCCGTTCCCGCCACGCCCGCCGCGTGGGGAGCCGCCGAGCTTCGCTCGGCGCGGACCATCGCGGGAGGGTTTGGGAACCCTGCCAGGGTTCCCATCAAGACCATCCTTACTTCTCTTTGTCCTTGCCGTGCGGCTTGTGCGCGATGACCTCGTCGACGATGCCGTAGTCCTTGGCCTCGGCGGGACTCATGAAGTAGTCGCGCTCGGTGTCGTTCTTGATGCGCTCGATGGACTGGCCCGTGTGCTGAACCAGGAGCTGGTTCAGGTTGTCGCGTGTGCGCAGGATCTCACGCGCGTGGATGTCCACATCGGTGGCCTGGCCGGAGAAGCCGCCGAGCGGCTGGTGGATCAGGATGCGCGAGTGGGGCAAACTATAGCGCTTGCCCTTGGTCCCCGCCGCGAGCAGAAACGCGCCCATCGAGGCGGCCTGTCCCATGCAGAACGTTGCCACGTCGGGCCGTACGTACTGCATCGTGTCGTAGATGGCCATGCCGGCGGTCACCATGCCACCCGGTGAATTGATGTAGAGCATGATGTCCTTGTCGGGGTCTTCCGACTCCAGGAACAGGAGCTGCGCGATGACGATGTTCGCGATCTGATCGTCGACCGCCATCCCGAGAAAGATGATCCGGTCCTTGAGCAGCCGCGAGAAGATGTCCCAGCCACGCTCGCCCCGGTGGGTCTGCTCGATGACCGTCGGGATGATGAAGTTACTGATGGCGGGCGGACCATCTGGCGATACCGACATGCGAATCGCGTGGGGAGCCGGCGAGCTTTGCTCGCTGCGAACCATCGCGGGAGGGGTTGGGACCCCTGTCAGGGTTCCCATCTGAATTGAATCTCGCATGAATCTCATTTCCTTTTCCCGCGTTGGGCCGCCTCAGCGGCGGCCTCCTCGGGCGTGAGGACCAGTCGCTCTTTGCCCGCCTGCTCGGGCGTGATGATCAGGCTATCGGGATCTTCGTCGACGATCTTAGCCTGGCCGAGCAGCATATCAACTGTCTTCTCGTAGACGATTTGCGACTTGACCCCGGCGATGCGGCCGCTGTGCTCGAGGTCGGCGCGTAGCTTCTTGCCGCTTTCGCCGTGGGCGGAGGCCAGCTCGGCGATGCGCTTCTGCACGTCGCCCTCACTGGCCTCGATACCCTCGCGCTCGCCGATGGCGTGCACCAGGATGCTGCCCCGCGCGTTCTGCTCGGCATCGCCGCGCACCTCCTTCAACATGGCCTCGTTGTCGAACCCGGCCCCGTCGACGTCGATACCCATCATCGCCAGCTGGGTCTTGGTGCGATAGACGAGGTCCTCGGCGTAGCGGTCGACCAGCGAGGGCGCCACCTCGAAGGGATTGGCCTTCACGATCTGCTCGACCAGCGCCTGCCCCATCTCGCGCTTGATGCGCTGGTTGTCGCCCTCGACGAGGCGTTCGCGCACCTTCTTGCGCAGGTCGGCCAAGGTGTCGGCCTCGCCCGTGTCCTTGGCCAGCTCATCGTCGAGCAGGGGCACCTTGCGGCCGCGCACCTCCTTCACGGTCACGCGCAGGCTGACCTCCTTACCGGCAAGGCCCTTGACCGGCGAATCAGCCGAAACCTGATACTTGATCTCCAACGCCTGGGCGTCGACGGGCACCCCGCGCAGCCGCTCGGCCAGCCCCGGCAGGCCGCCCGCGTTCTCGTCGGTCAGGTCGACCTGGATGGTGCGCGTCTTGACTTTGTGCTCGCCGATCCTGCCGTGCACCTCGGCGGTCAAGACGTCGTCGGCCGCGGTCATCTGCCGATCCTCGACGGGCTTGAACTCGGTGAAACGGCGCTGGTAGCCCTCGAGCGCCTTGTCGATCTGCTCCTCGCTGACCTTGGGCGGCCGACGCGACACGCGCACCCCGGTGTAGTCCTTGGGCGTGACCTGCGAGCGGATCTCGACGCGCGCCGAGAACTTGAGCGGCTCGCCGTGCTTGAGCTCCAGCTTGTCGATGGTGGGCGGCGCGATGGGCGCGATCTGCTTCTCGCTCACCGCCTGGCCGATGGCCACCTCCACCGACTCGCGCGCCACCTCGTCCTCGACCCGGTGCTTGTAGAGCTTCTCGACGACCTGGCGGGGCACCTTGCCAGGCCGGAAGCCCTTGAGCCTGACCTCGCGGCGGAGCTTGTCGTAGGCTTTGTCGAGTCGGGCGGCCACGTCGGCCCACGGCACCTCGAAGTCGACGCGTTTTTCCACAGGAGAGATGTCTTCAATCGTCAATTGCATGGGGAGCGCCCAAGAATAGAGAGCAAGCCCCTGCCGTCAACCCGAAACATCGACTTTTTCGCCTCGTTCCATTTTCTCTTGAATGGGAACCCTCGAAGGGTTAGCTCCGCACTCGGCACCTACCACCCGCCCTGCCTCCCCCGCGCTTCGCGCGGCCTCGCCATTGCCCTCCCACGATGGTACGCGGCCGGTCAAGCCGGCCCGCTCCCCACGCGGGCTTACGGAATTGCGCTTGCCTTGTCGATGCGATGTTGCCACGATACGAAACTTCGCATGGCTGCCGGAACATTCACACTTGCCGATCGGCTGGGGGCCAAGTCCCTGCCCTGTCGCGTGCCAGGGTGCACGCGCACGTTCATCCAGCTCTCGAGCAAGGCCTTCGGCCTTGGTCGCATCGCTTCCGAGGGCGATGCGGCGTCCGATGGCATGTGCGAACCCTGCCGGGAGAAGTCCCGCCGCCTCCATGATATGGAGCGTAAGTGCGACCGCCCGGGTTGCACCGGAACCTGGACGTGGACGGCCGCAGCGCAGCTCGAGGCCTTCGCCAATGATCGGCCCACGCCCAAGCAACTGTGCACGGCCTGCCAATCGCTGCTCGACACCCTGGAAGACAAGCAGATTCCGTGCGCGGTGCCCGGATGCACGCGTAGCGCGCTGCTGAGCAAGCAGCAGCAACTCCTCGCGCAGGGCCAGCCCGATGCGCCGCCCGAGCCGTCCAAGCCCGGTGCCGTGACCCTGACCGGGATCCTGTGCGATCCCTGCGCGGATGTCGCGCGGAGGATCCGAGACCGCGAAGTGAACTGCGGCATCAACGGGTGCACGCGCAAATGGATCTGGAAGGCAGACGATCAGATGGTCGCCTTCGCCGCGGGCAAGCCCAATGAGCCACCCCGACGCATGTGCGACATGTGCCGGGCGTCATTCGGCAAGCTGGTCGACCGCGAGGTGCGCTGCCGTACCTCGGGCTGCAAGAACACCTGGACATGGTCGCGCTTCGACCAGCTCGATGCCTGCGTGGCCGACAAGCCGCCGCCCAAGGCGCCCTCGCACATGTGCCAGCGCTGCTTCGATCTGTGGAACACGCTCAAGGACGTCGAGCGGCCGTGCCGCCGCTCGGGCTGCAAGGGCACCTGGATGGACAAGCGTGGGGCGCAGCTCGCGCGCGCGGTGCGTGGCAAGACCGGCGACCCCTATCCGCATCTCTGTCCCGACTGCGAGAAGGATCTCGGCGACCTCGAGGATCGCGAGATCCCATGCCGGACCGAGCACTGCCCGGGCACCTTCACTTGGACCCGCGAGCAGCAATTGGCGGCTGGCGTGCGGCCGAAGTTGAAGGACATGGACCAACCCGACGCGGCAGCCACGGCCGCGCCCGCGGAGGGTGGCAGGGAGTTGTCGCCGCCCGTCGCGCCGGCCGAGCTGCAGCCCGCGACCACCGAGCCGCCGCCCGCGGTGCCCCCCACGACGGCCGACAGCGCCGCCTCGCCCGCCGCGTCCGAAGCGGCAGCGCCGGCCGACGCTGGCAAGGGCAAGAAGAATAAGCGCAAGCGGCGGCGCGAAATCCAGCCGCCCGCACGCCGCTGCTCGGCCTGCGCGGAGTTCCTCGCTAACCGCAAGACCCAGGAAATCCCTTGCACCCAGTGCGCCACGCCGATCTTCTGGCCGCCCGAGAGCCAGCTCCAGACCCACCTGGGAAACTGGGCCGCACCTTCTTTGTGCGGGGCGTGCAAGCTCGTCCAGGTGCAAGCCGCACGAGAGGCCGCGCGTGAGATCCTGCGCCACTCCCACCCCCAGCCGGGGGAATCCGCGCCGGCGACGGAAAAACCGCCCGCGAACGAGCCGGAGCGGCCGGCCGAAGGCTGACGCGCACCTGTTGCTGCCATCACCCCTGCCCGCCCGTGACGCATCGGCATGGGTGACAAGGGAAGGTTTTTCGGGGAGGATTGGCGCGGAGGGATTGTCTTGTGCGAACTCCATCGTTGCCTGTCTTGACTTGCTCCCCGGGGCGCTTGCTCTTCGTGACGAGCCTCGCGGCTCTGGTGCTCCTGCCCGCGGGCTGCTTCCGCTCCCGCATGCTCCATCCCCCCAAGAGCTGCCCGCCGGACAATCCCGGGTGCAACTCCGTCTCTCCCATCAAACACGACGCGTCCGCGGACAGCGTACGTGACGCCGTCGGCGATGCGCGGCGCGACGGCAGCGCCGGTTCGATCTCGGACAGCGGATACGGCGGCAGCCGCGGCGGCACCGGTGGTCGCGGCGGCAGCGGCGGCAACGGCGGCACGGGTGGTCGCGGCGGCAGTGGCGGCAGCGGCGGCACTGGCGGTCGCGGCGGCAGCGGCGGCAGCGGCGGCAGCGGTGGCGGCGGGGGCAGCCGCGACGGCGGGCCCGACATCGTGAGCGACGGTCCTCGCGATGTCCGGACCGACGGCAAGCCCGATGCCTACGTCTGTGCTGCCGTCGAGATCTGCGGCAACGGCCTCGACGACGACTGCAATGGCCTCGCCGACTGCTTCGACCCGGCTTGCGGCAGCGATCCGTCGTGCATCAACCACAAGAAGGAAACCTGCGACAACGGCCTCGACGACGACGGCAACGGCCTCATCGACTGCAAGGATCCGGCGTGCTTCGGCGACAAGGCCTGCGTGGTGCCGGGCCGCGAGATCTGCAACAACAACCTCGACGACGACGAGGACGGACTGGTCGATTGCGCCGATCCCGATTGTGTCAAGGATCCGACCTGCATCGTCACGACCGGCAACGAGATCTGCGACAACGGCAAGGACGACAACGGTGACGGGCTGATCGATTGCACCGATCCGCAATGCAAGACCTTCCCGGCCTGCCTCAAGGCGGCCTGCGCCCCGGACGTGGACTTCGGCGCCATCGCGGCATCCGGGGCCAGCGTCATGCGCACGATGTCGACGGTGGGAGCGACGGCCACCTTCGCCACCTGCGCGCCGCCCGGCGGGGTTGCGCGCGTGGGCAGTTTCAGCCTGGCGGCCGCCGCCGACGTGAAGCTCGATTTCAGCCAGGTCAGCGGTTCGGCGCACGTGGTGGCCCTCTTCCACGCCGGCGTCGGCCAGACCTGCGATCAGAATCCGGTGGATTGCCTGCGCGTCGGCGACAAGGCGACCGCGACCCAGACCTACACCGCCCTGGCCCCCGGCAGCTACTGGCTGGTGGTGCAATCCTTCCCCGGCACCCCGGGCTCGACCACCGTCACGCTCTCGACGGGCAAGACCGGAACCAGTGAAATCTGCGACAACGGCATCGACGACGATGGCGACGGCGCCATCGACTGCGCGGATCTCGACTGCGCCAGCGCCGCGAACTGCAGTTTGTGCGTCGCGGACATCAACCTCGGCACGCTGGTGGTCGGTGGCGCCTCGAAGTCGGCGAAGGTGGACACCACGAAGGGCAGCAACCGCTACCACCCGAGCTGCGCCGGCGTCTCCACCGGCAAGGACATGGTGGTACAGTTCTCGGTCAAGGAAACCGTCGGCCTCTCCATGAGCTGGTGGCAGACCGGGGATCATGTCTACGGCCTCTTCCGCCTGCCGCCGGCCGGTGATCGCTGCGACACCGATCAGGGTGGCTGCACCGACATGGGGGCCCTCTCTGCCGGCGTCGACAACTGGTCCTTCCTCGATCCAGGCGACTACCTCATCATCTTCAAGGCGCAGGCCGCGGGCCAGGAGGGGATCATCTCCATCACCCTCTCCGTCTTCGCCAATCGCGGCGTGGAAATCTGCGATAATGGCATCGACGACGACGGCGACGGGTTGGTCGACTGCGACGACCCGGATTGCTACAGCATGCCGAACTGCACCGCCCTCATGTGCGTGCCCGACGGCGATCTCGGCAACATCGACATCGGCACCTCGACCAAGGTGCACGTCGACCTGACCAGCGCGACCGAGGTCTTTGCCACCACCTGCGGCAAGGGCGACGGCCGTGGGCGCGCGTACCGCGTGAACCTGCTGCAACCGATGATTCTGGACTTCTTCTGCACGCAGACCGGCGACCAGATCCTGCAACTGTCGTCGCAGACTGGGCCGCTCGACGCCTGCGACGCCAACGTCAACAACTGCGCCGACCCGTCGATCCTGCCGGGTGGCTGCAACTTCGGCATCCCGGACCTACAGCCCGGGACCTACTACATACTCGTGCAGGGCTTCACACGTGGCAGCGAGGGTACCGTCGATCTCACCCTCCAGGGCGCGGCGCAGCGAATTCTGGAAATCTGCAACAACGGCATCGACGACGACGGCGATGGCGCCATCGACTGCAACGACCGTAAGTGCGCCACCGACGCGAATTGTCAGAACCTGCGCTGCCGGCCCGACAAGAATCTCGGGCTGCTGCCCCTCGATGGCTCGACCCTCTCCGCGGCCGTGCAGACCTCGGGCGCCGGCAACGACCAGATCGGCACCACCTGCGTGTCAGCTCCGGGCGGCCAGGACGCGGTGGTGGGCTTCGAATTGCCTGGCGACACCGATTTGACCATTGAGTGGGCCCAGGTCGGCAACCACGCGCTCGTCCTCTACCAAGCCGACACCACCATCCCGCTGCCGTGCGAGGCCAACACCCTCATGAATTGCAAGGCGACCGGCGGCGCCAGCACCGGCAGCTATACCCTGAGCGGGCTCGCCGCCGGCAAGTACTACCTGGTGCTCGACGCCGACAAGGCCGGCAGTGAAGGCGGCGTGATCGTTCAGATCAGCGGGAAGCAGGCGCCCTAGGGCGAAGATTCTTGCAAGCCCCTTGCCGCCCCTCCGGCGCCGCGCGTGGCGCCTCGCTGGTCGCCCTGGCCTCGTCGGGGTTGTTCGCCGCCATGGCCATGGTCGCGCGCTTGCTTTCGCGCACGATTCCCGGCCCGGAGATCGCGATGGTGCGCTTCGCGATCGGGGTGCTCGTCGTGCTGTTCCTGCTGGTCTTCCTTCGGGTCCAGCTCAGGCCCCGGCGCTGGGGCTGGCTGCTCTCGCGCGGGGTGTTCGGCGGCACCGCCGTGTTGCTCTATTTCGCCAGCATCGTGAAGATCGGCGTCGGCATCGCCACCCTGCTCAACTACACCTCGCCGGTGTGGTCGACGATCTTCGCATGGCTCTTCTTGCGCGAGCGCCCGCGCCAGCACGCCTTCGTGGCCCTGGCCTTGACCCTCGTCGGCATGGCCTTGGTCACGAGCGGACAGGCACAAGGCTGGCACCTGGGCGGGTGGCAGCTCGTCGCGACACTCTCGGCCGTGTTGTCCGGCATGGCCATCACCTCCATTCGGGCCACACGCATGCAGAGCGCGGACGGCGCACCAGGCGAGAACAGTTGGACGGTCTTCGCCTCCTTCACCACGGTTGGCCTGCTCGCCACGCTGCCGACGGTGCTGCCGCCCTTCGGCGCGTGGCTCGCGCCGACCGGGCATGACTGGGCGTTGCTTGCCGTTTGCGGCCTCTTGAGCGTCGGGGCGCAGATCCTGATGACCTCCGCGCTGGGCCGCTTGACCGCGGTCGGCCTCGGCATCATCCAGCAGGCCACGGTGGTGCTGGCCATGGTGGGAGGCATCGCATTGTTCGGCGAGAAACTGAGCACGCGTGGCGCTGCGGGAAGCGTCATCACCATGACCGGCGTGGTGTGGTCCGTGCTCTCGGACCGCCGGAACGTTGGCGCGGACGCGTAGCCGCCTCTGCCTACCCCCAGGGCGGGGACTCGGCGGCGACCTCGGCGGGGAGATCGGCGCCCGCGTGCTGAATGCGGACAGCGGCGCCCACGGGGACCGCGTTGGCGAGAATGGCCAGCGCCACCGGCCACTCGCCCGGAAGGCGCGCGGCGCTCGTGATCTGACCAGCGCTAGGCTGGCGCTCGGCCGCGATCTTGTCGCCAGCGGTGGGTAGGTCGCTCCCGTATGACCGCAGGAGCACCAGGCGCTTGCGAACCGTCCCCCGGTCGCGCATGCGCACGATGGTCTCCTGGCCCACGTAGCAGCCTTTGCTGTGATCGATGGCCGCGCCCAGGCCAATCTCGACGGGAAAGCGCTCCGGCGTGATCTCCTGGCCGGGCGCGGGCTCGAGCGCGGCGATGCGCGTGGCCTCGACGATTTCCGCCGGGAGGCGCAAGGTGCCGCCCGCCCGCAGGGCCGCGACCAGCGCGTCGTGGCTGGCGCGGTTCGCGACCACACAGAGACCATCCGCGCCGCACCTGTGGCCGTGCGCGATCCAGAGCGGACCCGAAACATCGCTCGTGACCTCCTCGTGGGCGAAGAGCGGAGCCTCGACCAAGGATGGCGGCACCGCCACGCCAGCACCGGCCAGCGCCTGCGCGGCCTTCGGACCGAGCACCGCGAGCGACGCCAGCTTCGCCTCGAGCGCGATCTGGAAATTATCCATGATGGCGAACTTCTCCAGCCCGGCCGCGACCTCCGCGCCCTGCCCGCCGGGAACGAGCAGGCGGAGGCTTTCCCCGCGGATGAAGACGAGCAGGCTGGCGAGGACGTGGCCACGCACGTCGAGCAAGAGGGTCCGGCCACCCTGCCCCACCTCGAGGCCCGCGACCTTGCCGGAGGTGATCCTGTGCAGGAAGCTGACGCGATCGTTGCCCATCGCGCGCAGGATGTCGTGTCCCTCACCGTCGATGAACACCGCGGATTCGCGAAGGGCCTCAAGCTCGCTTGTCCCGGACATGGTTTCCTCCTTCATGACGCCATTGGACGTCGGCTGGGTGGAACAATTCTGAGGCGCGCCTGTCCCCATGGCTAGCGCCGGGCTGCGGTATCATGCGATTCTTTGTGAATCCAAGGACTCCTCGGGGTGCCATGACGAAACCAACGCCGCTCGCAATCCTCCTCCTGTCCCTTGGCCTGATCCTTCCGGCTTCGGCTGGGGCCAAGCCCTACTCGCTCGACGAGATTCTCGACCTGGCCAGAAAGGGCAATCCGGGGTTGGCCGCAGGCGCGCAGGCCACCGCCAGCATCGAGGCCCAATTGCTCGAAGCCAGGCGAAGCTACCTTCCGACGGGCGAGCTGAACTCCATGGTGTCGCAGGCACCGGAGGTCCATTGCTACCAGACGGACGGCGTCACCAGGGGGGACGCCCTGAACTGCCAGAACACCGGCGAAGGCGCAATCGGGACCGGTCCATCGGGTTTCTTGAAGGCGATCACACCGGCGGGCGTCTTCACACGCACCGAGCTGAAGCTGGTGCAACCCGTCTACACCTTCGGCAAGCTCTCGGCGGGCGTGGCCGCGGCAGAGTCCGGCGTCAAGGCCTCGCAGGAGCGCCAGATTGGGCTCATGGCCGATCTCGAGCTCAACGTGCGCAAGGCGTTCTGGGCGGCCAAGCTGGCGCGGGAGATCTCGGCCACCCTCGACGAGGGCAGCGGCTTCCTGGATCAGGCGCAGAAGAAGATCGAGGAGGAACTGGCGGATGGGAGCGGTGACGCGTCGGTAACCGATCGCCTGCGCTTGCGTACGATGCGTGCCGAAATCGACGCTCGCATTTTGGAGGCCAAACGCGGCGCCGATCTCGCGCATAGCGGCTTGCGTGCCCTCATCGGCACCGACGCCCCAGCGGATTTGGATGTGGACGAGGATGCCCTGGGAGCCTTGGCCATCCCCGACCGCTCGATTGATCAATACGAGGAAGCAGCCTTGCGTTCGCGCCCCGAGGTCAAAGCCCTGCAGCACATGGTGGCGGCCAAGCGTGCGCTCGCCCAGCTCGAAACCCGCAAGCAGTACCCCGACTTCGTACTGGTCGGCAGCGCGGCCTACGCCTATGCCAGCAGCATCGACACCCCCAAGAACGCCTTCTACAACGATCCCTACCACGCCCTCGGTGCCGTGATCTCCGCCGGGTTTCACATGCCGCTGGACCTGTTCGTGAAGAACGCGCGGGCCTCCAAGCTCCATGCCGAGGCCGAAGAGGCCGAGCAACGGAAGCGCGAGGCGCTCAATGGGATTTCGTTTGAGGTGGAAAAAGCCCACACCGAGCTCAAGGAGGCGGAAGAGCGCATGAAGGTCGTGCAGAAGGGCGAGAAGGCCGGCCGGCAATGGATCGCCGCCGTGGCCCAGAACCTGGCCGTGGGCCTGGCCGAGGCCAAGGATTTCTCCGACGCGCTCATGGCCTTCTTTCAGGCGCGTGTCCGTTACGCGCAGAGCATCTACGACTACAACGTCGCCGCCGCCGCCCTAACCCGCGCCACCGGCATAAACGTCAGCCGGGCGGAGTAGCGCCCCTCACTGCCGAGCTCCGCTCGGCTGCCTCTCCCCGCTGCGCGGGGCGAGGCGGGAAATCAGATCCCCAAGAACAACCTGGTGCCGAAGTTCGGCTCCAGATCGGAGGCCAGGATCTTGCTCGCGGCGGTCTTGGTGTCGTATTCGACGCGCTTGAATTCGAAGGTCTTGCTCTCGGTGTCGAAGATGGTGTAGCTGGCGCGCGGGTCGAAATCGCGCGGTTGGCCGACGGAGCCGACGCTGATGATGTACTTCCACCCGTCGCGCAGGTGGAACTTGAGCGTCACCACCTCCTGCGACCCCTGGTGATCGGGGTTGATGGCGAACGCCTTGCACAGGTGCGAGTGCCCGATGAGGGTGAGCTGCGGCAGCCGCTCCCAGATCCCCAGGCACTGGGCGGCCTGGTCGCGCGCGAAAATATAGTCGAACTCCTCGACGCTGATCGGCGAACCGTGACAGAAGAGCACGCCGTTCTCACGAAACTCGTAGGGCAGCGACTTGAGCCACGCCATGTTGGCCGGGTCGAGCATCTGGGCGTGCTTGTCGAGGACGTGACGGGCGGCATGGTAGTAGTACGAATAGTCCATGCGGCCGGCCACCGCGGCGTCGTGGTTGCCGAGCACGGTCTGCGACGCCGTCGCGCGCGTGAGGTTGCACGTCTCATTGGGGCTGGCGCCGTAGCCGACGGTGTCGCCCAGACACACGAACTTGTCGATACTCTCCGACTCGTAGGCCCGCAGCACCGCTTCGAGGGCCTCGATATTCGCGTGGATGTCCGAGAGGATGCCGTAGCGCATCGACCGGAGACTATAGCATCTACTCGCGTGGGAAGCCGCCGAGCTTTGCTCGGCGCGCACCATCGCGGGAGGGCTTGGGAACCCTTCGAGGGTTCCCATAAAGATCGACCTCACCCGCGACGGGAACAACTGCGCTCGTGCTAGAAGCGCGCAACAGCCCATGCCCTCCGTCGTGCTCTCCTGCTTCTGCCTGTCCGGAGCCTCGGGCCTGATCCTCGAGCTGCTCTGGACGCGCATGCTGACCCTCGTCTTCGGCTCGACCGCGCTCGCGGTGTCGACCGTGCTCACCGCGTACATGGGGGGTCTCGGGCTCGGCTCGTACCTGGCCGGCAAATGGAGCGACCGGCTCAAGGATCCCGTGCGCGCCTACGCCTTCGCCGAGGCGGCCATCGGCCTCTACGCGCTCGCGGTGCCCTGGCTCATCGGCTTCTACCCGGGGCTCAACCAGTGGTTGTGGGCGACCTTTGGCGACCGCTACACCCTGCTTTCCATCCTGCGCTTCGTGGCCTCGGCCGGGTTGCTCATCCTGCCGACGACCTTGATGGGGGCGACACTGCCCATCCTCGCCCGCTACTTCGTGTCGCGGCCCTTCGAGCTCGGCCGCGTCAGCCTGCGCCTGGGCACGCTCTACGCGTTCAACCTGTTCGGCGGCGTCGCGGGCACCTTCCTCGCCGGCTTCATCTTCCTGCCCCACATCGGCGTGAGCCACACGAACCTCGTGGCGGCCAGCTTCGACCTGTCGCTGGCCGTGGCCATCCTCGTCGCGCGTCGGCTGGTCCGTGCTCGCAAGGCGGCCGCGCCATCACTCGAAGAGTTGGCCGCGGCTGCTCCCGGCGCGCTCGCCCCGGCGGCTGGCCCCGACCGCCCGCCGATCTCGCGGCGCGCCCGGCGCGCGGTCCTCTTCTCGTTCGCGGTTTCCGGCGCCACGGCCATGACTTTGCAAGTGCTGTGGACGCGCGCCCTGGCCGTGATCATCGGCTCGTCCATCTTCTCGTTCACCATCATCCTGCTCGCGTTCCTGGTGGGGCTCGGTTGCGGCTCGGCCGCGTTCGGCCGCCTGGTCACCCGCTTTCGCGAGCCGGTACGCATGCTGGCCCTTACCCACCTCGGCATCGTGGCCTGCATCGGCCTCTCCTATCTCATCACCGACCGCCTGCCTTTCGTCTTCACCTACCTGCTCTCGTCGACCCTGGTCAGCGCCGACGCCGTGCTAACCTGCCAGTTCGCCCTCGCCTGTCTGACCGTCTTGCCCTCGACGTTCCTCATGGGCGCCATCTTCCCCATCACCGTACGCGTGGTGACGGGCGACCTTGCCACCGTAGGCCGCGACGTCGGCTTCGCCTACGCGCTCAACACTCTCGGCGCCATCACTGGCTCTTTCTTCTCGGGCTTCGTCATCCTGCCCGGGCTCGGGCTGCAACGCGGGATCTACCTGGCCGCGGCCATCGATCTCGCGCTCGCGTTCCTGCTCTTCGGCGTGGCGCCCGCGCTGCCCCGGTCGCGCCGCCTCCTCGGTATGGCTGCCGCAGTCGGCATGGCGCTGCTCGCCCTGGCCCTGCCGCGCTGGAACCTGACCAATTTCTCCATCGGCTTCTTCCGCATCTCGATGGCCCGCGACTACATCGACATGGTCGA
>PNBO01000447.1 GCA_003136095.1 Myxococcales bacterium
AGCTGGTGGCGATGGTCGTGGAAGCGGCGCAAGCACACATAGTTGCCGATCCCTTTCATCACCGCGAAGGAAAACGGCCGCGGCAGCACGCGCTGCAACCGCGGCAGATCCACCGCGGCGATCTGATCCTGCAAGGTGCGCGTGCCCGTCGACACCACGACGCGCCGGCCGGAGAGGATCGCGGGCACGAGATAGGCGATGGTCTTGCCCGTGCCGGTGCCCGCCTCGACGAGCAGCCGCTCGTCGAGATCGATGGCCCGCGCCACTCGCTTCGCCATGGCGAGCTGGCCCGCGCGCGGCTCGAAGCCAGGCAAGGCGCAGGCCAAGGCGCCGCCGGGGCGCAGGATCTCGGCCGCGGCTTCCTCCAGAAGCACCGGGCTCCGCTAGGCCGGGTTGCAGCTCGCCGGCCCGTCGTCGCTCGCCAGGCCGGCCGGGGTCACGGCGCGGAAGAAGCACGACGTGGCATTGGTGTGGCAGGACGGCCCCATGGCGTCGACGATGTAGAGGATTGCGTCACCGTCGCAGTCGATGCGCACGTCGTGCACCTTCATCGAGTTGCCGCTGGTCGCGCCTTTCTCCCACAGCTCGCGGCGCGAGCGGCTCCAGAAAGTGGCGCGTTCCTTGGTGACGGTGGCGCGCAGGGCCTCGGCGTTGGCCCAGGCCAGCATGCGCACGACACCCGTGGCGCGATCCTGCGCGATGACCGGCACGAGACCGTTCGCATCGAACTTCACGGCTGCGATGAGGGCTTCTGCATTTCCAAGCATGATGGCTTTGCTCTACACCAAATTCCCGCAAAAGCGATCTTCATCCTAGACTAGGGATATCCATCGTGCGCAAAACCCTCGACCCGCCCAAAGAGAAAGAAACCAAAGGCGAGAAAAACTACATCACGCCGGCCGGCTATCGCAAGCTGACCAGCGAGCTCGACTTTCTGCAAACCAAGAAGCGGCCCGAGGTTGTCAGCGCCCTCTCTGACGCCGCCGCCGAGGGCGATCGCTCGGAAAACGCCGAGTACATCTACCGCAAGCGACAGTTGCGCCAGATCGACGGGCGCATGCGCTTTCTCGGCAAGCGCCTGGACATCGCCGTGATCGTGGATGCGCGGGAGCAGAAACGGCGGGATCGGGTCTTCTTCGGTGCCACCGTCACCGTCGAGGACGAGGAAGGCCAAAAGCAGACCTTTAGCATCGTGGGCTCGGACGAGATCGACAGCGCGGGCGGTGCCATCTCGTGGCAATCCCCGGTGGGCCGGGGCCTGATCGGCAAGGAAATCGGCGACGCCGTGCTCGTCCGCTGGGACAAAGGCCAGCGCGAGCTGACCATCGCCGACATCAGCTACCCGGATTGAGGCGAAAGCCGACCGCATCGTGGGAGAGTAGCCTGGCGGGTTTCTCACCACAGAGGGCGCAGAGGACACAGAGGTCGGACAGAAAGGGGTTGCCGGATCCAGGATCCGATCCCTTCCCTTGTCCCCCAGCTCCGCGCTTTCTGCGCTCTCTGCGGTGAAAGATCCATCTACTGATTTAGGTTGCGCCACCAGTCCACGAAGCGTGGGATGCCGGCGTCGACTGAGACCTTGGGGGCATAGCCCAGATCGGTCTGCGCCAGGTCAATGTCGGCCAGGGTGTGTTTCATGTCGCCGGGCTGCTGGGGCTTCCACTCGATGACGGCCGGTTTGCCGAGCGCGGCGGCGATGCGGTCGACAAGTTCCTTGAGGCTCGTGGGGCGCGAGCCACCCAGGTTGTAGATACGATAGGCCGTCCGCCCATCGCGCGCCTGCTGGTCGATGGCCGCCACCATGCCATCGAGGATGTCGTCGATCCAGGTGTAGTCGCGCGAGGTGGTGCCGTCGCCGAAAAGCTGGATGGGCCGGCCGGTCGCGATGAGGCGCGTGAAGGTGTGGATGGCCAGATCCGGCCGCTGGCGCGGGCCGTACACCGTAAAGAGGCGCAGGCAGGTCACGGCCGCGCCGTGCAGGTGGTGGTGGGTGAAGGCCATGAGCTCGCCCGCGCGCTTGGTCGCGGCGTACGGCGACAAGGGCCGGCCACACGGGTCGAATTCCGAGAACGGCACGTCGCTGTCCAGGCCATAGACTGACGACGACGAGGCGAACACGACGCGCTTGATGCCGCGGTCGTGACAGGCGTGCAGCAAGTGGAGCGTTCCGTTCACGTTCACGTTCCAGTAGCGGCCGGGGCTGGCGATGGACGGCCGCACGCCCGCGAGCGCGGCCAGGTGCACGACGGTGTCGACCGGGCCGGCAATCGCGAACGCTTGATCCACGTCGTGCGGATCCGTCAGATCGCCCTCGACCAGCGAGAAATCCTGGCGCGCGAGCAACCTGGCCAGGTTCCGCTCTTTCACTTCGCGCGGATAGAACGGATCGAAGTTGTCGAAGCCGGTCACGCGATCGCCACGCCCGCACAGCCGTTCGGCCAGGTGCGAACCGATGAACCCCGCGGCGCCCGTCAGCAAGATCTTCATACGGGCGATGGTAACCGCAGGTGGAGGAGAAACTCCACATTCCCCTTGCCGCCGGTGATGGGCGAGGTGGTCTCGCCCACCACCGCAAAGCCCAGCGCCCGTGCCGCCTCCGCCACGTCGGCGATCGCCTGCCTGCGATCCGCCTCGTCGCGCACGATCCCCCCTTTGCCGACCTTGTCGCGCCCGACTTCGAACTGCGGCTTGACCAGCGGCACGACGGGCGCGCCCGGCACGAGCAGCGGCGGCAGCAAGGGCAGCACCAGGCGCAGGGAAATAAACGACACATCGATCACGGCCAATGTGCAGCGCTCCGGAATGCGCTCGGCCGGCATGTGACGAATGTTGGTGCGATCGATAACCACCACGCGCGAGTCCGAGGCGACCTTCCAGTCGAGCTGGCCGTGCCCGACATCGACGCAGTACACGCGGCTGGCCCCGCGCTGGAGCAGGCAGTCGGTGAATCCGCCCGTGGAGGCGCCGATGTCCACCGCCACCGCGCCTGCCACGTCCACGCCGAAGACGTCGAGCGCATGCGCCAGCTTGAGCCCGCCGCGCGAGACATAGGGCATGGGCTCGCCGCGCAGGCGCAGCACCGCGCCCGCCGGCAAGACATCGCCCGCCTTGGCCACCGGCCTGTCCCCGCACAGGATCTGCCCGGCCAGGATCAGGGCGCGCGCCCGCTCGCGCGAGGACGCCAAACCCTGCTCGAAAACCGCCACGTCCGCGCGGAGCTTGCCCGGTTTTTGCGACATTCCGGTCTCGCCGGTCTGGGTCTTGTCCTTGCGTCCCACCGGGCGAGAATACGATGACTTGAGTTCCCGGTTGCAAACCGGATCGCCGCAAGTACAATCCCTGCACCCGGACCGCCGGGTACCGGGGCTGTAGCTCAGCTGGGAGAGCGCTAGAATCGCACTCTAGAGGCCGTGGGTTCGATCCCCATCAGCTCCACATTTCGATCATCAAAGCCCCTGGAATCAGGGGCTTTTTTGATGCCCTGATTTCGGGCCGCGATCTGGCGCTTCGCGTTTCCAGTTTTGTAGCCAGTATGTCGCCACAATTCCGGCTTCCCGGCAGCAGCTGCGGCTTGCAGAACTTCTTCCGCTGCGGCCTTTTGTGGGCGCATGTACTTGGCCGTGGTGGACGACTGCCGGTGGCCCGCCAAGAACATGATGCCCGACAGGTTGCTGGTGACCTGCCCCAGGTGGGTGAGCCGCGAGTGGCGAAAGTCGTAGGGCGAGATTCGCTCGGCCCGGTAGGCATCTATGCCAGCCGCCTTGGCAGCAGCCCGCAGCGGTGCCCGGTAGTCGTGAGAGCCGAAGATGATGCCCTCCGAAGGGCAGTTCGAATCGAGAGCCCTGCGTGCGGACTCGCTCAAGGGTAGCTCGCGACCAAAGCGATTCTTGTCCATCTCGTCGGTGATGATGAGAGCCAGGGCGACTGCCAGTGACCAGGTGTCCTTCTCGCCCTCCATCGAGCCGGACCGATCAAGCAGGAGGACGAGTGGCCCCTTGCCCAGCCGGTCTTTGCCGGTCAGCGCGTACTGCATGGCCTTGCGTTCGAGCAGGTCTCGCAGCGCTAGCATGTGCAGCCTCGGGTGCCGCAGCTTGACCAGCTCGACGGGAAGAAGCCTACCGATGTCGTTGCCAAGCTCGACGTCGGTGATTTCTTCCGCCCCGTGCTTGATTCTGGTTCGCCGCTTGGCCTGCGCGATGCGAGTGAACCTGCCTGCCAGCATGGCGATCCGCCTGAGCCTGGGGTCAGAACGTAGCCTCACGGCTAGGCCGACCGTCTTGTCAGTTGCCGTCCGCTGGTTTCCCTTCTTGCCGCCGCCACTTCCAAACATGACCTGTTCCAGCCCGGCCGCAGCGTCCCGGTACTCCTCGATGGCTGCTGACGCTGCCTCGGCACCCTCGCGCACCAGCTTGCGAACGGTCTCTGGTTGCGGCTGCTGGGCGGTCTGCTCGTCGATGACCGGTTTGAGCTGGCCCATCAGCTCTTCCACACCAAGGGCAGCAGCGTCGGCATCACCGCGGGTCTCGTCGGCCAGCCGGTTGAACGCCGGCAGTTGCTCGCAGGCGTCGTGAATGGCGCTGGACCAGGCCGCCCACTTGCCGTCTTGCTGGCCATCGGGCAGCCGTTCGGCTTCGCCTGCGTAGAGCTTCTCGAAGAGCTCGTCCTCGAAGCGCTGGATGGCCGAGTCGCTGGGGCCTGCCAGTTCGAGCCCGCGTGCCTCGCGGTGGAGAAAGCAGGGCCACCCGCGTAGGTTTTCCCCTGCTAGTTACTTATACCCACGTTTGGGGCGGGAATTTCAGGAGCGGGATTGATGGAGTCGTCTGGGCTACTCGTATAGCTCTGCGCTCGCGAGTATGCTGCTGTTATCGCGTCCACCAGCGATGAGCACCATCCCGCTGTCCAGCAGCGTCGCAGTGTGGCTCCACCTTGCCTTGGCGGTGTTGCCGATCACTATGAATGTTCCGGTGCCTGGGTCGCAGAGCTCCGCGCTCGCCAAGGGATGCATAAATTCAGATTGATCTGAGCCACCAGTGATGAGCACATTCCCACTCGGCAACAAGGTCGCCATGTGCGATATCCTTGCCACGGTCATGCTGCCAATGGCTGAGAATGCCGCGGTACTTGGGTCGTATAGCTCCGCACTAGCTATCGTTGACGGGGTGCCGTTAACGTCGTACTCTTCGCCGCCGGTAAAAAGCACCATCCCATTCTGCAGCAACGTTGCCGCATGCCCAGCCCTGGGCTGACTCATACTACCAGTAGTCGCAAATGTTCCGGCTGCTGGAATGTACAGCTCCGCATTTGCCCGAGGCTCCCAATATGTAGGATCGACTCCACCAGCAACGAGTACCGTTCCGTCGCCTAGTAACGTCGCCGTGTGTTCAAACCTACGCTCGGGCATGCCCCCGGTTGCTGTGAATGTTCCACCCGCTGGATCGTACAGCTCAGCTCCACCATCCTCACCGTCAGTGATCAGGCCGGTTCCGCTCGGCAGCAAGGTCGCCGTGTCTTTTCCCGTGCACCAACCGCTGCCTGTTGCCACGAAAGTTCCAGTCGATGGGTCGTATAGCTCCGCGCTTCCAATTGCGACACCTACATTGGGGCTATAGGAATCCGTAAAGTTGTATCCGCCAATGACAAGTACTTTCCCGTTGGCCAACAAGGTCGCCGCATGCCCCGTCCGTGACACCGTCATGCTGCCAGTGATCCTGAATCTTCCCGTCGATGGGTCATAGATCTCCGCACTCGCGAGAGAGTGAACGGTTGTCCCCTCTCCACCAGCGATGAGCACCGTCCCGTTTTGCAGTAACGTTGCCGTGTGACCATCCCTGGCCACGTTCATGCTATCCGTCGGCGAAAACACTATCGGCTCGCCCGGAGCCTGAGCCCCGGCGCTACAGCCAATCAAGCACCCCACCGGAAGACACGAAGCCACGATCCACAGCCTGGTACGCATGGGAACCATGGTCGCTCCATCCTGGCTTCTCCGCAAGCCGCGGACGAAGCAGGCGGGGCCAGGGCGACCGAGGCGAAGGGGAAAGACCGGCGGGAAGAAGGCCAGTAAGCTATAGCCCTGCAGAAACCGGCGGTGGCCACGAACCTGGAAAACGAGTACTGGGGGTAGGGGGTGGGGTAGCCTGCGGGGCCAACTCGCTGCCCGACGGTCACCGGCCCTCTTAGCGCAGGATTTTCGCGACATGATGTCGCGTAATTCGGTGCGTCTAGTTCCGCAGGACCGCGCCTGACCGAAGCCGCTTGCGTGGGGAACACGCTCATGGTCCCATTTCATGTAGTTCTTCCCGCGCGCTTCGCGGGGGAGAGGTAGAAATGAATCGGCTAGCTTTGCTCATTCCCTTGGTATTGGCTTGCTCTTCCAGGCCGCTGGGCACGCACGCTTTGGATGGCGGCTTGTCCGGTGGCGGTACCACAGGAAGCGGCGGTGCAATGGTTTCTGGAGGTGTCACGGGCGCAGGCGGGTCAACCTCGGCTTCTGGCGGGGTGGCGAGCAGCGGTGGTATCCGGGCGGCAGGAGGCATGAATGGTACAGGCGGATCAATTTCAGCATCTGGCGGTTCCACATCGACCGCTGACCTAGACGCCTGCTCAAGCGATTCCGACTGCACGGAGTCGTGCACCTGGATCACCGCCCCCACGGATTCGAGCCAGTGCAACGCCCAGTGGTGCTGCGGCCAGCCCTTTGTCAGCAAGAAGAGATGTGAAGCCAACCAAGCTGCGTGGGCAGCCTACTGCCCCAATCGGTCTCCGACAGACATGCATTGCCCATGCGCGATAAGTATGTGCGAAATTCATGGTGGGACGATCACCCAGGGTTGCATTGGTGGAAAGTGCGATGTGTTGTGCGTGCCATCTGTCGGCGGTGCGGGCGGCAGCACCGTGATCCCACTGGGCAGCGGTGGCTATTCTGGAAACGACGGGACTGGCGGAATGGGTGGAGCCAACACGGGCAGCGGTAGCATAGGTGGAATGGGTGGCACGGCTGGAAGCAGCGCAGAGACCTCGCCCGACGCTGGCTGCGTTACACCAACGGCAGGCACCGTGTGCTCAGCCACGTCAGTGGTCTGTGGGCCCAATGGGTGTTGCAACCCCAACAACTTTGTATGCGTCAATGGCGAGTGGGTCGACGAGCCACTTTGCCTTTGCCCTTAGCGACTCCGACTTGGTCGGCGCTCCCACCATGCACCAGGGCCGATGCTGCCGTCTTCTCCGTCGGTCAGTTCTCCTCCAGCCTTCCACCACCGGGAACCTCCACATGCGCACGTTCTGCCAGCTCGTACCGGAAGCACACCACCATTGCAATCAGAACCATGTGCCTAGTCCCAATCGGATCTGCGGAAATACCCTCTCGTGAGGGTTCACGCAATCCGCTCTTTCCGAGCAGTCGGAGCTATAGAACATATACACATCCTTGCTGGCTACGGTTAGACCACCGGCCAAGAGGAGGACAAAATGTCCGCTGAACCTGGCTTCCAAGCCGGCGAGATCGAGGTTCAGCCACCAGTCTGGCGAGTCGCGGACGGAGACCTTGTCCATCGCAAAGGCCAGGCCGACGCCCGAAACGAAATGAGTCCTAGGACCACCGCCCACTGTGATCTTCTGCATGACGGAGAGATAGGTTCCGTAGAAGCCCTCCCCGAGGCCCACCTCTGTCTCCAGCAGTGGAATGGGCGAATAGGCGATGGTGCCCCCGAGGTAGCCTACGGCTGAGCCGAGGCCACCATGCACAGCCAGAACGATGCGACGGTTTGACCATGGGCCGTCTTCGTTGCCACTGGCACGGAGCGGTGACTCATCGCCAGGATCGGCCGCCCGAGCCTGTCGCGCACCAACCCCGCTGAAGAGGCAGAAGACGGCGCAGACACCCACCCGTGTGCATCGAAAAGGCATTCCGCCGCGGGCTGCAGTTGACATTCAGTTCAGTATAGGAGGGTAACCCAAATAGGCGGGTCAGGTGCGCGGAAATCTGGGGCCCAAAGATTCAAGCCAGGTTGGCGCGAACCGGAAGGGGGCTGCTTGAACTACCGGAGCGCCCCGGCTGCTCAAGGCAGAGCAGCCATGGTGACAGCTCGGCGGTACAGGGAAGGGAATCGGCCCTCCTTGCCGCAGGATTTCTCCGCCAGGGCGGCGAGTAATTCGGTGCGTCTACGTGCGCGAGGCCACGGTCTTGCTCAAGCTGCCTGCATTGGAAGTACCCGCATGGTTCCATTTGTCGTAGCCTCCATGAGTTCCCCCGCCTCGCGGAAAAGAAGCAGAAATGAAACGCATAGCCCTTCTCATCCCCCTGATCTTGGCGTGCTCTTCCAAGCCCCTGGGCACGCACGCTTTGGATGGCGGCTTGTCCGGTGGCGGTACCACAGGAAGCGGCGGTGCGATGCCTTCTGGAGGTGGAACGGGTGGAGAAAGCGGTGGGAGCACCACGGCCGATAGTGGCCCCAGCCCCGACAGCACGAGTGCGACGGGTGTACCGACCAACCACCGCCCGACCATGACGTCCTGTCCCCAGGAACGAGGCCCCGGCACGTCGGGATTTGGGATCTGCAACTGCCCACAATGCCCCTGCCTCCAGGACAGTGATTGCACCAACGGCATGAATGGTCGCTGCACAAGCGGCCCCTTCGCATGCAGCATGGGGTGCTCTTATGACGAGTGTCTCGGCGATGCGGACTGTACTGGCAATGTGCCGTGCGCATGTCGGTCGTCGGGCTCGGACGCGATGCTGAACTTCTGCGCGACTCAAAGCAACTGCCGCATCGACGCGGACTGTGGCCCCGACGGCTATTGCTCGCCCAGCCTCCTCGACCTCGTCCAGAACGAGGGGTACGCCACATGCGACGGTTTGGCCACTGGCTATTTCTGTCATACCCCCAACGACCGCTGTACGAATGATAGCGATTGCAATCAGGGAACATGCAACTTCGTCCTGACAAGTCAGTCGTGGTCTTGTGGCGTCTGCTATCCGCCTCTGTAGGGAGGGCCGAGCGTAGCCGCAGGCAGCCCCATCGCGTCTGTGTCTGGAGACGGAGCATCCGTCGGACCACACAGGGCCGTGCCGGCATCAAGGGGGCTCCGGATCACGCATGATTTCTTGGACACGGTGTCGCATGATTCACTGCGTCCTGGGTGGGCATGCTAGCGTTCCCACCTGGCGCTGCTTGCGTGGTGTGCATGGCAGCCGGGGGGTGAGCAGGAACACCCTCGTGTTGAAGAGGTGGCGGTGAATAGGGGAGCGGAAGGCACGGCAGCATCCACGCCACCAGCGAGCGCTTGCGAAAAACGCCACGTGGCGGGATGCTGGGTGCGAAGACAAAGTTCGACGGAGCCCGTTTCAGGAGGAGTGGCAATGAGAGTCTTGGCTATGGTGTCGCTGTTGGCGTTCGCAGGAGCCCTGGGTTGCACCGAAAAGTGCGAGGACGTCGGCGGAACCTGCGTGCTGGGAAGCCACGCGTGTCCAAACCGCGGTACTCAAGAGTGTCACGCGATTGCCGACCCGGGCGGCTTCTATTGCTGTCTTCCGTGTCCGTCGGGGAAGAAAGCCAACGATGCGGGAACAGCGTGTGAGTAGGGCATCAACGTGCTGGGTGGCAGCGCCGAGGGGGACCGTCGAAAGCTGTTGCAGCTGACAATCCCACCGCAGCAACATCGTGTAGAATCGAGACACCGGCTCGGCGGCGGGCTTGCAGCTGAACGGCAAGGCGTTGATATGGA
>PNBO01000082.1 GCA_003136095.1 Myxococcales bacterium
TCTTGTTGAACTTGATGACCTTGAAGCGGTGGCTCTTGCCGAGCAGGTTGTCGAGGTTGCGCACGGGGCGCAGATCGACTTGCGAACCCGGTAAGAACGCCTTGACGCCGCCGCGGATGGTGACCGAGAGGCCGCCCTTGACGCGCGTGCTGATGGTGCCTTCGATGAGCTCGTCCCGCTCGCACGCGGCCGAGATCTCGTCCCACACCTTGAGGCGATCGGCCTTCTCCTTCGAGACGATGCACAGACCATTCTCATCCTCGCGACTCTCCAGGAAGACGTCGATGACGTCGCCCGGCTTGGTGGTCATCTGGCCATCGACGATGAATTCGGAGGCGGCGATGGTGCCTTCGGACTTGTAACCGATGTCGACGACGACGTTGTCTTTGCCGACCGCAATGACCTTGCCCTTGACGATTTCGCCTTCCTTCACCTCGTCGCGCTTGAGGGACTCCGCGAAAAGTGTGGCAAAACTCTCTCCATTGTCCGGGGTGTTGTCGGAAGACGACGGCACAGCAACCATGAGGATCCTTTGTAACGCTAGCAACGCGACCCCTGCGGGCCGGCTGGTCCAGATCGCGACGGCGCCCCGCGTGCGAGCTGGCAACGGTTCTTCATCGCAGTCCCCGACCATCGGGAAGAGCGAAGGGCGGCGAAAATTACCGCCGTGCACGGCGCATGTCAACGGATGATGCCGGATGTTGTCGTCCCATGTCGGCGCCGCTCACTCGCCGCGCGATCCGCGCCCCGGCGCTACCCGCCGCGGGCCCGCACCACGGCCAGCATGTGCGCCATGACCTCTTCCGGCGTCAAGAGCGATGAATCGATCTCGACGGCATCCTCCGCGCGGCGCAACGGGGCAACCGCCCGGCCGCTGTCGCGTGCATCCCGCGCGAGCATCTCGGCCAGCACGTCCGCGAAGATCGCGGGCTTCCCCGCGGCCGCCAGTTCCAGGGTTCGGCGTCGCGCGCGCGTCTCGGAATTGGCGACAAGGAAGAACTTCGCCTGCGCGGCGGGAAAGACGACCGTGCCGATGTCCCGCCCTTCCGCGACCACGTTGGCCCGGGCGGCGACCCGCCGTTGGATTGCCAGCAGGCCAGCCCGCACCTCGGGCACGGCCGACACGCGGGAAGCGCCTTCCGAAATCTCGGCCTGGCGGATGTCCTGCGTCACATCGCTGCCGTCCGCCACAACGCGGGTGCCGTCCCCATCCTTCGCGAACACGACGTCCAGGACGCGCGCGAGCTCGCCGAGATGGACCGTATCGTCCCAGGGGATCCGCCGGCGTTGCGCGATCAGGGCAACGGAGCGGTAGAGCGCGCCCGTGTCGAGAAAGGTGTAGCCGAGACGCGTGGCCAGGCCGCGAGCCACGGTGGACTTGCCCGCGCCCGCGGGTCCGTCAATGGCAACCACGAAAGGCACGGCGTTCGCACTCGTCATCGCGGGCGCGAAACTAGCAGCCCGCGACGAAGTTCGCCACAGAGCGCGTGAGGGGCGGCGGGCTTTGCCCGACGGCACTCATCGCGGGGGATCGCAAGGACCCTCCCAGGGTCCTTGCTTGGAAGCGTGAGGGGCGGCGGGCTTTGCCCGACGGCACTCATCGCGGGAGGGAGAGCGAAAGGCACATCGCCCGGATTCTCGATTCTGCTACCATCGGCGCGTGCGGTTCCGCCTCCTGCTCTGTTTTCTGGTCGGGATTTCCGCCTGCGCCTCGCCGGCGCAGGTCGCTGACGAGGAATGGACACCCGTCCCGTCGTCGGACTTGGGTGGGGTCGTGGCCCGTGTCGGCCAGGTCCCAATCTACGCGAGCCAGGTCCTGGCCGAAGCCCGGCGGGCGGGCAAGCCCCCGCGCGTGGCCCTGGCCGATCTCGTTGCGTTCCATCTTCTCGCCGAGCACGCGCGGCGTGACGGCTGGCGCCCGGTCGCGAGCTCCGAGCCCGACGTCGAGAGCGCTCTCGTCCAACGGTTGCTCGAGCGCGAACTGGAACCCCGCCTGCGCGCCGCGGCCGTGCCCGACCAGGTGCTCCGCTCCTTGTACGATCGGGCGAAGGTCAGCTTCGTGCACCCAAGGCTGGTAGAAGTTGGGGTCCTCACCATCGACACCGGCGCCCTCATGAAGGGAGAGGGTCTCGAGCAGCGCAGGCGCGCCGCGAATGACCTGGCGGCTTTCCTGAAGAACCATCCCGCCCGCTCCCTCGATGACTTCATCGCCGTCGCACGCGACCCGGCATGGTCGTCACGCCATGTGGTCTACGATCATTTCCTACAGTACCCGGACCGGCCACTTTCGCCCAAGGTCGGCGAGGAGATCGCCAAGCTGCGCTCGCTCGGCGAAACCACCGGCCTCCTCTCGGACGACGAGGGACTCTACATCGCACGCTACATCGGCGAGCGGCCGGTCGAGAACATCACCTTTGAACAAACGCGAGAGAAGCTCCTGGCCGGCTTCCTCGAACGCTGGCAGCAGCAGCAGTTCCTGGAATTCACCGGCCAGCTTGTGCAGGCCCACAAGGTCGCGGCGTACTATGATCGTCTGCCCCGGAACGAACAGGGGCCCTGAACCCGGTCTCGGGTGGAGGACCCCAGCCTCGGCTTGAATAGGGGGCTAGCCCTTGCGGAAACGGGAGAGGTTGGCCGGCAGAGCCGCCAAATCGGGCAGGTTCTTGTCGGCGTGAAGTTGCTTGGCCCGCGCCAGCAACGCTTCCTCGGTTTCGACGTTGTTCGGATCCGGCAGGCAGCACTCGACCGGACAAACGGCCTGGCACTTTTCCGTATCGGAGAAACCCACGCACTCGCTACAGCGAGCGGGATCGATGACGTATACGCTGTCGCCCTCGCTGATGGCGTCGTTCGGGCACTCGGGTTCGCAGGCGCCGCAGTTGATGCATTCGTCGGTGATGTACGTAGCCATGTTGCTCCTTTCGAAGGGACGGTGTGACCGCGGACGCGGAGCCCGTCGCAGAGGTGGTGAGTGTAGTGACTGGCTCCGGATCCGTCAACCCCGAGCGGGCGCGGAAATGCGCGAAAACCGCCGGCTTGCTCTCATGCCGACGCGGGGGCGCCCAGGCCGGCACCTCCCGAGGCGGCGGCGGGCGGCGGCGCCGGCGCCTCCACGCGACCGCGCAGGTTGACGGCGACCAGCTTCGAGACGCCCGACTCTTCCATGGTGATGCCACACAGCCGATCCGCGATCTCCATGGTGCGCTGGTTGTGCGTCACGATGATGAATTGCGCCTGGTCGGTCATTTCGCGCACGGCGTGGTTGAAGCGGCCGACGTTGGCTTCGTCAAGCGGCGCGTCGACCTCGTCGAGCACGCAAAACGGCGAGGGTTTGACCAGGAAGATGGCGAAGAGGAGCGACACCGCGGTGAGGGCTTTTTCGCCGCCGGAGAGGAGCTCGAGGTTCTGCATCATCTTCTTGCCGGGCGGGTTGGCCACGATCTCCACGCCGGTTTCGAGCAGATCGCTCTCGTCGGTGAGGGCGAGGTGGGCCTTGCCGCCGCCGAAGAGGTGCGGGAACACCTCCTGGAACTTGGCGTTCACGGTGTCGAAGACCTCGCGGAAGCGCCGGCGCGACGCGAGATTGATCTTGTTGATCGCGGTTTCCAGCCGGCTCATGGCGGATTCGAGGTCGGCCTTCTGCGTGGTCAGGAAATCGTAGCGCTGTTCCAGTTCCGCGGATTCCGTGATGGCCATCAGGTTGACCTCGCCCATGCGTTCCACCAGGCCGCGCAGTTCGCGGATACGGCCGTCCTCGGTTTCGCCGGACAAGCCGCGCAGGTGGAAATCCGCCACGACATCGGCCACTCGGACGACATCCAAGTGGCGCTCGCGCACTTGCTCATCGAGAGATTGCAGGCGCATGGCGGTCTGTTGGCAGCGCAGATCGAGCGCGCTCAGCTCGTGCGCCAGGCGCCCGACATTCGCCCGCAGGGCTTTGAGGTCCGCGTCGCGCCGCGCGAGCAGGCCACTGCGTTCCTCGACCGCGCCCTGCTGCTCGGTGAACGCGCGGGAGCGCTCGGTCAATTCATCCTGCATGGTCAACGCCTCCCGGTGGAGGGCTTCGGCCTCCGCGCGCAAGGCCTCGGCCCGCGCGAGATCGGCCGCCGCCACCTCTGCAAGCTGTGCGCGCTTGGTCTCGTGCTCGGCGATTTCCCGGCGCAGCCGCGCCACGGTTTCGTGGGCCGCTCGCATCCGATCGCCGGCTTGCGCCGCCGCGATCTTCACTGTGGAGAGCTCCCCGAGGTGCCCGTCCGACTTCTCGGCAAGTGCGGCCACCCGGCTGCGCAGGTCCTCGGCGGCGCTTTCGCCCCGAGCTACGCTCTCCTGCTCGATCACCAGCTGCGCGGTGGCCTCCGCCAGCCGCGCCTGATTCTGCCCGGTCGAGACCCGCAGGTTTTCCAGCGCGCCAGCGAGCTGCGCGCGCCGGGCCTCGGCGGTAGTCCGTTCGCGGGCGAGCCGCTCGGTCTCTTTCTTGTGCGCGGCGAGATCCAGCTCGTCGCGGCGGATGGCCGCGATGGTGTCATCGAGCGTGGCGGCCGCCGCGGCCAGGGCTTGCTTGTTGCCGACGTGCCGGTCGAGTGAGGCCTGGATGTCCTGCTCAAGCTGGGCGACGATGGCCTCGAGCTCGCGCATTTCGCGCTTCTGCGACAGCACCCCCGCCGTCGCCGACTCGCGCGAGCCGCCGGTCACTACGCCGTGGGGATCGATGACCTCGCCGTCGAGGGTGACCAGGGTCTTGCCGGTGTTGCTGTGGCGCCACAGTTCGAGAGCTTGGCGCAGGTCCTCGACCACCATGACGTCCCCGAGAAGATAGGACGCCACCCGATCGTAGTGGCGATCGAAGCCGATGAGCTCGAGCATCGGACCACGCACGCCTTCGCCGGCCGGCCACTCGACGGGGACCGGCACGGCGGCCGGGCTGGATTCGACGCTGGCGCCGCCCATGGCATCGTACACGACGGTCCCCTCGGCGATCGGGCCGCGCAGCGAAAGAGGGATGAAACTCGAACGGCCCTCGCTCCGCTGCTTGAGAAAGTCGATGGCCTCGACCCCGACCTCGTGCGACTCGACGATGATGTTGCCCAGGCGCTCGCCCAACACGGCTTCGAGCGCGGTTTCGAGCTCGGGCGGTGGCTGCACGATGTCCGCGACCAGCCCGCGCACGCCGCCCGTGGTCCAGGCGGCGCCCTCGCCGGCGCGATCGCCCGCGGGCCGCGGCTCGTGCACCCGCTGCATGATGGCGCGCACGCCGCGCTGGAAGCTCTCGTAGCGGTCTTGAATCTCGGCCAGGGACTGCAAGCGAGACCGCCGGCGGTGCGCCTCCTCGCGGAGCGTTTCGAGCTCGATTTCGCCGCGGGCAACCTCCGCCCGCAGGGTCGCGACCTGCTCTTCGGTTTGCGACTTCTTGTCGGCCAGCTCCGCCGCGCGCGCCTGCAGGATGGCCAGGTGCTCCTCGGCCTGCGCGGCCTCGCCGGTCACGTGCGCGATGGTTTCGCCCGCGACGCCGTCATCGTGCCGCAACTCCTCGAGCCGATGATCGAGATCGCCAGCCCGGACGCGAGCCGACTCGATATCGGATTCCAGCCGTGCCACGCGGGTACGCGCCGCGCCGGTGTCGGAAACCACCTGTTCCCAGGCGCGCCGGGCCGCGGCCAATTCGTCGCGCGCGCTCGCGTAGGTAGCTTCCATGGCCGCCAGGGCATCGGCCCGCTGGTCGGCTTCCGCGTCGAGCAGCGCCACCTGCCCCTCGATGCCGGTCAACGACTCCGTGTCTTGCGCCGCTCGTGCCGCGTGCTCTTCGCCTTCTTTCCTGGCGTGCTCGGCCCGTCCGACCAGCGTGCCCGCCTCGTCCTGCAGGTGCTCCGCCCGCGCCGCCGAGAGCTGCGCTTTGTTGTTGAGGGCGAAAAGCTCGTCTTTGGTCTGCGACAGATGGGCGAGGTCCTCGGCGACGGACAGCCGTTCCGCCTCGACGTTCGCCTCCTCGGCGACCAGTGCGGTCGTTTCCCGCGCGTGCTCCGCCTCCAACTCGCCGTGCGCGGCCGCCAAGTACTTCTGCTCGGCGAGCAGGCCCAGGTGGCGCTGCGTGGACGCGCAGAGATCCAGATCGCGGAGCTCGGCCTTGTAGCGCTTGTAGCGCTCGGCCTTCTGCGCCTGGAGTTTCAGGGAGCGCAGGCGTGTCTCGATCTCTCCGATGATGTCGCTCACGCGCAGCAGGTGCTGGCGGGTCGCATCCATCCGTCGCTCGGCAACCTTCTTCTTGGCCTTGTACTTGGTGATGCCAGCGGCCTCGTCGATGAGGGCGCGGCGGTCTTCCGGGCGCGACGACACGATAAAACCGATGCGCCCCTGTTCGATGATGGCGTAGGCCTTCGAGCCGACCCCCGTGCCCAGGAAGAACTCGACGATGTCGCGCAGGCGGCAGGGAACCCCGCCCAGCAGGTATTCGCTCTCGCCGCCGCGATAGTACCTTCGCGTGACCACCACTTCCGAGGGGCCGGCCGCCCCCCAGGGGATCCCGCCGGGCGCCACGTCGCCCGTCAGGGAACGTGTATCGAAGGTAATGGACACCTCCGCCATCCCAGCTGGACCGCGCGACTCGGAGCCGTTGAAGACGACGTCTTCCATGGCGCGGCCGCGCAGGTGCTTGGCCGACTGTTCGCCCATGACCCAGCGAATGGCGTCCACGATGTTCGACTTTCCGCACCCGTTCGGTCCCACCACACCCGTGATAGGATCGTCGAAGGTTAGGACCGTTCGATCAACGAAGGACTTGAATCCACAGATTTCGAGCCGCTTTATCCTCATCGAGCACCACCTGATGGCGTGGCATTACGTGACCATACTAGCCACTTCGTGACACCAGATAGGTACCACCTGGCATCCAGTTCTGTAAAGCCCTTGTCGCTCGAACATCGCAATCTTTCGCGCGAATCCTGAAAATGTCAAAAAGATCGCCTGCTTCCCCCTGATGCTGTTAAGGTTTCCGCCCCATGGAGGGGGTAACGAACAGCGAGCTGCTCACGGCTGCCATCGTCGCCGCCGGATTTGTCGCGATGGTCCTACTGCTGGTCTTCGCCATTCGGCGGGCGCGGGCCGTCCGGCAGCGGCAGATCGATGCCGCTGGCGAGGGCAGGCCCGTCCCCATGGCCAAGGGGGGGCGGCCGGCCCTTCGCGCGGAAGATGTCGTACCGGAACGCGCCGATGACCTTGCGGAGGAAGAGCTGGTAGCCGCAACGCCAGCGCCCCATGTAAAGGAAGAACCGCCAACCCCACCACCGGCCGGACCCGCCGTGGGCCAGAAAGCGGCCGAGCTCGCCAAGCCGCTCCCCGCAGCGCGGCCGGTCGTAGCCGTGCCACCGAGCCCGAAGCTCGAACCGCGGGAAGCGCCGAGGCCACAAACCCGCGCCCAGCCCCCCTCCCCGGCCAAGCTCACGCTGACGGTCGAGAAGCCTCGCCCGGCCGAGGCACCAGCGCGGCGCAAGACGCGCGATACCGCCGCCTTGGCGCCGGGCCTCGCCCGTACCCGCGCGGGTTGGGTATCCCGCCTCGGCGATCTCTTCGTGGCGAAACGGGAAATCGATCCCGCCCTGGTCGAGGAAATCGAGAAAGTACTGCTGACCGCGGACATCGGCGTGCGCACCAGCCAGAAGCTGCTGGAGGAGATCCGCTCGTCGCTCACCCGGCGGGAGCTGGCGGACGCGGGCGCGGTCTGGGACTTCTTGCGCCAGCGTTGCCTCGATTTTTTTCGGGCGGCGGCCCCCGCGGTCGATTTCGCGAAAGCCAAGCCTTTCGTCCTGCTGGCCATCGGGGTGAACGGTAGCGGAAAGACGACGACCATCGGGAAACTGGCGTCCAAGTTGAAGGCGGATGGCAAGTCCGTGCTGCTCGCCGCGGGAGACACCTTCCGCGCCGCCGCGACCGAGCAACTCGAGGAATGGGGCTCGCGCGTGGGGGCCGCCGTGGTGCGGGGCAAGGAAAGTGGCGATCCCTCTTCGGTGATCTTCGACGCCATCAAGCGTGGCGCCAGCGAAGGCGTCGACGTGGTCATCGCCGACACGGCGGGGCGCTTGCACACCAAGGCCAATCTCATGGACGAATTGCAGAAGGTCAGGCGAGTGGCCGGGAAAGCATGCGCGGGAGCCCCGCACGAAACCTGGCTGGTCATCGACGCGACCAACGGCCAGAACGCCATCGCGCAAGCGCAGATCTTCACCCAGGCCATGGCGGTCACGGGTATCGTGCTGACGAAGCTCGACGGCACCGCCAAGGGCGGCGTCATCTTGGGAATCGCCGATCAGCTCGGGATCCCCGTGCGCTACATCGGCATCGGCGAGCGCGTGGAGGACCTGCGCGAGTTCGATGCCGAAGAATTCGTAGAAGCTCTTTTCGAAAACGCGCAGGTCGGGTAGAAGGCGTGTGGGGGAGATCTCCGGTGCGGGAAACATTGAATCCCGACTGAAATTTTGTTGATTTGCAGAAAACCCCTGTGTTACATTGCCCGCACCTCTGCCTTCATAGCCAAGCCTCTGAAATCAAAGCGATTTTTGTCATGGGGTGAAGGCAGCCCCCAAGCAAGGAAACGCATGAAACGACTTGCCCTTGGCCTCTTCGTAATTCTTGCCAACCTGAGCGTCGCAAAATCGTCCCTGGCAGCAGAGCCAGAGACGGCTGCGTCCGACACGGCTGGCGGCGACAAGACCCCTGCGGATACCGGGCCGGCGATCACGCCGGACCTGGATCTCTCGGAAATCCCTGGGTCGACCGAGATGACCACGCCTGGGGAGGCCAAAAAGGGCACCGAGGGCGCAGGTGCTCCGCGGAAGTCGTGGGAGGACATCGTGGTCGTGCCACGCAAGGCCTTCCTCAAGAAGCACCGTTTGGAGATCGCTCCATTCGCCGGGATCACCCTCAACGACCCGCTCATTCGTCACTACTCCTTCGGCGGCGATCTCAACTACTACATCACCGACGTTCTCTCCGTCGGTCTGGAAGGTCAGTACTTCATCAAGGAGCTGTCCGAGCGAGAGTCGCTGGTCGGCTTGCAGTACTACCTGGTGCCCACGCTCAACAAACTCAAGTACCACTACGCGCTGGCCTTCGGCTACGTGCCGGGGTACGGAAAGTTCGGCCTGTTCAACAAATGGATCGTGCACTGGGATCTGACGGTCGCCATTGGCCTGGGCATGATTCACACCGAGATCATCCCGCGGGCCTTCGGCGACAAGGCCTTCACCAACGACGACATCGTCGGCCACGGTGGTCTCGGGGTTCGCCTCTTCGTCCTCGATTGGCTCACGTTGAGCGTGACCTTCCGCGACTACGTGTATCAGGATGCGTTCGAGTTCCAGGGCCGGGCGGGCCTCGCGGACCCACAAGATACGGCCGCCGTGAAGAAGGCGTCACAGGACCACCAGAGCCAGCTCGTGCAGAACATCATGATGTTCTTCTCCATCGGGTTGTATGTGCCACCCTCCTTCACCTACCGGACACCCCGCTAGCGAGTCGAGGTCATGATGAAAAGGACACAAGCCATGCGGAAGCTCATCGCACTGTTCGTGGGCGCCATTGTTTTCCTGCCGACCGTGGCTCGCGCAGAAAAGGAACGCAAGAGTCCACTGACCGACGCGCCCGTCATCCGCAAACGCCTCGAGCTGCGCGACAAGCGCTTCGAGCTCGGGGTCGGCGCCGGCGTCAGCATCGGGCAGGATTTTTACAACGCCCTGATGGTCATGCCGAAGCTCGCCTACCACTTCAACGACTGGCTTTCGCTGGCGGCCATGGGCGGCTTCAATGTGGCGCCCGGCTGGAAGAGCTCGTTCAACTCCGACGTCAGCGGCGCTCTCACAGCGGATCACAGCAAGACTTCGATCAAGTCGCCCTACGCGGATGACGCCGTCGCCACCATGAACCACATTGGCTACGTGGTGGTTGGCCAGGTCGAGTTCATCCCGCTCTCCGGCAAGATCGCCATCCTGTCGAGCCTCTTCAGCTACTTCGATCTCTACATCCTGGCCGGCGGTGGCATCGTGAATCTCGCCGTGAAGGACGCCATGCCTGGCGACTGCGTGAATAATGCCGACGCCAATAATCCCTTCTGCAAGGCCTACACCGCCACCGAGCTGACGATCAACGCTGGCGTCGGTGCCCACGCCTTCCTCAGCCGGTGGGCCGCGCTCAATCTCGAGCTTCACGATTTCGTCTACAAGAACAACGCCTCGGGCCGCGATGTGAACGGCGACGGCGTTACCAACACCGCCGANNACCGGAACATCACGTGTCTCAGAAACGCAAGGTTACCCTCTACTTCAACTCCGCCATGCTGGCGGAAACCCAGAAGGAAGCTATCCGTCAGGATAGGTCCGTTTCCTGGATCATCCAGGCCGCGTGGCGAATCGCCCGGGAAGAAGTGAGGCGCATGCCGACGTCGGGACTCGCGGCCACGCCCGCCTCCGAGCTTCCCGGCACGGGATCCCTGGACGTGAGCGAAACCCGCACCACCCTCTCGTAGGCGTGGTTGCAAGCTACGCACCTAGATTGTACCGGCGTAGCTTCTTCTGCAATCCGAAACGTGAAAGTCCGAGCAGCGCGGCGGCCTTGGTCTGGTTTCCCTGGGAACGCCCCATGGCCTCGCGGATAAGCTGCCGCTCCAGGCGCTCCACCCGCTGCCGGAGGCGCAGGCTGTCTGGCTCGTTGCGAATCACCTCGCTCGGATCCTGGCCGTTCTGCACATGCGGCGAGAGATCCGTTGCCCCGATGGTGGCGCCGGCAAAGGCCCCGGCCCTGGCAATTTCGTTTTCGAGCTCGCGCACGTTGCCGGGCCAGGCGTAGGCGCACAGCCGGGCCAGGGCGGCGGGATCGATGTTCTTCGGGGCAAGGCCAGTCTGATCGGCGAATTTCGCCAGGAAGTGGCGGACGAGGATTGGGATGTCCTCCCGCCGCTCGCGCAAGGGCGGCAGGTACAGGCGCACCACGCTCAGCCGGTAGAAGAGGTCCTTGCGGAACTTGCCGTCCTCGACCATGCGCCCCAGGTTGCGGTTGCTCGCCACCACGACCCGCACATCGGCTTTCTCCGGTCGCTCGCCGCCGACGCGATGAAACTCGCCATCCTGAAGCACGCGCAGGAGTTTGCCTTGCATGCCGGGCGACATGTCGGCGACTTCATCGAGGAAGAGCGTGCCGCCGTCGGCGATGGCGAAGAGGCCACGCGCCTCGCGGTCCGCGCCGGTGAACGCTCCCCGGACGTGGCCGAAAAGCGCCGACTCGAGCAAGGTTTCCGGGATGGCCGCGCAGTTCTCCGAAACGAAGGCCTTGTCCTTGCGCGGACCGTGGAAGTGGATAGCGCGCGCGACGAGCTCCTTGCCCGTGCCGCTCTCGCCCTCGATGACGACCGGCAAGTTGGTGTCCGTGACCCGATCGAGCAGGCGAAAGAGGTCGAGCATGCTCGGCGACTGTCCCACGATCTGCCGGTAGTCATAGCGCAGGGCCGCGGCCTGCCGGCTCTCCTTGAGCTCGATGCGCGCGTCGGAGAGGGCGGCCTCCTGGACGCGCAGCTCTCGTTCGAGCCGCCGGTTGAGCGACTGTACCTGCTGCTCCCGGCGGCGCAGCTCGGAGATGATGCGCGTGTTCTCGATGGCGATGGCGCCTTGCTCGGCGAAGTCCAGCACCATGGCCAGCTCGTCCTCGCCGAACACGCCCTTGCGCAGGCGGTGGTCTACGTAGATCGTCCCCACCACCGTGCCCTTCACCGCCAGAGGCACGGCCAGGACCGAGCGAAGGTGGAGGTCACTCACGGAAAGATGCTCGGCAAAGCGGCTGTCCCCCGCGGCGTCCACGGTGATCACGGGCTCGCCCGTGTCGGCGGCTTGCTTGGCGATGGACCGCGAGAGGGACAGGCCGGGCCCCTCGAGGGTGGTTTGATCGATGTTGCGCGCCACCTTGACGACGAGATCGCCGTCGCTGTCCTTGAGCAAGAGAAATCCTCGCTCGGCGTCGGTCAGCTCGATGACCGTGTCGATGATGGTTTCGAGAACGCGGGAGAGCCGCAGGTCGCTGTTAAGCCGCTTGTTGATGCGCAGGAGCCGGCGCAGGCGTCCCTCCAGCAAGACCGACCGCTCGACGAGAGCGGCCGTGCCCTTGCCGTCGCCCGCGTTCGGGGCCAGCAACCGCGCCTCACCTTCGGATTCGAGACCGGGCCAATAGTTCGCTGGCGTCTTCATCTTGACCTCCTCGAAGCACTTGCATGCGAATTCCAGCTGGGCGCCCTTGCGGGCGTCGCCCCCGCGCGCGAAAAGCCGCGCCGACAAGCTGGCCAGGCGCCAGGCCGCAGGCAGCCGGCCGAGGCTCCGCCCGGCGCCAGCTCTATGCGCCAGCGCTTCGGCCAGAGCCCCTGCCTCGGCCGCGCTGGCGCCGGGATCGGCAACCGTGATGCGCGCGCGCGCCAGCAACAGCACCTCGGCCAAAGGGGTATCCGCCGTCGCTCCCGGCAACAGGGTGGCGGGAGCCTCGCTCTCGCGCAGGCCTGCGCGTGCCTCGGCGAACCGCCCCTGCTCCGCCAGCGTCTCCGCTTGGCCAAGCCTGGCAATCGCCGCCATGGACTGCATGCCCAAGCGCGCGAAGACCGCCCCCGAGGACGCATAGCTGCGCACAGCTTCCGGCCGGTCCCGGCGCCGGCGCTGGAGCTCGGCCGTGAGCAACCCGGCGTACCCTGCGAAGGCATCGACTCGCGAAGTCTCGGCGTCGCTTCGCAGCCGCTCGATGGCGCGGCTGGCGGCGTCCAGATCGCCAAGCTGCAGAAAGAGCTGGCCGACGTTGAAGACCGCCAGGGCGTGGTCGGTCACCGCGCCCAGCCGTCCGAGCTCGCGAATGGCGCGTTCGAAGGCAGTGATGGCGCCGCCGTAGTCGCCGATCTCCGCCAGCGTGCACCCGAGATTGAACGTGGCGGCGGCGGCACCGTGTAGATCGCGAACCTGCTCGTAGTCCGTGACCGCGTGCCGGTAGCTGCTGGCCGCTTCCAGCGGTCTCCCGGCGAGTTGCCGAACCAACCCTTCCAGCGCGGCCACGCGGGCCGCCAGGACGCGATCGGCGGCCTGTCCCGCTTCCGCTCGTAGGTCGCCGAGAAGTTTTTCCGCTGCCTCCAGCTTCCCCGCATAGGCCAGGGCGAGAACGGCGGACTCGCGAGCCGCCATTCCCGCCGCTGACCGGGCGCCGAGGGCGGGCTTCGCGATCGCGAATGCATCCGTGTAGCGGCCACTCGTAACCAACAGGCGCGCCAGGCGAGAACGCAGGAGCAAGGCATCGTCCCCCTCCGCGGGGAGGCGCGCCAGCGCGGCTTCGAGCAGGCGCCGGGCAGCCTCGGGATCACCACGCCGCCCGAGGATCCACGCCTTGCGTTCGGCCACCTTGGCGGTGGTGTCCGGCGCGCCGCGAATGGCGCAGCCCTCGATGGTTGCCAGAGCCTCGTCGTAGCGGCCCAGGATGCCGAGGGCATTGGCGAGAGTCAGGCGCTGCGCGTTCGTCGCCGTGCCCCCACCCGCCGCGCGGGCGCGCAGACCGAAGTGAGCCACCTTGCTCCAGGCCATCCTCGCCTCCGCGGCTTGCATCGCCTGCCAGAAACTCGCCGCGGCCTCGCCGCGTTCCCCAAGCGCAAGCTGGACTTCGCCGAGCCGCGCATCGCCGGCCGGCAATCGGCCCACCTCCTGGCGGGCTAGACGCCCTAGGCGCGCGTCGCCGGCCAGGGCCCGCCAGAGCGCCGCCTGGTGCGCATCACTCGGCAAGGACGCCCTGGCGGGATCGAGCCAGCCCGCGGCACGCGCCTCGCGCTCTGCCTCGATCGCGCGGCTCTCGCTGTCTTTCGCGCGGGCCTCCCCTACATCGAGCGGCTTGTCGACCACCAGCGCGGCTTGCAGCACCCCAGCGCGGGCAGCCTCGGACAGCGACGAGAAGCTCACGTCCAGTAGATGGGCCATGGCGTGCCCACCGGCGAACGCCTCCACCCTGGGCGGCTTGCCCTCGCGAATGCTCTCGATCCAGGTCCGAAGCAAGAGCACCGCCACTCCGGCCAGACCCGCCGACGCCGTCATCAGCTGGTCGAGGACGGCCGCGGGCGCTTCCACGCCGGCGCTGCGTCGGACAAGCTCGGCGATCGCTTCGCGTGACAAGGGCCCGAGCTGGATGGCGGCAATCCCCGATCCGGCGGTCGGTCGGTCGCAGGGCAGCAGAAGCAACAGCCGGCCGCTCGGCGGATTGCCGGCCACCGCGAGCGCCAGCATCTCGTCCTCGGGAGAACCGGCCAGCGCCAGGCAGAGAGGCCGGGTGGAAGCGCGCTGCTCCAGATCCGCGACGAGGCAAGCCAACCTCTCCCGCGTCTCGCCGGCGGGCTCCACGAGCGACGATGGGCTCTGCTGCGCGACGGTCGCCGCGGCTCTGGCCACGAGCTCGGAGCACTCGCCCACATCGATGTCGATGGCATCGATGGCTTGCGAGAGCGTCGACAGGCGCGCCTCGCGTAGCGCCCTCCCGATCAGCGCGTGCCGCCCCGACCCCGGAGATCCGGCCACGCACACGACGCAGACAGTGGCCGCGCCCTGCGCAAGACGTTCGATGTGACGGCGAAGGGTTGCCTCTTCCTCCGATCGTCCCACCAGCACGCCCGCGAACGGATCGCCGGCCGGAAACGGGGCAGCGAGATCCGTCGCCACGTCAACCGAGCGGTCCGGCAGCATGCGCCGGATGTCCTGCAATGCCTCGCGCGCGCTGCTCGGGCGATCCTCCACCGCGGCGGCCAGCAGGCGAAGCAGGAGATGGTCCCAAGCCGGCGGCAACCCGGGATGAAGAGCGGACGGCGGCGGCGGTGGCCCTTGCCAGGCCCGCCGGACCGCCTCGATGCCGAGCCCGAAGGGCGGCGCTCCCGCCCAGGCATCGTAGAGCGTCGCACCCAAGGCAAACAGATCGCCGGCCGGGCTTCTCTCGCCGAGCAGGGCCTCGGGCGCGATGAACCCGAGGGTGCCCGTGACTCCTTGCTGCCCGGAAACCATGGCTGGCGGGTCGCGCTCGGCAAGGCCGAAGTCGATGAGGATGGGGCGGCCGGCGTCATCGCAACGAACGTTCGCCGGGCTGAGGTCGCCGTGCAGGATGCCCCGTCCATGTAAGTAGGCCAGGGCATCCGCCAGCGCCTCCGCCGCGTGCGAGAACTGCGTGAAGCGCGCCACGGGTGAGTCGGAGGGCAGCGACTCGGCCAAGGTCGGTCCGGCCAGGTACTCGGTGACGAGAAACGCGCGCCCGCCCGCCTGACCGCTGCCCAGGACGCCGGCGTCGAGCACCCGCACGATGTTCGGATGCGCGAGCTCGGTCAGTCGCGCGAACTCGCCACGCAAGTGCGTGGCCGAGGCCTGCGCGGGCAACAACTTCAGCGCGCACCGGCTCCCTTGCGTCATGTCCTCGACGAGGAAGACCTCGCCCTGCGCCCCCGCGGACAACCCACCGAGCACGCGATAGCGCGCGGCGAA
>PNBO01000337.1:0-9601 GCA_003136095.1 Myxococcales bacterium
GATGGAGGACACCATCAAAAAGATCCTGTCCGCCATGGGGCTACCCACCTGTGCGCCCAAACTCTGGCCCGCACGTCCACCTCCCTCGCAATCTGGTGGCGAGGGCGGAGACTGGCTGAACTGACGGGACGTCGACAAGGGCGGGATGGAGTAGACTGCCCTGCGTGCTCGAGAAAGCCCCCGTCAGGCCCCAGAAACCCGGTCAAGCGCGCTGCGCCGACGCGATCGAGGCCGCGCTGACGCGGTCCGGCAGGGTTCTCCGACGCTCAAAAAACCGCTTCGAATCGCCTATGGCCGCTGGCCGAGGGCTCCGCCGCCAGTTTCGTGCGTCACGATGTAGTCGCCGTTCGACAGCTTGCCAGCATGGTGGGTCATCGGACCGGGGTTGAAACAACTTCAGGGTATGCATGAACTACATTCCGTGGTTGGAATCGTTTGTACCGTGCCAGTTGCGAAACTGATGCATTTAACACAACTCGGTCATGCCGCACGCGGCTTTCAACGAGCAGACGCCCGACGAGGTGTACTTCGGCACGGGCGACCAGGTCGCCGCTCAACTTGCCCAACGCCGAACTAAGGCCAGACAGGCGCGGCTGGCAGCCAATGGGATGGTGCCCTGTGCCCAGTGCCTAGCCGACGGCCCGTGGCCGGAATCCTCGGCGATTTCCAATGTGGTGCACTTGCACCCCCAAAAGTCCCAGATGTCCTGATCCATAGCTGGGAAGCCGCAGGCAAAGTTTGGGAAGACATCGAAAGGCGGACGTCAGCAGATTATCGGTATCCTTCGGCCTGCAAGGCGAACAGGCGGGCGTAGCGGGCGCCGGCGGCGAGCAGCTCTTGGTGGGTGCCTTCCTCGATGATTCGCCCGCCTTCGAGCACGACAATCCGGTCGGCCATGCGCACGGTGGGAAATCGGTGCGAAATGAGGACCGTGGTGCGGCCCTGGGCCAGGGTGCGGAAGCGCTGGAAGACCGCGTGTTCGGCTTCGGCGTCGAGCGCGGCGGTCGGCTCGTCGAGGATCAGGATGTCAGCCTCGTCGCGCATGAAGGCGCGGGCCAGCGCCACCTTCTGCCACTGCCCGCCCGACAGCTCGACGCCGTCCTTGAACCAGCGACCGAGCTGAGTTTCCACGCCGTCCGCGAGGCTCGCCACCAGCTCGCGGGCGCCACCCTGCTCCACCGCGCGCGCCACGCGCAGATCGTCTTGCAGATGCTCGACGCTGCCAAAGGCGATGTTTTCGCGCAGCACGAGTTGGTATTGGTTGAAGTCCTGGAAGATGACGCCGATGCGCTGGCGCAGTGACTGTACTTCCCAGTCGCCAAGATCCTTTCCGTCGAGAAGAACGCGTCCCTCGGTCGGCTGGTAGAGGCCGGACAAGAGCTTGATCAGCGTGGTCTTTCCGGCGCCGTTTTCGCCGACCAGGGCCAGGCTTTGCCCCTTTGGGATGAAGAGATCGATGTAGCGCAAGGCCCAGCGGTCGGCGTCGTCGGGGCCCGAATAACGAAAGCCCACGCCCTCGAAGCGGATGCCTTGCTCCGGCGCGACGGTGGTGATGGCGGTAGGCCTCTTTCGCTCGGTCGGGATGGCGAGGAACTCGAAGAGGTTCGCCATGTAGAGGGTGTCCTCGTACATGCTGCCCACGGCGGACAAGATGGTCTGAAAGCTCTGTTGCCCCTGCCGGAAGGCGACCAGGTAAAGCGTCATGTCGCCGAGCGAAAGCCGACCGCGGACGGTGGTCGTCACGATGAGCGCGTAGCAGGCGTAGAACACGGCCGTGCTCAAGAGCGACAGGCCATAACCCCACCCCGCGCGCCGCATGGCGAGCTGCCGATCTTCGGCGTAGAAGCGTTCGGACAGGCTGCGATAGCGACCGAGCAACAGGGATCCGAGGCCGAAGAGCTTCACCTCTTTGGCGTGCTCGTCGTTGGCCAGCACGTATTCGAGATAGAGGAGGCGCCTCGTATCGGGCGAGCGCCAGTTGCGCAGGCGAAAGGCGGCGCCCGAGAATTTCGCCTCGGCGATGAAGGCCGGAACCGTGGCGGCAAGCAGGACCAGCACCATCAGGTTCGAAAAGCGCACGAGCAGCACGATGTAGCCGGCCAAGGTCAGGATATTGCGCAGAACCTGGAAATTGCTCTCGATGAGCGAAAGCGGCCGCAGCGAGGCTTCGCGGCGGGCACGCGAGAGCTTGTCGTAGAACTCGGAGTCCTCGAAGTGCCGAAGCTCGAGAGTTTCCGCCTTCTTCAGGATGGCCACGTTGACGTCGATACCGAGTCGCGCTCCGACGAGTTGCCGAACCAGGCCGAGGGATCGTTCGAGCAGGGCCATGGCNNAGCGACGCGGCGAGGATGGTCAGCGTGCCCAAACCAAGCGTGCCCGTCGGCGTCGAGCGCCAGACCAGGCCCAGGGTCTGGCGCGAGCGCAAGGCGCTGGTCTGGAGGCGAGCGGCGATCCCGACTGGCGCGGGCGGCTGGGGCGGAGGCGAAACGACCATGCTTCGCCAAATCTAGCGCACAGTCGCCCTCATGCATCAGCCCGCCATGTGCGCACTGCTCTGGAGCCTGCCCAGTGCACCGCGCCAGGTCTTCGGGTCCCGCTTCCGACTCTGCCACCCCCTCGCTACGCGAGGCTTCGGCGCGCGTGTGAAGGACGGAAGGCAGCGAGCCAATGAGGGTCGGAAACAAGTCGGCGATCGCGCGATAATGCATGATGGCGGGGCAGCATGGCCAGGCACGCTCGCCATCGAGGTCACCGTCGGTAAACAGGGCGCGCGAATGACGACTTGGCGAACCACAAGGCCTTCCTGGCAATTCCATGCAAGAATCTCGGCAATGGATCCTCCGACGCCGCGGGTTCTGGTCAAGAAAGGTACGGCTCCTGTCTCCGGGCCCTAGCCACATTGCGCGGATTCTGTCGGACGCGATCGCGTACCGAGACGACCTATTGCAGCGGCAGGACGCCTGCGTTCGGGTGGTCGCCGGTGCAGCGGACGATGGTCCCGGACTGATCGTGGATCGCTTCGGGCGGCTGGTGGTCTGCTCTGACTACAATCCAGCTGGGCAGGGCGAGGCACTGATAGCCGCTCTTGAGGCGGCATTCCCTGGACGTTCGATCCTTCTGCGCTGGCGGGGCAAGGAGGGAGATCAGGCGTTACGACTGCGCTGGGGAGGGATTCCGGCGCCCGAGCAGATCCTCGCCGTCGAAGACGGGCTCCGCTTCGAAATAGGCACCGACCCCAGACACGACTTCGGACTCTTTCTCGATGGGCGGATGGCGCGCAGCCGGGTGCGGGCTCTCGCCGGTGGGGGATTGGTACTGAATCTCTTCTCCTACACCTGCGGCTTTGGCGTCGCGGCGCGGGCCGGTGGCGCACGCGACGTGGTCAACGTGGATCCCGAGCGGCGCTATCTTAGCTGGGGACGGCGCAACGCCGCGCTGAACGGCACCGATTTCCGGGTGGTCCCTGATACCGCACAGGCTTTTTTGCGACGGTGTCGTCGCCGAGCTCAACGTGGAGCAGCCGAGCATTTCGACGTGGTGGTCGCGGATCCTCCGGCCTTCGGAGTCGGGAGGGGCGACGATCGTGTCCTGCGCAAGTTCTGGCCTGAGCTCCTGGAATCCGTCGCCGTATTGGAACCCGCGCACGCGGTACTATTGTGCAACGACAAGGCCCATCGCGGGTACGAGGACTTCGAGGCCACGGTGCAGGCGGCATTGGGTGATGCATACGACGTGACCGCCGTGCACCATGGTCGGGAGATTCTGGGACGCGAGCCTGCGCGTCGCGACCCCTGGTACGATCCCCCGCGTGTGCTTCACGCGCGACGGAAGTAGCGTACGCGCGGCAGTTGAGCGGCAAGCCCATCGTAGGACTGGCGCGAGACTTGGCGGCGCACGTGGGTCAGTTCGTGCCAGATCTTGGCTTCGTTCTCTTCGGCAAGTGCAAGCCCGGCTAGGTCCAAACGCGTGGTCTGTTTCGCTGGCGTCGTGCCCAGAAGCTGGCCGCGCGCTTGACCCGACAGATCCCGGAAGACGCCGCTGCCGAAGTGGTCGTAGTAGAAGATCGTGTGGGCGGTGGACAGGGAGCCCGCCCAAGGATAGCTGCGCAAGAGCCAGCCCGAGGCGAGTCGATCCAGCGCTTGCTCCAGCCGAACGCGCTCGCGGTCGCGCTTGCTTGGTCTTCGTTCGGCGAAAAACAACGCCGTGCCCAGCGCATCGCCTTGCACGCTCCAGAGCTCGCGCAGACCGAAGCGCGCCGGCTTCCGTGCCACGCGCGAGCCGTGGGTAAGCTCGAACTGGCCGACAATGAAGGCCGCGATGTGCGGAGCTTGCTCCTCCAAGAACCTGAGCGTCGCCATGGCCTCGTCGAAGGTCTCGGTGGGAAAGTCGGTGAAACACATGATCTCGGCGGCAATCCCCGCCTTGGCGAGATTGCGTACAGCCTTGCCTACTACCGAGGGTGACACTCCCTTGTCGATCAGGCGCAAGANNCCTCGGGCCGCAGGTCGGTGCCCCAGCGCAGGTCGAGCCCACTTTCCGCCAGCGCATCGGCCAGTCGCCCCAGGGTTTTCGGCGCCACCGAATCCTGGGACAGATAGAAGTATCGCGTGCCGTGACGGGCCGACAGCGCGCCCAAGTGCTCGACCACGGTGTCGACCGCACGTTCGCGGTAGCGTGCCGTGCCCGCTTTGGTGAGGCCGTAGTGGCAGAAGGCACAACGGCCCCAATAGCAGCCGCGGGTGGGATCGTACGGCAGCAGCAACTGGGGAGACAGATAGCGATCGAGCGGCAGCCCGTCGAAGTCAGGGGCGGGAAGGCCGTGCAGATCGACGGCGGGCGGACCAGGCAGGTAGCCTGCGCCCGATGAAGAATCAGGCAGCACCAAGTTGGGAATCTGGGCCAATTCGTGCGCGCTCTTGCGACCCTCGGACAGGGCGCGACACAGCGAGAGCAAGGTGTGCTCTCCCTCAAAGACCACGGCGCTGTCGAACGGCCCCAGCGCCTGCCGAAGCGCCGGGCCGTGCAGTCGCAGCAGCACCTGCGTGATGGCGGGACCGCCGGCGACCAGATGGGCCTCGGGGAAAGCCCGCTTGAGCTTGAGAGCAAACGAATACGCGGGGACCATCTGGCCTGGAAAACATACCGAAAGGCCAATGGCGTCCATGCGGAAGCGGCGCAAACGCGGCACCAATTCGCGCGTGAGGTAGCCGTCGAAAGGGTCGCGTCCGGGCTCTGCATTGAGCGCCATCTCCTCGGGCGTGGTCAGCGCGAAAGGCGATCGGCAGGTGGTGAAGTCGAGCTTCAGGGGTGTGTGCGCGGCCGAAATCACCCGCAAGGCCGCGTTGACCGTGGTCACCGCGTCGGCGTACATGCCAGGATCAAAGAAGCGCTCAGGACGGCGCAAGATCGCCAGGGCCGCATCGATTCCACCTGGCACCGCCGTCGCCTCCCCACGCACGCGCAGAAGTGCCAGCAGTTCGAGTTGCGCCTGGTGATCGAGCGATCGCCGACGTCGCAGATTGGCCAAGCGCCGCTCGATGGGGTCGGCCAGTCGGGACAAGGGCTCGCGACGCAGCAACGATCGAAAGCCCTCAAGGTTGGCATCAATGGAGAGAACGTCGATGCCCTGGGGGCGCAGAAATCCCGCCAGCGCGGGGACGGATGGGTACGGCGCCGTGGGATCACACGCCGGGGGAAAAATGAGGGCAAGCTTCACGGGGTTGCTCAGAGGGGATGCTTCAGTCTCGGCCAGATCGGTCTTGGTAGGGCGGAAATTTCCGGCGTGTTGCCTTTGCAGTCACAAGACGCCACGAGCGGTCACGGCTGGATGTGGTAGACGGAGCCGGGCAGAAGAACACCATGGCGATCAACTGGTATCCGGGGCACATGGCCACCGCGCGGAAAGCGGCCGCTGAAAGCATGCGGAAGATCGATCTGGTGATCGAGGTGCTGGACGCCCGCATACCGCATTCCAGCTGCAACCCGATGTTCGAGGCCCTTCGGCGCCAGGGTCAGCGTCCGGCCCTCAAGCTGCTGAACAAAGCCGACTTCGCGGATCCCGAACACACCCGGCGCTGGTTGCAGCACTATAACTCCCAGCCGGACGTCAAGGCGCTTTCCCTTTGCGCGAAGAGGCCCAGGGAAGTCCAGCGCATTTCGAGGCTGTGCCAGGCCATGCTTCCCGGGCGAGGCACGCCCGGGAGACCCCTGCGGATGATGATCCTTGGCATTCCCAATGTTGGCAAATCGACGTTGATGAATGCCTTGCTCAAACGTCACGTTGCTCCCGTGGGCGACGAGCCCGCCATCACCAAGAGCCAGATGCTGCATTCACTTGGTACTGGGATGACTCTCATGGATACGCCCGGCATGCTGTGGCCGGGAATGACCCAGTACGTTTCGTACAAGCTTGCAGCAACTCACGGCATTGGCCGCGCGGCCTACGAAGACGAAGATGTTGCCGTGCACCTGGCGGGTTACCTCGTCAGGCAGTACCCAGCCTTGCTCACGAGGCGATTTGGCCTGCTGGCCGCCAACTGCGACAGCCATGGGCTGCTTGCCGCCATCGCCCAAGTTCGCGGCCTGGTAAAAAGGGCCGGAGGGCTCGACATTGCACGGGCAGCGACGACTTTGCTGAACGAATTTCGCAGCGGCGCTCTCGGCCCAATTTCGCTTGAAACGGTCGAGCAGATTGCGGCTTCCCTCGCATGACATCGTCTTCACCTTCTCCTCGGTTTCGGGCCCTTGGCCTTTGTGAGTCTCTGGTTCGCGCCACCTCGGCCCAGGGCTATCAAGCGCCAACGCCGGTACAAGTGGCGGCCATTCCCGCGGCCTTGCGTGGCGAGGACGTATGGGCTTCAGCAAAGACCGGTTCAGGCAAGACCGCGGCCTTCGTGCTGCCACTTCTGCAGGCGCTTGGCGGGCCTCGTACGCTTGGCCGCCCCTCGCGACACCCGGTATCTGTCCATGGCTTGCTGCTGGTACCCACCCGTGAGCTGGCGTTGCAAATCGCCGAGGCGGTCTCCGTTCTCGGGGCCTATCTGTCTTCGCCCCCCAGGACCGTCGTCGCGGTGGGTGGCGTTTCAGCCAGCTCCTAAAAAAGACGTTCGAGATCGACACCGTCTGCCCTCGCTGCAAGAGCCCGCTGCGCCTCATCGCCATGATCGAGACCGAGGACACCATCAAGAAGATTCTCAAAGCCATGGGACTGCCCACCTGTGCGCCCAAACTCTGGCCCGCACGACCGCCACCCTCGCAATCTGGTGGCGAGGGCGGAGACTGGCTGAACTGACGGGACGTCGACAAGGGCGGGATGTCCGTAATCGTTTTGAACCGGCTGGCGGTCGGGTTCGGCGGTCGCGAACGGGCAGTTCACTGCGGCCACGGGAGGCCGGCAGGGCGGATTTGGCGGATTTTGGGTGAAACGTGTGTGTAAGCCAGATTGCCTTTCGCCTTGGCAGGGCAGGCTACGCCCGGTGGCCCGGTGGCCGCGGGCGGCGGGTCGGCTTCTGGTGCCGGCCTGGCCGAGCGGTCATGTCTCGGGGAAGAGCTCTTGCTGGCTTGTCGGTGGCAGGCGGGTCACCGAGCGGCGGTAGGGCGGCGCACGCGCTGGGGCAATGTCTTGCGGAGGCGACCCGAGGTCTTGGTGGCGCAAGAAGCGCTCGATGCTTTCTGGGTCACGGACGAGAGCGCGCAGTTTCATGCGGCCCCCGCACGCAGGACACCGGTCCACGGTCAACCCGAAGGTCAGGCGCATGAGCTCGGCCCATCTGATGTAGCGACACCTTCTGCCAGAAGGCAGCGGCTTTTGCGGCTTGGTGAACGCAGGTGGCGCGGGGTGTGCCTCGCCACATGTTCATCCGCGGAGCAGATTTCCCGTCGGTGACGGTGAAGGACGGACAGACCAAGGCGATGGTACCTGCGCGTGCCGGTCTCGTGCAAGATGAACGCGATGTTCACTCTCCTTGTCGCCTTTCTTTGCACGCTGCATTCGGCCTTTCGCACTCGCGCCGAACTCGCCCTCGAGAACCTTGCTCTCCGCCAGCAGCTCGCCACCCTACGCCGCTCCACATCTCGGCCACGTCTGCGCCTGGCTGACCGCGCCTTCTGGATGGGCCTCTCCCAGATCTGGTGGGCAGACACCCTCGTCATCATCAAGCCCGACACCGTCGTCCGTTGGCATCGAGCCGGCTTCCGCCTGTTCTGGCGGTGGAAATCCCGCTCCCGCACGCCGGCGAAGGACGACATCTCTCCAGAGGTCAAGCAGCTCATCCGGCGGATGGCCGAGGCCAACGTGACCTGGGGCGCACCCAGGATCCATGGCGAGCTGCTCAAGCTCGGCATCGACATCAGCGAGCGGAGCGTGTCCCGCTTCCTGCCCAACAAGTCACGCAAGCCGCCCTCGCAGACCTGGCGCACCTTCCTCGACAACCACCTCGACTCCCTTGCGTCCACCGATTTCTTCACCGTCCCCACCGCGACCTTCCGCATCTTGTTTGTCTTCTTCGTCTTGAGGCACGACCGGCGACAGGTTCTTCATTTCAACGTCACCGAATTCCCAAGCGCGGCCTGGACCGCCCAGCAGATCATCGAGGCTTTCCCCGAGGAGACTGCACCCAAGTACATGATCCGCGATCGCGATGGCGTCTACGGTGAGAAGTTCCACGGTCGTGTCGCAGGCATGGGCATCGAGCAGGTGCTCACAGCGCCTCGCAGCCCGTGGCAAAATCCCTATGCGGAACGTCTCGTGGGCTCGGTACGGCGAGAATGCCTCGATCACGTCATTGTCCTTGGCGAACGCCACCTGCACCGGATTCTCAAGTCCTACTTCGCCTACTATCACAAATCCCGTACTCATCTCTCGCTGGGCAAGGACGCGCCAGAATCGCGAGCCTATCAGCCGTCGAGCATGGGCAGGATCGTGGAGCTGCCTGAAGTCGGTGGCCTTCACCACCGCTACGAGCGCCGAGCTGCCTGACCACGATCCGTGACCAGTGTCGTCTTGCGCACGAAGGTAGAGATCCGTCCTGCCTGCGATTTCGAGCATCCTTCTGCCCCAACCGCACTGCTGGCGCGAGCGTCATCCGTTACCGCAGTGGCCACTCCACCGCGGAACGACCATCATCGCGCTCCTGGATGGCGACCTGGCGAAGGACAGGGGATACAATGCGGGTGCCGCTTCGAAATGCGAAGCCCGTACCGCCGGCCCGTGAGCCTGCGGGCATCGCGCTCGGATGGACGGACCGGAAGACGATTTGCCCCGTCACGTGCCGGGGCGCTGACCGAGCAATCAGCGGGGGAGGTTCGTCCCTTCGTGCTCGGCCTTCTCGAGCAGCCGCTTGGCGAGGTAGAGGCGCGCTACGTTGAGCTCCTTGACGGTCTTCGCGATCTCGTCGGCCTTCTTTCCTTTGGCGATCTGCGCTGCGAGCTCGCCTTCGCTCTCCATCACCCAGAGGCGTGCGTAGTAGAGCGTGTCCTCCGACAGGTGCGCCATCACGACGAGGCCTGTGAGGATCGGGTGATTGTTCGTGACGTTGGCGCCCCGGGTGCGGCCGTGCTCGAGCTCGACCTGAAGCGCGTACTGGAACTCCCACAGGTGTCC
>PNBO01000337.1:9618-14051 GCA_003136095.1 Myxococcales bacterium
CCTCGAGGATGGCCGTCGCCTCGCTCGCCACGATCACCGCTGGTCCGAAGTCGTCTGCCTCGACCTTCGACGAACGCTTGCGCGCGATCTCTTCGATGGTCCTGCCTGACCATGTCTTTTCGAAGCCGAGGGCCGTGCAGAACGCACTCACTTCGCGGGACGCGATGAAGTCGAGGTCGGCGCTCTTTCCGCCGTCCACCGCCGCGAGCTTCCCCATGACGTAGTCGANNGAGCGGCAGCGTGTGTGCGCGCGTAGGAAGAATGAACGCGGTCTCCGGGTAAGCAGCCGAGGAAGGTGCTGCGGGAATGTGGATAGTCCTTTTAAGCGCCATTTTGCCTTGGCCGAAACGCATCCGCAGCAAATTGGCGCCGCGACCGTCGGGGAGCATGTCGACGGCATCCGTGAGCAGGAAGGAACTGTCGCAGCGGCGGTCAAGCTTGCCGTTGAGTCCCGTCCACAGCCTGGCGAGGCTCGTCCCATCGAGCACGAGGAAGGTCACGACCTCCTGGCCGATAAACAAGTCGTCGCCTGCGCGTGCGGACACGTTCACCCGGATCATGTGGATAGTCATTTCGAGCGCCACTTTTCCTTCACCGAATCGCAGCTGCAACGCATGTCCGATAAGGAGCATTATGTCAACCACAAAGACCTACACGCCAATCTTCCCCCCTATACCTGGTTCCTGCCGAAGCGTCCCAGGGAGCTGCCCTTGTTGCGGGAACTCCCTTCGACGTCATCGTCGGCGGCGAATCGTGCGCTGTCAGTGCGGGACTGCCGACAGGGCTTGGCGCGCAGCCCGCTTTCTATTCGGTGGTCTTGCCGTCGAAGTGCTCCTTGTCGGCCGCCGCCTCCTGGCGGGTATGGTGGACGACGCCTTCCCGATGATTCGGAGGCGCATAGAGCGTGTACAGCTTCATGGGTACCTTACCGGTATTGATGATGTTGTGATTTGCTCCAGCCGGGACGAGGACCGCAAAGCCCTTCCGGATCGCCGTCCGAACCCCATTGACAACGGCCTCACCAGAACCCTCCTCTACGCGAAAGAACTGGTCGAGCTTGTNNCCCCGATCTCTTCCTTGGGCTTTAGTGACATGACGACGAGCTGGCAATTTGTTGCCGTGTATACCACCCGGCGAAACTCGTCATTCTTGATGGTGAGACCTTCGATGTCTTGCACAAATCCCTTCATAGCGACTCCCTTTTCGTTTTGGCCCGCGGCGGCACGAGAACACGCGAGTATTGCGAGCGTAAGCGCCAATGCAGATACGCCCCGATAAGCAGTAGTCACCAATGCGAGTCTCCTTCCTGGGCACATGAGCTTGTCTATTCGTCCTTCTGAGTCGGTTTCAATCTTCCCCACGGTAACCTCCTTGTGTTTTGGGCCCTTGGTTCAAGCGTGCGTTCCCCCCTTGGTGGAGGGCTCGCCGCACGCGGATCACGCTACGAGGTTGGAGCATTGTTCCTTCGCCTCTGTCTCCCTGAGTTTTCTATGCAGCCCCTCTCAGCAATATCTAGGCCATCCCGCAATGGCTGTTCCGGCCCTCTCGGCGCAACCTCGTCGTCTGCAAGATAAGCGTCGCGTTATGGGGTGCTTGGAGCCGGCTTTGTGCAGCCCGAGAGGTACGCGGCTCAGCTCCCCCGTAGCTTCNNTTTGCCTGTAATTCGGACGCACCATCATCCCCACTTTCAATGTGCGGATCGGCTGGCTCGTCTGACGACAGCCCAGATGCCCTGCAAGGCGGTGGGCGAGGTCAGAGGATGGATGTGGCGCCCACCCCAAAATGTGGAGCCGAGAGCATAGTCGTTTTAAGCGCCATTTTTCCTTCGCCGACGGCGACGGGAGAAATCGACACAGTAGTGCTAGGCATTCTCAGCATTCCGGGTGGTGAAACAGCCACCTTCCATCACGTGAAGGTGCCAGGTTTTCACCACGCCTCGAACCTCACGCGAGCTATCTGTGCGTGGCAACTGCCTTCTCCCTCCCGCAGGGGACTGGCAACGGGATTGCAACAGGTCGAAGCATGGCGAAGGTCAGCTCATACAGCACGCTCAGCAGAGGAAGCGCTTGCATCGGGCGGCTGGCTCGCTGGATAGTGGTGCACGCGCTGCAGGCAATTGAGACCCTCGCCGTGCGCCTGGCTAACCTCGGACGCCCAGAGCCCGTCCTGTGCAAGCAGTTTCCGCTCGCCGACATCCTCAAGGCCTATCGAATATGCCGCCGCATGCGCGACGGAGACGCCGTGCTGGATATCGGGTGCGGTAATGGTCATGTTCTGGCGGAGGTGGGCCTGTTCAGGGAGGTGGCCAGGACCGGCATCGAGCTGGCACCACGAGAAACGCAAGACAGCGTCCCGGAACGACTGATGCCTCGGACCGCCCGGGACGGAGTGACGCTGCAATCGTTCGACGGATGGATGGTTCCATTTCCGGATCGCTCCTTCGATGTGGTACTGGTCTGCTACGTGCTTCATCATCTGACTCGCGACCACGCCGCGCACCTGTTCAGTGAGGCCCTGCGAGTTGCCCGGCGGGCCATCCTCATCATTGAGGATACCCTTCCCAGCTTTGGCTGGCTTTATCGGATGCGCAATTGGGTGCATCGCCGCTGCACCGAGATCGAGTATTCGGCCGAGTCGAAAGAGTATCGCCGAACTGGCGACGACTCGATGTTCCTGACCCAGGGTGAATGGAAGCGCTTTCTGGAGCGCTTCCCGCGCGTGGATGACGTGGCCATCGAACCGCTCGGCAACATATGTCGATATGCCCACCACACGCTCATCGACGTGACTTGCTCAGGGAGTTGATGATGCAGGCGACCCGGCCGGCTGTCGAAGTGTCCGTCACGGCCCCACCTCGACGACGGCGCATCGTCGCAATGCTCAACCTCGTCTTTCTGGTCCTGGGTCTGATCCTTTTCGTTCTTCTTGTGCTGAAACTCGACACGGCCGAGGTGGGGCTGCGTCTGCGGGGCCTCGGCTGGGGGTTCGTCGGCCTCATGATTCTTTTCGTCCTGGGGGCGCTGGTTTCCACTGCGGCCTGGCGAAGCGTGATCGATCCGGCCCGCTCGCGGGCGCGATTCATTGACCTGCTCGTCGCTTTCTGGGCGGGATCCGCCGTGAATGCGGTAACCCCCGGCGGCACTTTCGGAGAGGTCTTCCGCGGAACTCTCATGCGCGACAAGGTCGACAGCGAAGAAATAGTGGCCTCGCTGGTCATCTTCAATTTCATGGGCTACGTGAGCATGTTGCTGTTCAATCTGCTAGGGCCATTGCTCTGCCTGCTTCTCCTCGACCTGCCCCTCCGAGTGGTGGCCGTGGTGTTCGTTCTGTCGCTGGCCTTCTTCCTTCCCTGTGGACTGGTGTATTTCTTCCTACGCCGCGGCGCTGCCGGGATCGTGGTGGCTGTGATTCGACGCCTGCCCCTGGTGCGGCTGCGCGATCCGGCCGGGCTGCTCGAAAAGGCGCACAGGATCGACCGATGCATTGCCGAGTTCCGCATCCGCCGGCCACGCCAGTTTGCGGCGGCGGTCGCATGGCTTGCCGTGGCTCGCCTCGTGCAGGCCGCGGATTACCTGGTGCTGTTGCCCGCCCTGGTTCCCGGGCGCAGCCTGCTCTGGCTGGGGCTGGTCACGTTGCTCATCCATTCGACGAGTCAACTCCTCTCCTGGGCCCTGACGTTCATTCCGTCGCAGATTGGAGTGGCCGAGGGGAAGACGGCGCTCTTGTTCCGCCTTCTCGGCTTCGACCCGGTTGTCGGTCTGACGATGGAGATCGTGCGCCATTTGCGCGCCGTCATCGGCATTGCTCTGGGCCTGTTGCTTGGCTGGATCACCGTGCTGCTCCGCCACCGTGCAGCCGCGCGCCAACTGCAGGGCAACGTGCACGTGGCGCGCGGCGCGCGTGGCACGAGCCACGCAGCAAGTTGACCTGGAACGGTGAGGGAGCGTGATGGGGTAGACTGCGCCCCGTGCTCGCGACAGCCCTTTCACGACACGGATCGGGCCCTCCGACTCGGATTGACAGGCGCTGGGTGCTCTTCGGCGTTGCCCTGCTTGCCCTTCTGGTTGGCCTCCTTATCCATCGTCGTTTCTTCCACGACGACGCGTACATCTCGCTGCGCTACGCCGAACGGCTGCTGGTGGCGTTCTCGTGCGGCAGCCGGTTCCGCCCTCTCGGCCCCGACCCAACGATTTTGGGGTGAGCCGCTTTGGTTGAGTCCCTTGCTGGCCAGCAACTACCGAGCGCGCCCGACCGATACCGATGAGTGTCTTCCCGCACGCACGCCGCCGCTCGCCCCGCCGTCATGGACCGGCGGAAGGGCGACGCATACCAGCCCCGCCAGCCAGAACAGGAGACCCTGCACCGGTCCGTAATCGTTTTGAACCGGCTGGCGGTCGGGTTTGGCGGTGTCCGTAATCGTTTTGAACCGGCTG
>PNBO01000054.1 GCA_003136095.1 Myxococcales bacterium
TGATGTAGCGACACCTTCTGCCAGAAAACGACGGCCTTTGTGGCTTGGTGAACGCAGGTTGAGCGGGGGTGCTCGTGGGCGGAGACGCGGGGGCGGCACTTGCGGACGAGTCGGCCGGGGCAGCGGGGATGATCAGCGGGCGTTGCATCTGCACGATGGAGCGGGCGCCCGTGCGGTCGCAGCCGAGTTGATACTGGCGCCGAGGCGAAGCAACGGCAGAGACGGCACGGGCGCCCGCGGGGCCCGAGGACGCTCATGCCAGTGAATCAAGATCCCGTCGCAAATCGCGGATCAGGCCAAGGCGGGCGAGGAGTGCGCGGCTTCCCCGTCCCCGGATCAATCTGGGTGCAAAAGCCGTCCAAGATCCTGCGCAGTGTTTCGACCTCGTTGATGTAGGTGCTGCTGCGGAAGTAGTCCTCACGGCTTCGGCACCCAGACTGAATCGCTGCCTGCTCGTAGTTCCCATGCATCAGCGCATTCCGTACATTCTTCATCGCGGTGATCGTCTCCTCGCGCGTCCACCAAGGTGGCAGCATGAGGAGGTTCAGACCAGCCGAGGTCGCCTTCTCAAGCAGATTCGGCAGCGTATCCCCGTCGGTTGCTTCGGCCCCCAGTATCACACGGAGGAAGCGTTCAAGCCCCAATAGCACCAGAAGCCCTTCTGCAAACAGGAGGCATCCAGGAACCCATTTGCCGTGCGTCTCCGCCAGCTTCAGGTTGTGGTCGCGCACGATCTGCAGCTCGCGGAAGATCTCGCCGAGTTCGCGGTATTGCTCGGTAAACGTCATGGACTTCGGTCGGGGATCAGTTGCTTAAACCTACCATCGGTCGGGGATCGACTCGGCTATTGCGTTGGCACTTCAGGTCGCTTTGTCGATGGCACCACACTCCCGGTGGTCTCGGGCCACGCTATCGATCTTCCCTCCACGATGCCGGCGCCAGCGTCGCGACGGTGCGGCTGCAGCCCGCCTCGGCTATTTTCCCGAAGCTTTCGCTCAACCTCGGCCACGGACACGGCATCATCCCACGCAAGGCCCTGGACGGAGCCATTCTCGGCCACCCTAAAACGCGCCTGTCCCGTCGCGGGTCCCGCAAGTACCGCGACCTCATATTCTCCGGGCACTAGCGGCCCGCACGCCCCACGTCGGTACCCGGTTGGAGTATCGCCATACTGCCATTCATGGATGGCGATCTTCCGACTGAGATCTGTGACCGATATCTCGCAGACTGCGCCGCTCCGACGGTGCGCAACATTGTAGACTGCCAAGTTGTCGACCATCGGTGGACCGAGTGTTCCGCCCCCGAGATCACGGGTGTCTAGCCGAAATGTGCTCCGCATCGCGGTGCCCTGAACCTCCACAAGAACCCGGGGGGAAAGCGGCGGGTCCACGAACACGCCCGGCCCGCCAAGCTTCTTGCCCGTGTCTACCTTCCGGAAAGCGCTGGCTTCGTGCCTCCGTTGTTCAAACTCCTTTTGAGTCATCTGCGCAGGGCTATCGGGCTCGCCAAGCACTCGTTTCTTGCACGCTGTGGTATTCAGGAACACCGTGGCTGCGGCAATCATCAGGATCGTTCTTCCGCGCATAAGCATCCCCGGGATCACTTAAGGCCCAGAGAGTCCCGTCTGTCCCACAGGATGTCGCGGAGTCGATCGCATTGCGCGTCCAAAGTGAAGAGCGGATTCAGAAGTCTGTACCTGGTCAACATTCCGAGGTCCATGGCCTTCAACTCGACCGGCTGCTCGTACCTCGCACCGACATTGGCCTCATCGAAGACCTCATCTGCGAGGAGGTGACCAGATTGCAGAGCATAGTAGGTTTCCTGGTTGTATCGATTCTGCAGCCGCTGCTCGCCGTTCGTCGGGTCGATCTGTACGGCAGCAACATTTTGACCGACGTGGCCAAGTTCATGAAACACCTCCCTGAGGGCAGAGTCGTACCCGCTCTGCCCAGGCCCTGGTGTGGGCAGGAAGATCGTGCGTCCCTTTGTGAGCGCATTTCCTCGCGGTGTCCCCAATACGACGACCACGTCTTGCAAGTCGACCCCGAAACCCGAGAAACTCGGCTGCAGTTTCCTGACCACACCCGGTTCAAGTCGATTCCTCTCGTCGTTCAACAGGTCGTAGGCGTGCTTGATTACCCTAACTGTTGTCGCCGAGGTCAGGCTGGTACTACTTTCCACGAATTGTACCGCCAAGTTGACCATCAATCCCGCCAACCCGTCGAATCGTCCGCTCGGATCGACCCGGTTGGTCGGATCCGCACTGCCGTAAAGATAGCGATGTAGACTCAGCGGTGCGGATGGTTTTCCCTCCGCCGGATCCACACTCACAAACCGCCCCGTCCTCGTGTCCATCCATCGCGCGCGGTTCTGGTAGAGGCCGACGCTGTCGACGAGACGCTCGCCAGCAAACCGGTATGGATTCGCGTCGGTGCCGGTGCTCAACAGTGTCGACCCGAACGCCTCGTAGGCGTAGGTGTCCGTCTTCGCGCCGCTCACATCGAGCAAACCGCGGACTGAGCCCAGCCCATCAGCCTCGTACATCTTGGCCACGCCGCCGCGCACTTCTTCGAGCAGCATGCCGCCGGCACGCACGTAGAGCACGGTGACCGTGCCCGTGCTGTCCACCTCCGCCACCACGTGGCTCAAACCGCCGCTCGTGTCCACCAGCAGGTCCGTCCCCACGCCATCGACCGCCGTCCGCACCAGCACCCCATCCACGTCATACACGTTCTCGACCACCGTCCCGTCTGCCTTGGTCACCTTGACCAGCCTGTCCTCAAAGTCCCACTCGACTCTTGCATCGCGATTCGCAGCCAGGTACCAGCGGTTTCTCACAAACCCGTGCGGTTGCGCGCGCCGATACGCATGCGCGAGCCCGGACGCGCACGCGTGCGACTCCGTCAGGGGGAGTTCGCCGGTCGTGGTGGTCTGGGCCGCCTGCACGCCCAGGATTGTCGCGCTCCTCGGGGCAATCGGCAAGCAGAGCGGTTAAAGGAAGGAAGGCTCAGCGTTCCAGCAGGCGCAGAAATCCCCGAGGCGTCACCACCTGCACCGGGCGGTACCCCGACACTCGAATCACCTTGAGTGGCAGGAGATCGCGCCGGTCGTCGGTGACGAGGTAGTCGGCGCCAGTCCGTAATCGTTTTGAACCGGCTGGCGGACGGGTTTGGCGGTCGTGAACGGGCAGTTCACTGCGGCCACGGGAGGCCGGCAGGGCGG
>PNBO01000079.1 GCA_003136095.1 Myxococcales bacterium
AATTCCAGGAGATCCTCGATGCGGTCCTGTCGCGGGGTGCCTCGGCGCGCTTCCAGGCCCGCGGTTTCAGCATGCACCCCTTCATCCGCGATTTCGACGTGGTCACGGTCTCGCCGCTGCCCCGGCGAAGCTTGCGCGCCGGAGACGTGATCGCCTTCCGCCAGCCCTGCAGCGGTTCTCTCGTCCTCCATCGTATTCAGCGGGTGGGACCGGAGGGTCTTCTGGTCCGCGGTGACAACCTGCCAGCGCCGGATGGGCTGGTGTCGGTGCACGATGTGATTGGCCTCGTGACGCTTGCCGAGAGGGATGGTGTCATCGCTTACCAGGCGGCGGGACCGGGCCGCCAGAACCCGGAGCGCCGGTGGACGTAATGGAGGCTGTAGCTTGCTTCACCCGGCGTCCACGGCCGCGCCGGTGGCGGCTGTCCGCCGCAATAATGCGGATCGATGACCGAGCGATGCGAACACGGCTGCGTCTTCCTTGTCCCACCCTCTACACTAATTTCCAGGGGAGCCACTGTCTCACTCACGTTGGCACAGAGGGCCCCTACCCTCCGGGCGGAGCTGGCGACGCTTGTTCTTCTGATGAAATGCGGACGATGTGATACCTACGCGGGCTCAAGCTGGACCCGCGCCTGGCCGCTGTCCGCCGCCAGCTTCGCCTCGCCGCCCACGAACGGCGCCACCACCGCGTGCAGCACCTACCGCGGTCGTCGTCGCAAAAGCCGGACGGCGCCAGTACCATCTCCTTGATGTCGGCCACCTCGGCGGGCGTGAGTTGGCTCGGGCTGGTTCTCGGGCACGAGGAGCGATCGTCCAAACCGCAGGCCGCCGTGGCGGCGCGGTTCCATCGATGGTAAAGACCTGCGGCATCATGAAGAGAATCGCCATTGAGCCCACCACCGTCCTGCATCCGCACCCCGTGCTGCTCGTCGGCACCTTCGGCGCGGACGGCAAGCCCAACCTCATGAACGCCGCCTGGGGCGGCATCTGTTGCAGCGATCCGCCTTGCGTGGCCGTCTCCCTGCGCGAGGCGACGCTCACTTACCACAACATCTTGCACACCGAGGCGTTTACGGTCGGCATTCCCTCACGCAGGCACGTCGAGGTTGCCGACTACGTTGGCATCGTCTCGGGCCGCGACCATGACAAGTTCCGCGACACCGGTCTCACGCCGGTCAAGAGTGAGAAGGTGAACGCCCCGCTGGCCGCCGAGTTGCCGTTCTCCCTCGAATGCAGGCTCGTCCAGCATCACAAGCTCGGACTGCATACGATCTTCATCGGTGAGATTGTCGGCATTCAGGCCGACGAGGATGTTCTCAGCCCCAGGGGAGTGCCCAATATCGAGAAGACGCAGGCGATTCTCTGGGGTGGGTTGGGGAACAACCACTACTTCGCCGTCGGCGAGAAGCTCGGAAAAGCCTTCTCGGTAGGGCAGAAGCTCAAGTCGACCCAAGCAGAGCCAGAAGGTACGGCACCATGACCTACTCAGCACCCGTGGTCGACTTGGGCCGCCGCCGTTACGCCTGCCGCACCTATCAGCCGGCTCCGTCGTATCCTTACCAGGCGTTGGTGCTAAAACCTTGGCTGTGGGACGCAAGCGAAGTCGCCAGCGCGCCGGCAAGAGCAGCCGCGGAGCCCTGACCTCGCTGCGCGGCGGGTTCCGCTCCGTCGCCCATGGCATGGCCGGCAAGGGGCCCGCCCGCCCTGCCTCGCGCACCCGGCGCGTGCTGGGCAACGTCGTCACCGTGGTCCTGCTGCTAGTCGCGGCCGGGCTCCTGTTGCGGCGGTTCGGCCTCCTCCACCGATAAGCCGCGCGCTCCCTGGCTCTCATCGCGGGGCGGTTCGAGCACGGGCGTGCCTCATATCTACACCTCGAGAACTACCAAGTCCGGGGACTAACTCGACTCTGCAATTCTCTCAAGATCGAGGCTAGCAAATGACTCAACAGATTCGACCATCGGTTAACCTCGCGTTCGAGCTGCTCAGTTTCTTCTGCCGAAGCGCGAGCCGGGTCTACTCGCGCGAGCAGCTGCTGCGCGAGGTGTGGGGCATCCGGCAAGCAAGACGGGCGTGCTAGCGCGAGCATCACTCCGGCAAGGATCAAACCAGAAAGGGGCTCGGAAATGTCGGTATCAGAAGCTACTCGGAAGGAAATCTACCAACGCGCAGGTGGACGATGCGAATGCAGGATGAGGAGCTGTGCTCATGAGGGACGCTGTAGGAGTGGCCTACATTCTCCCGGATGGGATGCACAACATCGGGATTCCAACGGCCCCGACACTGCCGACAACCTGATCGCGATGTGCGGAAGCTGTCACAAGAACGTGCGGACGTACGGCGGCCACTAGAACCAACATCGTCGGCGGGAAAGACGAGGCAAGATTTCTAGTTCTCCGACGAGCACCTGCCCAGGATGACCTTCCGGCCGTTCCGGGCAGCACCGGCCGCAGCCCAGGGGGCATCCGACACACCACCGCGTCCGTCCCCGATCCGACCGAAGCTTCCACGCATGACGAAGTCCCTTCTCTATCGCGTACTACTTGCCGACAACCAGCACGACGAAGGTGCCGGGCAAGATGGGTGCCCGCGGATTCGGTGTGGTCTCTGATGGTGCTGGCTTGTCTCCAAACTGGGCCGCCGCCAGAAACACCCGATGCGACGACGTGTCTACGGCCAAGGTTCGTGCTCCGAGCTGCGTGCTGAGATTCTGCACCACGTGGTAACTGTCCGCCGTGTCCTGATGGATGACCGACAGCGTGCCGTCCCTGCCGCAGGCGTTGAACACATCCCCGCTCGTTGGATCGAATTCGGTGCCATCGACGCCAGGGCCGATGGTCAAAGTGGTGACGACCTTGCCGCTAGCGGCATTGACCACGGCCATCATCTTGTTGCCACAGCCCACGAACAGACGGCCATGGTTGGCGTCTACGCCCAAGCCGGTCGGTTCCTCACACGGTGCCAGGGGATAGCGGCCGGCAACCACCATCTTCTTCGAGTCGATACGCACGATTTCGCTCCGATCCTCCACGTTGACCCACACGCTGCCTCGCCCATCGGCGCGCCCGACCTCCAGTGCACCGCCCACGCTGAGCGTCGTGGTGACTTTATTGGTCTCAGGATCGATCACTGTGACCTCTCCGCTGGCGTGGTTGAACACGAAGAGGTGTCGTGACGCCGGATCGTAGGCCAGGGCATCCGGGCTCTTGCCGGTGCTCTTGATCTCGCCGGTGGCTTTGAGCATCTTGGAGTCGAACACCGTCACCATGTCGGACTTTCCGTTGGTGATGAATCCCTTCCCGATCCTAGGCACGACGCTGATACCGTGCGCGCCTGCAAGGCCCGCAATCACGCCGACCACAGACTGCGAAGTCGTGTCGATCACCGCCACTTCGGTGCCGTGCGCGAGGTAAAGCCGATGGGCCGCCTCATCCAGGTAGACGAAGTCGTAGCCACCGTCGCCAGGGACCCGGATCTTGTGCAAGACACGATACGAATTTGCTGACTCACCTTTGAGCTTGTGTCCAGGCGCTTGCGCGTTCGCGGCAGGCGCGCTTGTGGCGGATAGGAGCACGAGCAACGACGAAAGCCGCCTCGCCAGCATTCCTGGGGAGGAAAAGAGAGTCGCGGACGGCTGGGAAGAGGACGCATCAATGCAAGGAGGCATGAGCAAAGCCTTGCACCAATTTCCGTCTATGCACCTCGAATTAGATGGTTTCCGAGACGGCCACTTCCAACTGCCGACTGCCGGCAGCTCGCCTCACGAAATAGCGGTCGGACTTGATGGCAACCTTTGGTTCACGGATAGTGGCAGCAATTATATCGGTCGCATAACCCCGTGAAGCCTGGGACTCTGGCTGCCTGCTTGAGGATTCTCGGCAGCTCGAAAGCTTTGCCCGGCTCGATGGAGTCAGATGACCTACGGTGACCAGTTCTGGTGCTGGAACTGTTCCTCCGGCACCTTTCTCCGCATCGAGAACAGCCGCGCCCCGGAGAGATCATCGACCTCGGACGAGGTACAGGCGAGTCACGTGTCAAGGCCGGGCTCACCCAGGAGCAGCAGGCGGAGCTCCTCGGCTTCACGCTCAAGTACCTCCAGCGCATCGAGGGCGGCGGGGAGAACCTGACGGTCAGATCCCTGGCCAAGATAACCAGCGCGTTCGGCGTGCCCGTGACCGAGCTGTTCCGCAAGCCGCAGACGAAGCAGGCGAGGCCTGGGCGGCCAAGGAGGCGGGGAAGAACTAGAGAAGGGGAACCTGGCTAAGTTCTGCCCAGGGTGCCTGGCAGTCATGCCACCACGGCTTCAGTCGGTACAGGTGCCGTCAGTGATCTGCAACATTTTCGACGGATCCGCGCACGTGGCGCCGCAATCGCACGCCCCGCGGCAACTCGGTTGGCTGGTGAAGAAGACGCCGGGCTTGCCGTTGCCGGAGCAAACGTTCGCAGAGGCGACGTTCCCGAGGGATGGGCACACGGCCCAAACCGCGTAGTCGCTGCCCCCGGTGACCTCGTTGCCGGTGAGCAGGTTGTCGCTCGACCCGTTCACGCAACCGCCGGTCGCGGGCGGGTTGTAATCGAGCACGATTCCGACCTTGGTGCTGTTGGCGACCTGGTTGTCCGAGATGACGTCGCTGCTGGCGCCGCTGAGATAGATACCGACGCCCGAGCTGCTCGTCACCAGATTGCGGACAATGGTCGAGCCCAGCACGCCTCTAGCATAGATGCCCGGCCTTTCCCATGGCGTGTCCGGGCAACGATAGAAGGTGCCGCTTCCGTTGACCTTGTTTCCGTCGAAGGTCAGGTTGGTAGCCGGATCGGCGTTGAACCCGGACCAGCCCGGAGCATTGCACGTCACGTTCCGCACTACCGTCCCCTCGGTGAAATTGGAAGCGAAGCAGTCGACGAGGGGTGACGTGATCTCGGCGTTTTCCACCAACAACTTGTACGCGTGGTCGGCGACGATGCCGCCGCTGTTGGTGCTCTCGATGGCGACGTTGGAGATAGTCACGTTGGCGGCACAGCGGATGGTGATCCCGTTCCGCGTAAGTACGGTCGAGCCTGCGTAGAGCTCGCAGTCATGCCAGGCCGCCGAGTCGACTGGACAACAGTCGAGCGGGTTGCCGAGGTTCCCGACGATACGCAGAGAGTCGATCTCGATGCCGGTCACCGCCACATCCGTGCTTCCGGCGATGCATGAATCGCTGAGATCGATCCCGTCGGAACCGATCAGGATCGCTGACTTGGCCAGCCCCGGCTTGAGGCGTAGCACCGTGGTCGTTCCCGCGCCGCTGAGGCGAACGTTGTCATGCTTGCCCTTCTGGAAGCGGAGGTGGTCGGAATCAATCGAATACTGTCCGCCTACCAGGAAGACGGCGCCTCCTCCGAGCGCGCCCATCTGGTCGATGCAATGCTGGATCGCTGGCGTTGCGTCGCCGGGCTGGTCCGCCGGAACCGAGCAGGATGCTGACTCGCTCGACGTGCCCGCTTCGCTTGCGGCTCCGGCCGCCCCGGCATCCCGCGCGTGGCCTGTCGGACACGAGCCTGAGCAACCACCGATTCCGGCGAAAACAAGCATCAGCCCGATGCCCGTCACACCGAGCAACCTGTCGAGGTTCCCCATGCGCCGGACAGTAACACAGCTACCGGCCGGCGCCGGCGGACATCGGGAGGCGACCGCCGGTTTCCTGGGGCTCGTGGGGCGCGCTCTTTAGGATTTTGGGCTACGGGAAGCGACCTCCCTGGCCAGCAGGCTGCGGGAACTGGGTCACGGAGGGAGACAAACCAACTGGGTGCACTCCCAGCGATTGTCCTGCGTGTTGTACGCGCAGAATGTGGATGTCCCGAAGGACGAGGCCGTGCCCGCGTCGAGTGGAGGGCAATCCGAATCGTTGATGCAGAGGTCCGATGACGTATGGCAATAATAGGGATTCGGACCGGAGGAGCCCTCCGCCTCGACATCGGGAATTGTAGAGTAGCAGGCCTCCATCGAGGGAGAGCAATATCCACCCGGGCCGCAATCCGAGTCCACGGCGCAATTGCCTCCAACGTCACAAATATTCGCGCTGTTGTCCGTGGACGAGCTGCGACAAATACAGGGTGTTTTCGCTCCACAACCGGAATCGGCGAAGCACTCGTCGTACGAACAGCCGCCGGCCGAGACCAGGCCTTCCCCGGGGAAGCACCGGCCGTTCACTCCGCCTTTGCACTGGGAGTCGGAGGAGCACGATGTCGAACCAAAGCCGGCGGATGGGTATGGTTGGCTTGTACAAGTACCGCCGGCGCAGAACAGCGGTGCAGAACCGCGCTTCGAGGGACACTGCGCGTCGCTCGGGCGATGATTGAGGGGTGTCTGCCCAGCGTACTTGCCGGTCACGCCGCCAGAGGAGACGACACCGCCAGTGCCGGACGACCCGGAAGCGCCACCGGAGGACACGGCACCACCGGTGCCGGATTCCGGTGCCGGTACGCATTGCCAGCATCCGCACGGTCCGCTGCAGTCGCAGTCGAAAAGAGCTAGGGGCGTATCGCCCTCTGGACACGGGTTCGCGGGGCAAGGAAGCGCAGGGCAAATGACTTCGGTTCCGCCTAAGCCGGTTATTCCTCCAGACGACAGACCGCCGCTGCCGGACATGCCCCCGTTCTGGCCGTTCCCCTGTCCGCCAGAGCCGCCCACACCGCTGCCGTTTCCGCCATTCCCACCTTCAGGTCCTCCAGCATTGAGCCCGGGACCACTGCAGCCACAGCCGACCGCAAGCAACGCGACCGAGGTCGATACGGCAAGAGCAAGCAGAGCAGTAGGCATCGAAAGTTCCTTCCCGGCCTGACTGACAGCAACACCCATGCCAGGACACCAGCTTGTCAGCTATGGCAAGTCTCCTCACCTATTCGACCACAGTCTAGCCTCGATCTCAGAATTCTGAGGCTGCCGTGGAAATGGCGGCGTGCTTAGGTCGGCCATGCCACGGAGCCGAGTCGCACCCCAGACTCAAGCGCCCAGAACAACCACCAACCGCTTCCCGACGTCGCCATTATCTTGCTCGACTATCGTCCCGTCAGCTTCCTACGCGCCGCCCTATGCGCTTGCGTCTCGCGCGCCGCCGGGGTGGACTTCCGGCCTAGATCATGCGAACCAGATGATTGGGTAGCTTGGCCGTAGGTCGGTCAATCCATCGAAAAGGCCCGGAGCGCGAACTCTGGGCCTTTCGCTTGCGGTCACTACCGTCTTTCCATCTACGCCACCCATCGGCCCCCGGCAACTACCCCGCCATCGCTGGATCGAGCGCCGTCGCCATGATCGCGCTGGCGCCCTTTGCGATGATCGCTTCCACTACCGCCGAGGGAAGCGTTCGTGGTGTGCTGCTCGGACAGAATTCTTGCGGCTTGCAGGCTAAAACTTCAGCCCGGTGCCGAGGGCAATGCGCAGGAACATGGTGTTGTGGTCGTAGCTGGTGCCATCGACCCTCAACTTCTGCAGCCCGAATTGATAGCCCACGCCGAGGTTGACGAACACTCGGTCGGTGATATCCACCATGCCGCCTCCACCGTAGGCCTGCACGAGCCCTCGTGCGCTATCGCCCGTCGGGTGAGCAATGACGGAGTAGCCGAGGAGAGCCTCGCCGTAGACGGCGATCTTGGCCGCGACCCGGAAGGCGTACGCAACGCGCGCCATAAGATCGTACTCTTTCGAGGCAGCGGCGTTGTCATCGTGCTTGATGTTGAAAAGCACCTGTGGAGCCACGCCGACGGTCAGGCCGCGGATGAGAACGTAGCCCAAGGACAGACCAACCCCGTAGGAAAAGGCGAGGTCCAAGTAGCCGTTCCCCCTGCCGACGGGCATGGGCAGGAGGGAAAGTCCCACCTGCATCTTCCTGTCAGGCGCTGCCGTGACCGCACCTGCCTCGGTTGCGGACACGTGCGCAGCCACCCCCTGGCCGGACGGGGCCGCGGCGGGCTCCGGAGTCGGAGCTCCGTCTTGGGCCCAGGCGGATCCAGACAGGGCCAACCAAGCGAAAGCGACGAACATGCTTGCTCTGGGCATCTCTCCCTCCTCGATACCGTTTGACCTGCCGAACCAGAATGGCGCCGCGATTGTAGCTCGTGCCTTGTTTTTCCGTAAGATGGTTCTCACCGCGGCCCCTTCGAAAGGGCTAGGTAGTCAAAAGCCTTGAGCGATATAACCGGACCAACGAGCGGCGGGGGATGGCCATGACGAACAAGCGCCTAGTCGTGAGTGTCGTGATCTGGTTGTTTCTGATTTCGGGTTGCAAGGGCAATGGCAACCCAAATCCCACCTGCGGGAATTGCCCATCCGCCTACCATGTCGGTTACCAGGAGCTGACCTTCACGGATTCCACACGAGGCCGCAGCCTCAGGACCGCGATCTGGTATCCAACGGTCGACGGTGAAGAGAACGCAAGCCGAGCATTCGAAGGTGGAACGCCGAATACAGCGGGGCAGCCCTATCCCTTGATTCTGTACTCGCACGGAGATCATGCCAGGTCCACGGATGGTCAGACCGACTACCAGAAAATTGCCTGGGCCAGTCGAGGCTTTGTCGTCGCAGCTCCCGACCACCAGAAGAACACGTCGTACGACTTCGACGACAGCGATGCCAACCGGGCCGCGATTCAGTTCGATCGGCCCCTCGACATTCGATTCGTGACGGACCAGATGCTTCTACTGAACGCCGATCCCTCAAGCTTTCTCCATGGCATGGTCGATCCCGAATCCATCGGCATGTCGGGGGGATCCTTTGGTGGCCATACGACACTCATGATCTCGGGGGCGACGCCCAATCTGGACCATCTGGCTGACTATTGTCAGACCAATGTCGACCATTGGGATATTTGTGCGCTTCAAGACCAGATCCAACAGCTCTATCCCGGGCAACGTATCATCGATCTATCGGACCCAAGGATGAAGGCTGCCCTGGCGCAGGCCCCCGACGGATACGGCTGGTTTCGCGAGGACGGAATGGCCAAGATCAAGATCCCGATCATGATCATGGGCGGAGGAAAGGACACCGTCTGTCCCTTGGATAGACAGCAAGAGCCTATGTATGAAGGCATCGTGTCGACGAAGTATCTACTGGTCCTGCGGGACGCCGATCATTTCGCCTATGGGAATGGATGCTGTTGGTGGGATTGGGATACGCTGCCGATCTGTTCTTCGCTACATACGCCGATCGTTCTTGCCAGCACCGCTTTCTGGATGCTCCATTTGAAGAAGAATCAAGTGTGTGGCGACATGTTGCGCACATGTGTTCCCTTCCAACCGGGGGTCGAGCTTTTCAGTGCGGTCGGGGACGATGGCGGCACCGCTGGTATCGATGGCACCGCTGTCATCGATGGCGCAGTCGCGACGGACGGCCCGCTCGGGAGCGACGGCGCAGTAGAGTAGTCTGGGGATGAGGCTGACCGATCAGTCGCAACATTCGGCCCAGAAGTGGCAGGAGGCGGTTGGTCGGCGCCAGAGTCCCAGCTGGACGGGCTTCGATTTGACCGGAGGTGACACTACCGAGTAACTTCTGTGCCGAAGGTGGGGCGAGAAGAACACATAGAATTCCAAGGTAGCGTGCCCGAGGTCTTGCCCTCGGGCAATTTCAAGATCGAGCTGGAGAATGGCCATCAGGTCCTCGCCCATCTTGGTGGCAAGCTGCGCAAGTACCGCATCCGTATCGTGCTCGGCGACAAGGTCACCGTTGCGTTGACCCCGTACGATCCGAACCGCGGAATCGTCGTGCACCGGGGCTAGCGTAAGCGAGCGGCCGGGCGGCCCTATTGGAGACGACCCCGGATAAACGCGGGCTGCCGATCTCGCTCAGCGCGGTGCTTTTCCCGCCACGGTCAGCGAGATCGTTCGACTTGACGACACGAGGCGATCGCGCCGGACGCGATCGAGACTCCGCGCTTCTGCCAGTTCGTCTCCATCTCAAGCTGTAAACCATGATGCAGTGTAAATTGGGCATCCTGTTAAACAGAGCACCGCGTCTCTCGCCCGTCTCGGCTCTCTGATCGACAATTTTCGCCCCAGCCACGACCGCGCCATCGTGTTACCGTCGAGTGAGCAGAGTTCTGCCGACGGAGGCTTCCCCATGCATCACCGTTCGAACACGACAATCGCCGCGATGGTCCTAGCCGCCACCACCGCGGCGTACGCAGCCCCGCCGGCCCCCGCTGGTTCCGACGAAAAGCGCGAATTCCGGCTTCAGGACACGCACACGGCCAAGGAGGCGCACGGCGCCACGGCATCGAAGATCAAGCCGACGAGGAGCGAGGCGGCGATGAAGCTGTTCGTCGTCGACAAGGACAAGGGGCCGGTCAAGGGGGTCGTGATCTTTCTGACCGGGCCGGACAAGACGAAATACTATACCGACCCGACGGACAGCGAGGGGTACGCGGAGGTGCTGGTACCGGTGGGCAAGACATACGACATCACNNAGTCTCGGCCGGCGGGAGATAGCGGCCACGGTTCCCGTGGCGGACGAACCGAGTCAATCCGTCAAGCTGACCCTGCGCTACAAGCGTGAGGGCGCACCGAAGCCTCTCATCCTGGACGGGGTCAACTTCGACACCGCCAAGGCGACGATCCGCCCCGAGTCGTTCCCGCGCCTCGACACGGTGGTCGACTTCATGGTCCACAAGAAGGACGCGCGTGTCGAGATCTCGGGCCACACCGACAGCGTGGGGAACGCCAAGGCCAACAAGACGCTGTCGGAACAGCGCGCACAAGCGTGTCGCAACTACATCGTGTCGAAGGGCATCGACAAGAAGCGGCTGGACGCCGTCGGCTTCGGCGACGAGCGCCCCATCGCCCCCAACGACACCGACGAGGGCCGCCAGAAGAACCGCCGCATCGAAGCGAAGGAGCTGTAGCGCCAAGCTGTACGCTGCTGGTGTACGTTGCATCGGAGGCGTGGATGTTTCCGTGCAAAAGCGTTCCCGGCTTATGATCCTGGAAAACCTGGCGGGAACGGCGAACAAAGCGCCCTAAGCTGAGCATGACCGAGACTGACCTGGCCGATCTGGCCCGAGCGAAGAATCTGCTGGAGAATCCTGGCTTCATCGCCAAAGCGGCAGACGCTGTCGGCACGCCGATAGAGAAGTTGCTGCATGCTTTGCCCGAGAAGGCCTCGACGGCAATACAAACTGCGACGAGAACCGCCCTCGAAAAGGCGCTCAAGGTTGCCGTGGCCACTCTCGGTGGGGAGAGCGGCCATGAACCCTCAAACATCTGGCACAAGGTAGCCGTCGTCGCCACGGGTGCGGCTGGCGGCGCCTTCGGCCTTGCCTCTTTGCCCATCGAACTGCCGGTCAGCACTACCATCATGCTGCGGTCGGTGGCGGACATCGCACGCAGCAAAGGGGAGGATTTGCGCACGCCAGAGTCCGCCCTTGCCTGCATCGAGGTCTTCGCCCTCGGGGCAAGGACCAAGTCAGGCGATGCCGCCGAAAGCGCGTACTACGCCGTGCGAATCGCACTCGCCCGAGCCGTGAGCGAGGCTGCCGAGTATCTTGCTGGGAAGGCCGCCGTCGAGGAAGGAGCACCAGCGCTTGTTCGCCTCATTGCCACCGTCGCCGAGCGCTTTGGCGTGGTTGTGGCCGAAAAGGCTGCGGCAGGACTTGTGCCGATCTTGGGCGCGGTCGGTGGCGCGGCCATCAACGTGGCGTTCATGGACCACTTCCAGGACATGGCCGAGGGGCACTTCACCGTGCGAAGCCTTGAGCGGAAGTACAGCACCGAGACCGTGCGAGCCGCTTACGACAAGCTGCCACGCTGAGCGGGAGTGAGGTCGATTCCTTCGCGATCTCTTGTCCCGCACAGCCGCTCGATGACCGGATCTCGTGTACCCAGACAGGCACAATCAGTCCCTGCTCCTTCTGCTTGCACTGCCTACGAGCGCTGCTCTCGCATCAGGACACCGGCGGACGCACCATGGGACGTCCACATGCGAGGAAGGCACGGATCCACGGCGCAATCCACGGCACGATCCGGCCGCCAGTCTTCGAGAGGCGCATGCCGGGGCTCTTGAGAATCGTTGGCCCGCCCCTTGCTGTCCCCCCTCCTATCAGCTGAGAATGTTCATAATGACCACCTCGAACAGGAGAAGCCTCATGCAGCGAGTGCGACACGCCGTCGTGGAGAAGGGGTTGGGAAGGCACTTCACCGGCGGCCAAGCCACCTTCATTCTGGTCTCGACCATCCTTTCCGGCTGTGGCGGCGGCTCGAAGGGGGGTGATGCCGCCGCGGGTGCCGACGCCAGGGACAGCAGCACCGGCGTTCCTCCCCTCGTCATCTCGACGGCGACGCGCACGGCGCGAACCACCACCTGGTCGGTGAACTACTGGCAGTGGATGCCATCGTACGGTGACGGGGTCAGCGGGACGGAAGCCGAGGTTGCGGCGCTCAAGCCCGCGCTCATGCGCGTGGGGGGCTACAACAACGACGTCAACTTGGCGTCTCCTTTCGACAACGCCGCATTCGACAAGGCCGTGGCCTATGCGCGGGCCATAGGGGCGGAGCCCATCATCCAGGTGCCCCTCCTGGCCGACACCGCCGGGCAGCTCCCGACGGCGGCGACGGCCGCCGGCATGGTGACCTACGCAAACGTCACGAAAGGCTATGGCATCAAGTACTTCTCGATCGGCAACGAGCCGGATCTCTATGCCACCCAAGGGCTGCCGGCGGATTCCACGCAGCCCGCGATCCCCGGCTACACCCCGTCCGACTATTGCGCGTCGGCCACCGGCTACGTGGCGGCGATGAAGGCAGTAGACCCGACGATCAAAATCGTTGGCCCAGACCTGTCGTGGAAATACCAGGCCGGCGACGGCGCCAACGACTGGCTCACCCCGATTCTCGAAGGCTGTGGCGCGCTCTTCGACGTTATCGCCATCCATCGCTATCCCTTCGAAGCCGCTCAGGCAACCTTGGCGGCGGCTGCGGCAGATCCTGCCGCCTTCCGCAACGTCATCGCGCAGGTCCGGGGCATCCTGCAAGCCGCGGGTCAGGGGGAAAAGCCGTTGGCGCTCACCGAAATGAATGTCGCCTACGATGCAACCTCGTGCGTGCTCGATGCCTCGCCGGGCACGGTGGGCTCGGCGCTCTGGCTGGCCGACAGCGTGGGCACGGCCATCGAGCTGGGCCTGTGGACCAGCGCGGTCTGGGACATCAGCGACCTCGACGACTGGGGGCTCGGGCTCATCGGGATGCCGCCGGCGCACACGCCGCGGCCGTCCTACTACGCCTACTCCCTGTACGCCGATCACTTCGGACCGACGTTGCTCGACGTGACCTCGGTTCCTGCTGGCGTCAGCGCCCACGCCAGCCGGAACGCGGCGGACGACGCGACCGAGGTCATCGCCATCAACTGGAACGCCTCGGCCGTCGAGCTGCAGCTTGAGGTGACCGGGCTTCCCGCAGCACCGACCGCGGCCACTTTTGTGGTGCCGGCGGTGTCCATTGCCGCTGTGGAGATCCCGGACACGGGCCCGGCCTCGGCCTGGGTCTACGCGGAGGCGCAACGTCAAGCCGCCGTCGGTCCGCAGCTGCTCGGGGTAGGCGCCTGGACCTACGGTGCCGGCGCTACGGGTGGTGCGGGAAGGGCCGCCGGGGCCGGCTGTGGCGGCAAGGACGCCGCGGTCGGCTCCGTGGACGGCGGGATCAGCGGTGCATGCAACGCCACCATCCCCGAGGCCGTCGGGAATCTGACCGTGTCGGGCGAGTATGTGACGGTCGGCCCCCTGCACGGATACGGCAGCGTTTGGGCTTGGGAGGGCACCGACTCGCAGGCGACGATCTGTGTCTTGCCGTCGTGCACGTCGGGCGATGCGATGTTCTTCACGGCAAGCGGATTCGGCGTGAGTCCCTTTACTGCCGAGGCAGTCTCGTGCTCACCCGACCTCGGGACCTCGGCGCTCTGTGCTGCGGGCAGCATGTCCGCGGATTCGAGCTACGCGTCGGTGGTGGGCATTGGCTTCAACTTCAATCAGAACTTGGTGGACGGTGGCGACGCCGGCGGCGTCGGCACGCTCGCGATCACCGACAGCATCACGGTCACGACCGCGCTGTTTGGTGGTGCCGTCGGGAACTCGGCCTTGCGACTGCAGCTGACCGATGCGGACGGCAACTACTATTGCGTCGAGGCCGGGGCATGGCAGAGCGGGACACCCATCCCTATCTCGAAATTCAAGCAAGCATGCTGGGGAGGGTCGGGCTCGGATACCGCCGCTTTTCCGGGCATCCTGGCCCGCCGGCTGGACGTGATCGTTCCGGGCACGACGTTCGATCGAGATTTCTCCTACTGCTTGACCGACCTCGCCGCGAGGTAGGGCACGGATGCCACTCACGTTACCAGGAAACGTGGAGGTAACGTGGTGGCAAGGCGCGGCATTGGTAACACGTGGGGCGACGACCGCTCTCAAGCTGTTAAACATGACGCAATGAGAATTGGCCGACCTGTTAACCAGTGACGCGGCGTCTCTCCCCGTCTCGGCTCTCTGATCGACCATTTTCGCCCCCTCGTCGACCGCGATCGCCCTCTTGACGGATCTCGGCATTTTCGCCGCTTCTTCCGGCTCGCCGAGGCGATCGCGCAAACCCCTGCGAAACAAGGGCATTTTTCGCTTCGGCCTCACCGACCACCGCCCGGCCGCGCTGTCAACCAGCGGCGACAAGAAGTTCGCGGGCCACGCACCTGGCTCCGGAGGAGAGACTCGAACTCCCGACCCGGCGGTTAACAGCCGCCTGCTCTGCCGACTGAGCTACTCCGGAATGCGAAGGCGATGATTATGGGCAGAGAGGCTCGCTCGTCAAGCGGATCCGCACGCTTTCGTCACTTCGCCGCTGCGGTCGGTCCGACGGCCGGCTTCCACTTGAGCAGGCGCGCGGCGTTTTCGCAGTAGAGCTTGCGCAGGACGGCCTCGGACAGGCCAAGACCGTCGATCTTCCAGCGGCCCTGGATGGGGGTCGGCGACTCGAACTGGCGGTCGCGCGTCTCGAAGTAGCGCCAGGTCGATTCGAAGTAGCGACGCTCGTCGTCGAGGGTCGGTGCCTGGCTGCCGTTCGAGCCGTACATCATGTCGTCTTGCGTGGGGCCCACGCCGAGGTCGGTGCCGAAGAGGATACGGTCTTGGTACTTCTCGAAGAACTGCCGCATCTTGGTGGCGTCGTGGCGGCCGATCTCGGGCACGCGCGCGGCCGTGTCGATGAAGAAATTGGGGTACTTGTCGAGCATGCGGCCGACGCTGTCGGGATCCTCGGGGTCGTTGCCGAAGTGCACTCCGATGAAGGTGGTCCTGGGGTGGCGGGCCACGCGGCGCTCGAACTGCGCATACAGCTCGGCCCAGGACGGCACCGGTTCGCCGAAGAACGACCAGTCAGGGTGCGCGCGCAGCTCGTCGAGGCGCTCGTTTTTCGCGTCGGGCGGCAGCCAGAACGCCTTGGGGTCGCCGGTGTGAATCGCGACGGGCATCCCCAGCTTGCCCGCCTCCTCGAACAGCGGGTCCAACTTGGGATCGTCGACGGCCAGCACATGCTCGCCGTCAGGGGCCGGGTAGCCCAGGCCCAGCCCCTTCGGGATCTTGAGTCCGATGGCGCCCATCTCCTTGGCCAGTCGCAGTTCCTCGGCCAGGGCGACGCCGTAGTCAGGGCGCGTGCGCACGGCCCTGACGAAACTGACGTTGGTGAACACGGCGATGCGTCCGCCGGAGGCGCGGGCCATCTCCAACTGGCCTTCCAGCCTGTGTTTCGGGGGACCAGGCGTCCCCCCCGAGAGATTGACCATCCCGTCGATTCCCCACTGGTTCATGATGACCAAGGCGCGTTCCAGCCCCTCCGGGCTGACGTGGGTGTGCACGTCAATACGAGGCAGGCGGGGCCGCGGCGTGGGCTTGGCGGTGGTGGCCTCGGACTTGCCCGCGCTCGTCGAGCGACGGCAGCCGCACGCGGAACCAGCCACGAGCGCGACGACCATCGCCAGCGCCGGCCACATGGCTATTGGCCCCTCACCTCGGCCCTTTCCCCGCGCAGCGGGGAGAGGGAGTGGGCTCCGCTCCCCACCCACCCGCACTACTCCTTGTACGGCTCGTCGGGGGCCGGCTTGATGACCGGCTTGCCTTCGCCGCCCGCGGCCGGCGCGACGCCCTCTCCTTCGGTGGCCTTGATCTTCTTCAGATTGACCGAGATGGAGAGCACGCGCTCGTTGCCCTTCTTCACCCAGTTGTCCGACGAGCCAATCATGCGCTCGTGCGGCTCGTAGCCTTCGCGGCGGATGGTGATGGCCAGCGATTTCTTGGGATCCAGAATGCGCCGATCGCAAGGGGTGCGCGCGTAGTACTCATTGTCGATGAGGACCTCGGCGCCGATGGGAACCGACCTGAAGGACAGGCGGTAGATCTCTTCCTCATCCACGGCCGCAGGCTTCTCCGGGCCGGCCGGCTCGGCGCTCGACTTGGCCGCGGCCTTGGCCG
>PNBO01000333.1 GCA_003136095.1 Myxococcales bacterium
GGTGGAACAGTACCGGACGTTGCTGCACGGCCAGCTCTCCACGGACGAGCGGTTCGATATCGTCTGCAAGATTGGCCGCCTGCAACGCGAGGAACTGGGCGATCAGCCGGCGGCGCTCGGCACCTTCCTGCAGGCCGCGGAGTTGCGCTCGGACGACGTGGGGGTATTGCACGAGCTGGTCGAAATCCACACGCAGAATCGCCACTGGTCGCGCGCTGCGGACATGCTCGAGCGGTTGGTGGCGCTGACCTCGGGACGAGAGAAGGTCTGCTACCTGGTGGCCCTGGCCAGCATTCTCAACTCCGAGCTGGATGCTCCCGGCGAGGCGGTCGCGATCTACGACCGCGCGCTCGACGAGGATCCCGGCGATCGGCGCACCTTCGAGCGCATCGAGCACATCCTCATCGAACGCCAGCAGTGGCGCGAGCTGACCCGCGCCTACCGCCGCATGATCAAGCGCCTGGGCGGCAAGCCGTCCACCAACCAGCGACCCTGGTTGCGCGCCCTGTGGGGAGCGCTGGCCGACACCTATCGGCGGCACTTGCGCGATCTGCCGGCCGCGACTGCGGCCTACGAGGTATGCGTTTCGCTCGATCCCGGGGACAGCCAGCCGCGGGTGGCCCTGGCCGAGGCGTACGAAGCGCAGGGACGGGAGGGATTCGCCAAGGCCGTGGCGGCGCGCGAGCACCTGCTCAAGCAGGCTCGCCGCGCGGACGCGGCGGCGGAGCAGATCCGGGCCCTGGCCAGGCTCTACGGCAAGTACGAGCAGTACGATCAGGTCTTTTGCGCCAGCGCCGCCCTCTGCGCGCTGACCAAGGCCGAGAGCCGCGAGCGCGCCTTCTACGAGGTCAATGCCCCGCGCGGCGTGGCCGTGGCGCGGACGGTGCTGACCGAGAGGCAATGGCAAGGGCGGCTGTGTTCCACCCTACAAAACCAGATGATCGCGCAGGTGTTGGCCGCGGCCGCGCCCGGTCTCATCACCGCGCGCGCCAAGGACGCCTCGGCCTACGGTCTCGAGCCCGGGTATCGCGCGAAGATCGCCGGGGATTCGTCGTTCGTAACGCGGCTGTTGCTCTATGTCAGCCGCTTGATCGGCGTTCCCTTGCCCGCGGTCTACGTACCGCCCCACGCCATGGGCGAGGTCGATCTGGTGGTGTTGCTCGACGGCGGCCGTCCCGTGCCCGCGCTCGTGCTCGGGCACGATCTGGTGGTCGGGCGCACCCAGCCCGAGCTGGCCTTCCTCTTGACCAAGAAGCTGGTGGGGTTGCGCGCCGATCATTTCCTGCTGTGGCCCCAGCTCGTACCCAGCCAGAGCGAGTTGCAGGTCATCCTGGCCGCCGCGATCCGCTTGGTGCAGCCGAAGTTCGAGCTGGCCGGCACCGATGCGGCGGCCGTGCGCAAGTACGTCGCCTTCTTCCACAAGGCGCTACCCCAGGCGCAGATCGAGCGCATCGCTGGCGCGGCCGCGCCACTTTTGGCCAGCCCGGGCGGCATCGATATCGCCTCGTGGATCGCCGACTCGGACGCCATCGCCAATCGCGCGGGGCTGCTCCTCTGCGGCGACGTGGTGGCCGGGGCGCGCGAGATCGTTCGCGAAGCTCGCGCCCGCCACGCCCGGCCCGAGGAAGCGATCCTCGATCTCGTGCGCTGGGGCGTCTCGTCCGACTACCTCGAGCTGCGCGCCCGCCTCGGCCTGGCCCTGGTCGCCGCCAATCCCCAGGCGCATCCCGTGGCGCACTCGTTCGCGGAACTGGGCGGCTTGTTCGATCGGGGCTTGGTGCGCGGGTAGGGGGACGGAAGCAGCCGGCCACGCCCACGGGGCGCGTGATAGCCCCAGCCTTGTATTTTGTGCAGTTCATGTTCAAAATGCAGACATGGGGACAAGGCCGGTTCCGCGAACAGAGCTGCTTGAGACCATCCGGGCACGGCTGCGGGAGAGCCCCGTCGTGGCCATCCTCGGGCCACGCCAGTGCGGCAAGACCACGGTCGCGCGTTGGCTCGCCGAGGGCAAGCGGGCGCATTTCTTCGACCTGGAGGCTCCCGCGGATCGCCGGGCCCTGGCCGAACCCATGACGGCCCTGGCTTCCCTCCGGGGCCTCGTGGTGATCGACGAAGCCCAGCTACGTCCGGACCTGTTCCCGGTGCTACGAGTTCTAGCGGATCGCAAGCCACTACCGGCGCGGTTCGCGCTCACCGGCAGTGCGTCCCCGGATCTCATCCGGGGCGCCTCCGAATCGCTGGCCGGACGGGTGGGGTTCGTCGACATGGGTGGTTTCGACCTGGGCGAAGCCGGCGACCGCGCCTTGCGCAAGCTGTGGGTTCGCGGGGGATTCCCCCGCTCGTTCCTGGCCGCGTCGGAGGGCGAGAGTCGCCGCTGGCGCGATGGCTTCGTGCAGACGTTCCTTGAAAGGGATCTCCGCCAGTTCGGCCTCAATGTTCCACCGGTGATGCTCGGCCGCTTGTGGCAAATGCTCGCGCACTACCACGGCCAGACGTGGAACGCCTCGGAGCTTGGGCGGTCGCTCGGCGAGGCGCACACGACGATCCGACGTCACCTGGATATTCTCACCGGTGCCCTCGTCGTCCGGCAGCTTCAGCCCTGGTTCCAGAACCTGGGCAAGCGCGTGGTGAAGTCGCCCAAGGTCTACGTCCGCGATTCAGGGCTGCTCCATGCGCTGCTCGGCATCGCCGATTTCCGTGGCCTCGAAGGGCATCCCAAGCTCGGGGCCTCATGGGAGGGTTTCGTCGTCGACGAAATCCTGCGCCTGACCGGTGAGCGCCAGGCCTGGTTCTGGGGTACCCAGGGCCTCAGCGAGATCGATCTTCTCGTTCGCTGGCGGGGTCGCTTGCTCGGATTCGAGATGAAGTACAAGGATGCCCCCGCCATGACCAAATCCCTGGATGTGGCGATGCAGGATCTGAAACTCGATCAGGCGTTCATCGTCTACCCGGGTCAGAGCAGCTATCGGGTCGCCGCCAAGGTCGAGGTCGTTCCGCTGCCCGTCCTGCGCCAGCGGTTGCTGGGCGGGCGGGCAACAAGCTAGATTCGTGGCCACGATGCTCGCTTTGCTCTCTCGGCAGTCTTCCGAGCAAACGCAGGATCCCGTCGAGGAATACCATCGGGTGCGGCGGGCAGCCGGGCAGGAAGAGATCCACGGGGATATCGCTTGGGATGCCGTTGCGACAATCGGGTGAATCGATGAAGGGGCCGCCGCTGATGGCGCAGGCGCCGTAAGCAATGACGATCTTGGGGCGGGGCACGGCGGCGTAGGTGGCGCGCATGGCGGATTCCATGTTGCGTGAGACGGGACCGGTGACTACGATGCCGTCGGCGTGGCGGGGCGAGGCCACGAACTGCACGCCGAAGCGGCCGACGTCGAAGACCACGGTGCCGGTGACGTTCAGCTCGCCTTCGCAGGCGTTGCAGCCGCCGGCGCAGACCTGGCGCAGCTTGAGCGAGCGGCCGAGCAGCTTGCGGAGCTTTTCTCCCAGCGCTTCGGCGCGCTCGAAAGCGTGGTCGCCGATCACCAGCGCTTCGCGCGTGCGCGCGGCCAGGCGAAAATCGTTGCTGAACGTGATGACCTGGGTGGGACATGCCTGGCTGCAGTTGGGGCAGAACAGGCACTTGCCGAGATCGATCTTGAGGGGCGCGGAGCTCACCGCGCCGGTGGGGCACGTTTCGACGCAAGCCGAGCAATTCGCCTGGCACTTGCTCGCCTCCAGCACGGGCATCCCGCGAAAGCGCGCATGCAGGGCCACCGGCTGGTTCGGCCAGGCCAGGGTGCGGTGGCCTTGGTGGAACCGTTCGAAGAAGCGCTTCATCAGAGATCGTGCCCCGCGTACGAGAGGTTGAAGCTCTTGTT
>PNBO01000261.1:0-13937 GCA_003136095.1 Myxococcales bacterium
ATTGTCATTTTGGTTACCTCCTGCGCACCTCTTTTGCAGCCCTTGTGCCACCACAGAGAAGGCGTCCGGATAAGAGCGTATCTAGTTGATTTGAATTGATAAAATAACTCAATGGCATGTTGCTGACGGTGCCGCTGGGGTGACAAACATCGGCCCTTGGCGGCAGAAGCGAACAAAACCGGGCAGGGCCACGGAAACCGATCCCGCTCGTGCGACTCCTCATGCGCCTCGCCGACTTCCAACCGCAAGGAGCCAGCAGCGTCAAAACTCATCTCAACCACAAGGGATTTCACAACCGAGCGGCGTGGCAGTGAGCGGACACGAAGAAGGCGCGAGGTTTGCATGTTGCCCACATGCCCCAAATTGGCACCCGGCGAAAGCTGCTGTCCATCGAGCACGCCTCCCGGGCGCAGGCGACTTCGGCCTAGACGCCTACTGCGTCTCTTCCGTGGTTCGGATGGCGGGGGAATCATGCGTCAGGGATAGAACCGTGACGTTCCCGCTCGAATTTGGCCAGCCAGCCTGGCCCACTAGATTGCAGACTCCGAGAACGTAGAACCAGGGAACAGCCGGCGTAGCCGTCCACAAAGTTGACCCCACGGAGCTGGCCGGTGGGGCAGTGTTCGGGGAGCCTGCGTTGGCCATGTAGGTGCAAAAGAGTTGCCGCCATCGGGGGCGAATCCCCAGCTTTTTCCACGAGGTTGGCAGGTTGCCACTCGAGTCGTAGACGCTAATGGGGGTGCGAGCCGAATCCCAGTAGTTGTTGGGGTTTTGCGGCCAAAACTCGCCCGCGTTCTCGTTCGTGCTGGGAAAGTTCGCGGCGTTGTAGTGCGCCTCCATGTACTGGCCGCTGTCGAGGAAAAAGAGCTGCTCCTTGGCGGCGAACTCGGCCAGCATGGCGGTAGCCTCGGAGAGGCGAGCTCGCGCGATGTATTTGCGGTAGCCCACCACGGAGATCGCGGCCAGGATCCCGATGATCACGACCACGATCATCAGCTCGACCAGCGACATCCCCAGGCTATTTCCCGCGCGCCTTCTCATGAGCACCTCGGTTCATTGTAGGCCGCATGCCGCCGCGGATCCAAGCGGAACCGCCCTTCCCTGATCCACTACCTCCGAGATTCTTCACGTGGGGCGACGGGTTTTTCAGCGGTCGTGTCATGAGGCTTCAGGCTTCAGGCTTCAGGCTTCAGGCTATAGCGCAGGCGCGTGAGTAGAGATCCAGCAATGCTCAAGGTCTTCGCCATGGCAGAGGATCGGGTCGAGCCTGTCTAGCGCGCGACCGCTCGTTTTCCATCCGATGAGCGCTGCGGGCTGCAAGCACAGATCCTGCGGGCAGCCGTCTCGGTCCCGACGAACATCGTCGAAGGCTCGGCCCGTAGGTCGACGAGGGACTAGGTCCATTTCCTGACCGTGGCGCTCGGCTCCGCGTCGGAGGCCCGCTATCGGATCGGCCTGGCGCATCGGTTGGGCATGATGCACGCCGAAGATCACGACCTGCTTGCTGCACGATACGGCGATCTCCTTCGGACCATGGAGAAGCTGATCGCCGCTCTCGACCAGAGAACCTGAAGCCTGGAGCCTGAAGCCTTGGGTTGCGGACGTAGCCCGCGCTCTGCAAATGCCGGCGGACCAGCGGGGTGCCGGGCGGCACCACGACCGTCAGCGCTGTGGCGGTGGCGCGCTTGTTGTCGGCGCGGCGGCGCTCACGGGCGATGCGCGCAGCCCGGCAAGCAGTCGCGCGGTGAGTACGTGGCCAGGGCTCAGGCGCGCTGCAGTTTCAAGGTGGGCGATCCCTCTGGAAATGTGGCCCGCGAAAACGAGCGCGGCGCCCAGGTTATACTCGGCGCCCGGGTCGTTCGGCTGGAGGGCAAGGGCCCGCGTGGCCGCGACCACCGCTTTGTCGAAGCGCCCGGTCGTGAGCAGGCACCCGGCGAGGTTGTGCCATGCCTGCCCTAGCTGCGGCGCGAGCTCGACGGCGCGGTCGAGCTCCGGCAGCGCGGCCTGACAGCCATATCGCCTAAGGATGACGCTCGAGTGCGCCTGCAAGGCGAATCCGTCTTCTGGATCGAGCCGGTGGCTGGACAGGCTGAGGTCGTCGTGCCAAGCCCGAGCCTCCGCCGCCGTGCGAGCGCTGGCAACTACGACGACCAAGGTGGCGGCCAGGAGCACGAGCCGGCGCAGGGCTGGGCGGGCGTGGAGGCCAAGGCCGTCCGCGGCGGCGGCGCCGACGACGAGGAGCCCCATGAGCGGGAAGTATGCGTAGCGGTTACCGTAGACACCGAAGGCCGGCACCGAGACGACGTGGGGTGCCAGGGATACAAGAAACCACGTCGTGCCGACCAGCGCCAGGGCGGCTCGCCGGCCGCCGGACCGAGCGGCCCGAGCGAGCGGCACGATCGCCGCCGCCAGGGCGGCGTAGATCGCGGCTACCGCGGGCCAGGGGAGTGGCCGAAAGGCGACGACCGCGGGGCCATTGTCGAACGCCGTGAGCTGCGCGAGGTAGTGCCATAGAATCGTGGCGTAGGTCGCGAGCACGCGAAAATCAGCGACCGGGCCGCCTGCCGTGGATGGGATCGCGAGCGCGTGGCGCAGCATCACCGTCGCGGCGACCGCTGCGACCGGGAACGCAAGCCAGGCCAGGGCGCGGCGCCATGGTACGCGGTCAGCCACCGTCCGCGCGAATAGGAGTACGGCGACAACGACGAATGGTTCCTTGGAGAGAAAGGCAAGAGCGCACAAGAGTCCCGCGGCCGCGGCACGCGGCAGCGGTCGACGGCTCGTGGCATCGGGCCACACGAGGAGCGCGCCGAGGGCACACAGCGCGGCGAGGGAGTCCTGACGCCCAACGACCCACAGGACCGGCTCGGTCACGCTCGGGTGCACAAGAAGGAATAGCGCGGCAGCCGTTGCGACGGTCCGGCCGAGGCCCTGGCGTCGCAGGAACACGAGCAGAAGCACCGCACACATCAGGTGAACGGCGAGGTTCCCCAAGCGGAACGCAACGAGGGACAAACCGGTTACGCGTGCCTGGAGCCAAAGGGTCGCCATCGGCACGGGGTGGTAGCAAACGCTGGGCTTGCCGTGGGCGCTGTCCCACATATCGGTTGCGAGCAATCGTCCAATGCCGTCGGCGCGAATGATGTTCTGGTTGTGCTCGACCAGCCAGACGTCGTCCCACACATAATCCCCCTCCAGCGCGGGACCGAAGACTATAGCGCAAAGCGCAATCGCAACTACGCCAGCCAGCACCCCGAAGAGCGGCCGTACCGCGCTCCTGGAAGGGGACACGAACTCCGGCCCCCGTGCGGGCGTTCCCTCGGGAAGCGGCGTCGAGGCCGGCACGGGCCTAAGCCTACTGCAAGGCCAATGACAGATCCAGTGGACCCTGCTCTGGCCGTGAGTGAGCTCACGAACGAAACCCTTGCGCCGGCGGGAAGAAACTGCGCTAAAGTGTTGGCGGGGACGCAAAACCAAACGGCCAGACGGCCGTCAACCAAGGAGCCTGCAGGTGGCACTCACGCTGACGATTGGCCAGAAAGCTGTCTATCCTTCCCGCGGCATCGCCGAGGTCGTGGACATCGAGAAGAAGGAAATCGGCGGCCGGGTTCAGGAGTTCTATGTCCTGCGCCTCAGCACCAGTGACCTCAAGATCCTCGTGCATATCGACAAGGCCGAGCAGGTCGGTCTGCGTCCCGTGGCCGGGAAGGCCGACGCCGAGGAGGTGTTGCAAATCCTGCGCGAGAAGGTGGTGCAGTTCGAGCGCCACACCTGGAACCGTCGCTATCGCGCCTTCATGGACAAGATCAAGTCGGGTTCCCTTTTCGAGGTGGCGGAAGTCTTCCGCGATCTGCATCGCCTGAAGAAGACGAAGTCGCTCTCGTTCGGCGAGCGGCGCATGCTTGATACCGCGCGCGGATTGGTGGTCCAGGAGTTGTCGGTGGCGCGAGCGGCGAATCGCGAGTCCGTCGAGGCCGACCTCGAGAGGGCCCTTTCTGAGGGCAAAGCGTAGCCACAGTGTTTTCCCCCGAGGCAGCTCGCCTCCGAGTCGCGGAGCTGCGCGCGGCCATCGCCGAGCATGATCGGCGCTACTACCAGCTCGACCGGCCGTCCATCAGTGACGCCGAGTACGACGAGCTCATGCGCGAGCTCCGCGCGATCGAGGCGCGCTTCCCCGCTGTGGTCACAGCGGACAGCCCCACGCAGCGGGTGGGCGGCGCGGCCACCGCGCTTTTCGCGCCGGTTGCCCACGCGGCGCCCATGCTCTCGCTCGACAATGCGTTCTCGCGGGAGGATCTCATCGCGTGGGCCGGCAAGCTCGAGCGCGGCGCCGTCGGCGCCATCGATTACGTGTGCGAGTTGAAGATCGACGGCCTGGCGATTTCTCTGGTCTTCGAGCACGGCGCGTTCGTGCGTGGCGCGACCCGCGGCGACGGCCGTGTCGGCGAGGACGTCACTGCCAACCTGGCCACCATCGCCGACATCCCGGCGCGGCTGCGCGGCCCCGGTGTCCCACCCCTCCTCGAAGTGCGCGGCGAGGTCTACCTGCCCATTTCGACCTTCGAGCGCCTCAATCGCGAGCTGGCCGCGCGTGGGGGCAAGCCCCTGGTCAATCCCCGCAATGCGGCCGCGGGCAGCCTGCGCCAGAAGGATGCCGCAGTGACCGCCGGTCGCGGCCTGCGCCTGTGGTGCTACGGCGTGGGCGCGCCCGGCGAGGCCACCGCGGGGCAGCGCGCCACGCGGCACTCGGAGGATCTCGCGCGCCTGCGCGCTCTCGGCCTGCCCGTCAACCCGACCATCGAAGCGGCGGCGTCGCTCGCCGAGGTCGTGGCCTTCGTCGACAAATGGCACCGCCAGCGCCACCAGGTCGACTATCCGATCGACGGCATCGTCATCAAAGTCGACCGCTACGACCAGCGCCGGGAGCTCGGTGCCACCAGCCGCGCCCCCCGCTGGGCCATCGCGTACAAGTACCCGCCCGAGGAGAAGACCACGCGGGTCTTGCGCATCGCCGTCAACACCGGACGTACCGGCCGGGTCACACCCTACGTCGAGCTGGAGCCGGTCGTCGTGGGCGGCGTGACCGTGTCGTCGGCGACGCTGCACAACGAAAGCGAGATCCGGCGCAAGGACGTGCGTGAGGACGACACCGTGATCGTCCGCCGCGCGGGAGACGTGATTCCCGAGGTGGTGGGGCCGGTACTGGAGAAACGCCCGCCGGGAAGCCGGCCGTGGCCGTTCCCGCGCGAGTGCCCGGACTGCCGCGCCATGCTCGTGCGCAAGGGCGACGAGGCGGACTGGCGCTGTCCCAACAAGAAGGACTGCCCGGCCCAGGGCGCGCGCTGGCTCTTTCACTTCGGCTCGCCGGACGCGATGGATATCGAGCACCTGGGCGAGCAAACCATCACGCTCCTCATGGAACGCGGATGGGTGACGGATCCCTCGGACCTGTACCGGCTCGACGAGCAGAGTCTGGCCGCCCTGCCCGGCTTCGGCGAGCGATCCGCGCGGAACCTGCTCGCCGCGCTTGCGGCCTCGAAGGATCGTCCGCTGGCGCGGCTGCTCGTCGGGCTTTCCATCCATCGGGTGGGAACGCACGTGGCCCAGCTTCTCGCCCGGCGTTTTGCGTCCATCGCCGCCCTGGCGGCGGCCAGCCTCGAGGAGCTGGAAACCGTCGAGGGCGTCGGCCCCGAGATTGCGGGGGCCGTCCACGAATGGTTTCGCGCCAGCGAAAACCTGGAGCTCGTCGAAAGGCTGGGGCAAGCTGGCCTGCGCATGCGCGACGAGACGCCGGCGACCAGCCCGTCTATCCTCCCGTTGCAGGGCAGGATCGTGGTCATCACCGGCACGCTCGCCGGCTTCGGACGCGACGAGGCCGCCGCGGCCGCGGAAAGCGCCGGCGCTCGCGTCACCTCGAGCGTCTCGAAGAAGACCAGCTTCTTGGTGGCGGGCGCGGAGCCCGGTTCGAAACTGTCCAAGGCGCAAAGTCTGGGCATCGAGGTGATCGACGAGGCCGAATTCGTTCACCGGCTGAGGCGAAGCTAGCCGTGGAAGGTTGCATCACTCGCCGGGATGTGCTGCCATTTCCCTACGCATCCATCGAATCAGGAGGTAGCGATGCGGCATGAAGTTATCCTGTCGGTCGTCGTCGCGGTACTGCTCGCCAGCGCCTGCGGCGGCATGGGGGAGAGACGCGACAGCGGGCCCGCGCCGGGCGATGCCGTGGCGCCGGTGAGCCCGTTCGTGCCGGTCGCGATCGAAAACGTCATCGACTCGTTGGTCAACGCCATCACCCAGAAGAAACTCGCCCCGTCGGCCAAACCGCCGGTGGCGGTGCTTCTCAAGGACGTGACGGGGTTCTGGGCCCCGATCGCGATCGGAGCCAACCGCATGAGCGGGCGCCTGGTCTGTCCGACGGTCGTGGAAGCTCCGCTCATCGTCGATGAGTCGGTCTCCGAAGACGTCAAGGCTGTCGAACAGAACAAGTACATCCAGAAGTACCTCGATAGCCGGCTCTACCAAGCGATGGCCGTGGCGCCATTCTCGGCGACCGGAGACAGCGTGCAGTACATCAACGAATTCGTCGCCCAGTGCGGTCCCGTGGTCACCATCGACAGCGACTCTCCCGACAGCCAGCGGGCCTACAACATCGCAACCGCGAACTACCAGGCCGGGTTGACCGCGGCGAGCACCATCCGCAAGGTGCTCAACACGGGAGACGCCGTCGCGGTCTTCGGCACCACGGACCCAAGCTGGGAAAGCGGGCTGGAGCGCGCGCAGGGAGCCGAGGACGGCGCCGCCGCCGCCGGCCTGACGGTCGCCCCACGCATCCCGGTGGTCTGGAACGACGACACCGACCTGGCGTCCATCGTCGCGGCCATCTCCGATCCGACCCTCAACATCAAGGGCCTGCTGTGCATGTATTCCGATTCCGACCGCTGCGCCGCCGCCGTCGAGGCGGTGGGCAAGAAGGGCGGCATCCAGATCGTCGGCTTCGACATGGAGGCGGCGACCAAGACCTACTTCGACCAGGGCTACTTCTACGGCATCGCGGTGCAGCGCCAGTACTACATGGGCGAGCTCGGCGTGCTCGTGCCGTACAGTATCGAAACTATCGGCCCGGCGAAGACCGCGGCGCTGATCCAGCCCATCCTTGTCGATGGCTTCCTGCTCGACACTGGGCTAGACATCATTACCAGTGACAACTACGCCAATTATATCGACTACCTAAGTTCGCTTGGCATCAATAGCTGACATCGTCGGATCTTGACCACGCGTTGCGAACCTGCTTCGATGCTCGCCCCGCTCGACTCACAAACACGTTCCCGATCGAGGAGCGCCGTCAGGCGGCGGCCAAGCCGCCCCTCGCTCGCCTTGGCCGTGGCGGTGGGGTGCGCCGGTTTCGCCTGCGTCTCGCCACAGGACCACACCGATCCCGCCAACGCCATCCGCATCGGCACGACCCTCCCATTCTCGGGCGAACGCGCGGCTTCCGGTGTCGCGCTCGAGCGAGCCATGCGTCTGGCCATCGACCTGGTGAATTCGGCCGGCGGGCTTGCCGGCCGGCCCCTGGCCCTCGAGGTGCGCGACAGCCACTCCGACGACGAGCGCGGCACCCAGGAGACGAAGGATCTCTTGCAGGCGGCGAACATCTCAAGAACCACCATCCCCTTCTTCATCGGACCGGAGGAGCCGAGGATCGCCTATCAGATCAAGGACGCCATCGAAACCTACAACATGGTGAACCTCTTGCCTGGGCTGGCTTCGCCGCAGATCCACGATCCGAGCGCGGACGCGGTCTGGTTTCGCCTTTCCCCATCGCCCAACTACCTGGCCTGCGCCCTGGCCAAGCGCATGATCAAGGATGGCGTCACGCAGGCCAACGCCGTCACCGATCCCGACGACTACAGCGGCACCTTCGCCACCATCTTCGGCCGCGTGTTCACCAACATGGGTGGCACCTTGCTGCCCGGCCTGCAGCTGCCCGCGAGCGGCTCTTCCTTCGACGAGGTATTCGCGACCATCGAGCGCTTCTCCCCCGACGCGAGCCTGCTCATCACCTCGCCCTCCGTCGGCGCGGGCTTCCTGCAGGAATGGGTCGTGCGGGGCAAGGTCGGCAGGTTCTATCTCGGCCCAACGCTCAACAACCCGGCCCTGCTGCGCAACGTGCCGGCCGGCGTGCTGGAGGGCATCCAGGGTATCTCGCCGGACCTGGGCCCCAATGCAGGCGACTTCGATCGCTACTTCCAAGCCGCAACCGGCGTGCCCCCCCTGGCGGGGTCGCACTACTACTTCGACGCCGTGGCCCTGCTTGCCCTGGCCATCGCCGAGGGCATTGCCCAGACCGGCGCCATCCCGGATCCCGGAACCTTCAAGCTCCACCTGCAAGACGTGACCACAATCTCCGATCAAGTCGTTTCCTACGACAGCCTGGCCGCGGGCCTGGCGCTGGTGCTGGCAGGGGGGAAGGTCCAGTACAGTGGAGCCGCGGGCAACTATGTCTTGAGCTTGGACGGTGACTCCATCGAGAACCGCGCCACCATCTGGCAGATCATCGGAAACACCTTCCACAACATCGACTCCGAACAGTGTAGCGACGCGGAGGTGTACCCCGGATACAAAACGCCGCCATGAGGAAGCGCAACCACCCGGCCAGTGTCGTGCGCCGACGGCGGCTCCTGCTCGTCGCCTCTGGCTTTGCCGTGGCCTGGCCGGCGGGGTCGGCCGTGGCCCAGACCGACGCATTGCCCCCGACGGACACCCGGCCCGCCGACGCCGGCACGGCGCCCGTCGAGATCGGCGCGCCCGCCGAAGCCGAGGTCGGCGTCCCCGCGCTTCCCGCTAGCGAACCCTGGGCGCCGCCACCGGCCGAGGAGAACGGCACGGCCGTCGAGAACGAGGTCGTCGACATGTTGAGCGCCATCAAGGGCCAGGACCTGAGCGAGCTCGACCTGGCGGCCCTGCTCGAGAACGTCGTCGTCACGGCGACCAAGTCCGAGATCGGGGAAGACCGAGCGCCCGCCATCACCACCGTGATCGATCGCGAGGAGATCCAGCGTTGGGGGTATCAGTCGGTGGACGAGGTGCTGCGGCATGTAGCCGGTGTCTACGTCGTGAACGACCACATCATCCCCAACCTGGCGGTGCGGGGCATCTCCGGCGGCCTCCGCTCCGAGAGCGGCCTGGTCAAGGTGATGATCGACGGCCACTCGGTCGCCTTCCGTTCCACCGCCGGGAACTGGCTCGGCGCCGAGCTCGTGCCACTGTCGGCGGTCCAGCAGATCGAGATCATTCGCGGCCCGGCCTCGTCCCTCTACGGCGCCGACGCCTTCCTCGGTGTCATCAACGTCGTGACTCGCCGGCCCGACCAGATGCAGGGCGGGGAGATCGCGCTGGTCGGCAACCATGAGGGCGGCAACACCTGGGGACAGGACATGGCCATCGGGGCCAGTTCCGCGGGTTGGCAATTCCTGGCATCGCTCAAGACCAGCGCGGAGGATCGCTCCGGGCTGCAACTCCCGGCCAGTTCGCCCTCGCCCAAGCTTCCGAGCTATGCGCCGGCGGATCTCCGGGCCCGCGACATGACCCTCGACTCGACCGTCGCTCTGGCCAGGGCCAGCTACGCGTTCGGCCGGCGCACCTCGCTCGCGCTGACCGGATATCTGTCCGAGATCGACCGGGCCGCCGAGTTCGCCGACTGGGAGCAACTGACCCACAACCTCGACAGCGACGGCCACCGCAACGGCACCAACATCTCGCTCCGGCAAGGCACGCTCGGGCTCAACTTCGAGGCCGCCCTGGCCCCTGACCTGGACCTGCGGGTCAGCGGGCTGGGCTTCTACGGCGGCCCCACTGCGCGCGACCGCATCGAGGTTGGCAGTGACCTGTTCTACGTCCGCCGCGATTTCGGCTACCGCGGTTTCGACGCCAGCATCGAAACCGCATGGCACCCGAACGACTCCTTCAACGTGCTGCTCGGCGCGGGCATGATCTTGGACTACGAGGATCTACCCACCGTCTACGATGTCCTCAAGACCTCGCTTTCCACCGCGACGGGTGAGCTGGCCGGCGACGAAGTGCTGGCTTCGGCCGCCATGGGCGGCAAATACCTGAGCAACGTGGGCGCCAATGCCTTGGTGATGTGGTCGCCATGGTCCCCCCTCACCTTCACCGGCGGCCTGCGCTACGACCATCACAGCGTGTACGGCGACAGGGTCAGCGGCCGCCTCGGTGGGGTTGCGGCCTTACGCGACAACCTGCACCTCAAGATCCTCTACGGCAGCGCCTTCAAGGCGCCTTCGCCCCAGCTTCTCTACGGCTCGCCGCTCGTGCCGGGTGACATCGCCGGCAACGACCAGCTCAAGCCTTCCTACGTGCACACCGTGGAGGCGCAGCTCTCGTACCGCCCCTACCGCTACCTGCTGGTCAAGAGCGGCCTCGCGTACAGCTATCTCCTCGACCAGGCGGCATTCGCCCAGCGGGGCATCAACGAGGTGGCGCTCAACATGTCGCGCGTTGGTTCGCTTTCCTGGGAAACCGAGCTGCGCTTCGACTACCGAAGAAAGCTGGCCGCCTACGCCAACCTGACCATCAATCACACCGTCGTCCGGCTCAGCGAAGACAACTACGTCGCGGATCTGTCGAGCGGGAGCAATGCCGCCTACCCCGTCGTGGTGGCCAATGCCGGCGCCAGCGCCGAGATTCCTCGCCTGCCGTTGCGGGCAAGCGCCGAGCTCTCGTATGTCAGCAGTCGCCGTTCAAGCAGCGCGAACACCCTGGAGGCCGGCGGGGAGTACGAATTGCCCGCCTACGTTCTGCTTGGCGGCTGCCTCCGAACCGTGGGTCTCCACCTGCTCGCGCACAAGGAAACCACGCTGGTGCTGGTCCTGCGCAACCTGGCCAACGTCCGCTACGCCGATCCTGGGTTCGCCGGCATCGACTATCCCCAGCTCGGCCGTACCGGCATGTTGCAGGCGATTCAGGCGTTCTAGCTCTGCTTGGCGAAGGCACCGTTGCCCAGGTGGTGCTCGCGCACGTAGGTAATCGTGTCGAAGATGGTGGCACTCGCCTCCCGGGGCGCAAAGCCCAATTTCTCGCGGGCCTTCTTGCCGTCGAAGTACCAGAAGTACTTGGCCTGATCGGCGGCGGTGGGTTCGATGGGCGGCGTGCGGCCGAAAGCCTTGAAGAGCGCGGCCTGCGCGCGCGCGGCCAGATGCGGCCAGTCGCCCTTGAGCTGCACGCGGGGGGAGTACTCCTTGCTCAGCCGCTCCATGCGGGCGAAGTACTCGGCGAAGGTCATGTTGTGGCCGCCAAGCAGATAGCGCTCGCCCGGCCGGCCCTTGGCCATGGCCACCGGGATGATCGCCGCCACGTCACGGGCGTCGACGAAGTTGATGCCGCCCGGGGGCACGACGCGCACGTCGCCGGCCAGGAACGACACCACCTCGCGGGTGGAGCCGATGCGCTCGTCGCCGGGGCCAAGGAGCAAGCTGGGGTTCACCATGACGAGCTCGACCTTGTCGCCGCAGAACTGGCGAGCCGCCGCCTCCTGGTAGAGCTTGCTCGCGTAGTACGGCCAGCGCGCGATGAGGGCCATCGGTGGCGGCGAGCTTTCGTCCGGCCACTCGTCCTCGCGCACGGAGATGGCGATGGTGCCGCTGGTCGAGGACATCACGATGCGCTGGACGCCCGCCGCGGCCGCCGCTTGGCACACGACACGGGTGCCGTTGACGTGCACGTCGAACATCAGGTGCGCGTCCGCGGGCCGGCGCGAGACAAAACCGGCCAAGTGGTAGACGTGCGTGACGCCGTCCATGGCGCGGGCCACGTCGGCTGGCGATGTCACGGTGCCGACCACCACCTCCACGCCATGGGCTTGCAGGGCGGGCGTATCGAAGAGCGAGAGCACGCGGATCTGCGAACCCTCCACGCGCTTGCACAGCTCGTCCATGAAGTGGCAACCGAGAAAGCCCGTCCCGCCGGTGACCAGAACCTTCACGCGGGCCTCCCCCCCGAAGTCCTCCGGCCGCGCGTGCGGAACGGTGGCGGTTCGAGTGTCCCCAGCTTCTCGCCGTTCCAGGCCCGGCGCACGCTCTCGGCATCGAAACGTGGCGTGACGCCGTCACGCAAGTTCTCGACGATCCGTTGGGTCAAGGCCGAACAGAGCCGCCAGGCTTCCTGGTGGGCCATGCCGGCAGTGAGCTGGCGTAGGAAATCAATGGTGAGGAATGGGCCGAAATAGACGCCTAGCTCACGCTTCTTGGGGATGGTCGCGCCGACCGGCATGGCGGCATGCGCGCCCTCGATGTAGGCCGGCAGGACGCCGACGTCGGCGTGCAACGCCAGATAGCCGAGGCTGGGCAGGAATTCCGTCATCTCGCCGGTGCGCGACCGCGTGCCCTCGGGGAAGAGCACCAGGCTCTTGCCGCCCCTGAGCACGCGCTCGGCGATGCCCAGCGACTTGCGGATCGAGCCGCTGCGCTCCATGGGGACGAGATTGGTCAGGTTCTTGAAGTAGGCGCGCCGCCACTTGTTCTTGAAGAAATAGTCCGCGGCCGCCAGCGAGGCCAGTTCGTGGCCAGCGTCGCCCAGCGCGACCTTGAGGACGCCCATGTCGAGGTGGGACGAGTGGTTGGCGGCCACGAGGAAGTTCGTATGCTGCGGGATGTACGCCTCCCCGCGCACCTTGGTCTGGAGCGCCTGCGTGTAGAACCAGCGCTGCGCCTTGGCCAGCCCGCGCTTGCCCAGCCACGCGACCGGCGACGGCAACTTGACGTCATCGGCCTCGTTGTCGACGGTCTTGCGGTTTTCGCGCTTTTCTAGCGAGGCGAGGTGCCGCTTGCCCATCACCATGTCGTAGAGCGCGTTGACATCCCGGGCGCTGGCGAAGACCGCGCCCTCGGAGATGTGCACGCCCGCATTTTCCAGGCCGGCCGCCAGCTCGTTGTACGTCAAGCTGTCGAATCCCAGCTCGTCGAGCACGCTCCACATGTGCACCGAGGAGTAGGGCTTGCCACAGGCATCGGCCACGATCTCCAGGAACCAACTCTGACCGGCCTCCGCGTTGCGCGCGGTCTCGTCCACGGCCTGGTCGGCCTGCCCTCTCTCGTGGCGCGCACGCAGATCCGCCATGACGTCGCGGCGCCTGACCTTGCGCGTGCTGGTGCGCGGCAGCTCGCCTTCCCAGAACTCCAGCGTGCGCACCCGCTTCCAGAAGGGCAGCGAGGCCGACACCGCCCGGAAGTGAGCCTCGATCTTCTGCTTGACCTCGGCGAGCGGCAACGTGGGCTCGACCTGCTCGTCGGGCACGACCGCGCACGCGACGTGTTCGGCCGCGCCGTCGGGCAGGCCGACCACCGAAAGCTCCTTGACGTAGGGCGAGCCTTTGTACAGCTCCTCAATCTCATCGGGATAGACGTTCTTGCCGTTGGCATCGATGATGATGTCCTTGCTGCGCCCGACGATGTGGAGGTTGCCATCTTCGTCGAAGCGGCCCAGGTCACCGGTGTGGAACCAGCCGTCGCGAAGCGCGTGGCGGGTCGCCTCCTCGTCGTGCCAGTACCCGGCCATCACGTTCTTGCCACGGGCGATGACCTCGCCCACGCCGGAATTGTCCGGGTTGTCGATCTTGACTTCGACCCCGGCCAGCGGTTGCCCCACCGAGCCGGCGAGCGGCTTCTTCTTCGGTGTGCTGACCGCCAGCACGGGTGAGGTTTCGGTCAGGCCGTAGCCTTCGAAGAAATCGAACCCCATGCCGTAGAAGGTCTTGAGCACATCCGGTGGCAGCGCCGAGCCGCCGCTGATCATGTAGCGGATGCGGCCACCCAGCTTCTCGTGCACCGGCAGAAACAGCAGCATGCCGAGATCCACGCCGGTGCGCGCGCGCACCTCGAAGTTGGCGTCGGCCAGCGCCTTGACCGCGGATGCCAGAATCTCGG
>PNBO01000261.1:14008-31498 GCA_003136095.1 Myxococcales bacterium
GTGAGCATGACGCCCTTGGGATTGCCGGTGGTGCCCGAGGTAAAAATCAGCGAAGCCACGGCGTCGGCCGCGTGCTTGGTGATCAGGGACTTCTTGCGCTCGCTCTCCACCGCCTGGTCGAGAAGCTCGAAGACCGCTGCGAAGGGCCAAATCTGCGTCGCCAGTCCCGCGTCCGCCAACTCGCCCGCGAGCGTCGGTCGCTTGTCCAGCAGATCCTCGCCGATGATCAGGCCAACCGCCCCCGAGGCCCGCGCGATGTTCACGACCTCGGCGGAGGTCGAATCGTGCGCGACGGGGACCGCGGTCGCACCCACCTTGAGAATCCCGAAGTAGCTCATCGGCCATTCCGGCGAGTTCTTGGCGAAGAGGATCACCCGGTCGCCGGTCTTGATGCCCTGGCCGACCAGGAACGTCCCAGCCCGCGCTGCCAGCTCGTGCAGATCGCGGAAGCTGTACGATTCCTGGCGCCCACCGCGCTCCATCCGCATCGCAACCCGGGTCGCGTGCAGCTTGGTCGTGGTGTCGAACAGTTCGAGCAGGTCGCGGTAGGCGTACACGCTCTTGGGCTTGGGCGCGTAGGTTTCGTCGAGCTCGGGCAACACCCACTTCTGCAAGGCGGGGAAGTGGATGTTCATGAAGTAGTCGTACCAATCGATGGTCTCGGGCGACCAGGGCACGAGAGGGCGCTCGTCGGGCGGCAGGCGGTCGCGTAGGGCACGGATGTTGTCGGCGCGCAGGACGTACTCGTTGTCGAGGATAAACGGCCGGAAGAGGTCGATGTCGCGGCTGGCGTCCTTGGTGATGCGCTTGACGTCGTCGACCTTCTTCTTGACCTGGTCCACCCAGTGCGTGAAGCGGCCGCCGCCCCAGCGCGGGCGGACCTGGTCGAGCGCGTCGGAGACCCTTTCGGTCATCCGGCTGACGAGTGGCAACGATGTCCGGTCGTATTCCTCGTAGCTCACCGGCCGGAATTCCATGCGCGCGGCCAGCTCGTTGAGGAACTTGTTGCCGGTTTCCTTGCTCTGGAACCGCTGCCGCTTGTAGAGGCCCGTCAGCGTGGTCACGCGGCCGATACGCGAGGGATTGAGGTCGCCGGCCGCGAGTTGGTGCACCAGCGCCGGCGCTTCCACGCAGGCTTGCGCCGCCACCATCAGCATGCCCCCCGCGATGTGATCCACCGGCACCATGTCGAGAATGAGTGACTCCGACACCGGTAGCTTGTTCTGGCCCTTGAGCGCCAGGTAGACGAGCGGCGCCGAGGTCGTGAAGCCCTCGTTCCAGCCGCGGAAGGGATAGGCGATCGAGCTCTCGACGATGGCCGGACGAACGATCGAGCGCGCGATCCCGGTTTCGCGCGCCACGAGCTGATCCCCGATGCTCTTGGTGTAGGTGTAGATGTTGGGCCAGCCCCACTCGTTCGCGCGCCGGATGCCACGCTCGGTGAGCTCGCTGCGAATCCAGTCCTTGCGCTCGCGCGCCAGGCCCATCTTGAGCGCCGCCTCGTCGTCCGGATCGCGATTCGCCTGGCGCAAAAAATCGCGCGCCTTCTGGCGCAACCGCGCCACCACCTGCGCGTCCTCGGCCTGGGCGCGCACCTCGGCGGCGATCCGGGCACAGTCGGCGATCTCCTGCTCGACGTTGAAATGGGTCGCCGGCAGCTCGCGCCCGCGCGGGAAGTAGCCGTCGAGTGGCTCGCTTTCCCAGATTTCGCCGCTGCGATTGCCGGCCACGAAGCAAGTGCTGGTGTGGATGAGCGCCGGGCGCCGCATGCGCTTGACGAAGGCGATGATGTTGCGAATGCCCTGCACGTTGGTGCGCAAGGCGGATTCGAGCGGTGGATTGAAGGTCACCTTGCCCGACGAGTTGATGACCACGTCGATGTCGCCCGCCACCCGCGCGGCCTCTTCCTCGTCGAGTCCGAGATGGGGCTCGGTGATGTCGCCGTCCACCACCCGGATCTTGTCCTGCAAAAACGCACGCAGCTTCTCCAGGCCGCCGTGTTGCTCGCGCAGCGGATCGAACGGATGCGACGGCACCACCTGGTCCCAGAAGCGCGCCTCGCTCGACGTGCCTGTACCGCGCCGGACCATGACGTAGACGCGGCCAACCTCGGGGAAATTGTGCAGGAGCATGCTGAGCAGGACCTTGCCGAGGAAGCCCGTCGCGCCCAGCACGAAGACATGGCGGCCGCGGTAGATCTCCCGCACCGAGAGAACGGAAGTCGTTGCTGCCACTTGTGCGCTCATGCCCTGTCTATCCGATCTGCCGATCTGCCGATTTGCCGATTTGCCAGCCTACTCGACATCCGCCATGACGATGGGCGGCCACTTCATCAGGGTGATCGACGCCGACGGGCCCACGAAACTGCGCGCCATCGAGATGGCCTCGGTGAGGGAGTCGGCGCGATCCCAGCCCATGCGCGCCGGCACGTGGGCGTTCTTCGCGCCGGCCACGATGATCTTGCCCGCGTATTGGCGGCCGGGCTCGCCCCAGTACCACATGAAGAAGGGATGCGCGCCGTGGTAGGCGTTCCCGCGCCGGTACATCTCGATGTAGCTCGGGTTGCGCGCGAATTCTTCCTCGTACTTGTGCTGCAGCGTGTGCGAGTCGCGCGTCTCGGGCAGCAGGCGATTGAAGAACTCGATGTAGCTGGGGTGGAACTTGTGGTCGAACTCGTCGAGGCAGGGATGGCACAGGATGAGCGCCCCGCCCTTGCGCAGCACGGGCTTGCCCCGATAAAACTGGTGAAAGTAGCCTAGCCCCATGACCTGAACCAGGATGGGGTTCAAAATTGAGTTGATGCTGTACGGTGAAACGTAGGGGATGGGGAAGATGACGATGTCGCTCTGGCCCTTGAGGCTGACCATGTACTGGTCGTAGAGCTTGGCCAGGATGCGCGCATGCACCGGGTCGGTCTTGCCCGCATAGCAGGCGACCAGTTCGTATTCCGAGGGGATGGCCGAGAAGATCTTGCGCTTCGCGGCCGTGGGCAGCTTGCCGAGGCCGAAGCGCATGGCCTCGTACTTCATGCGGTCGAATTCGGAGAACTCGTCCTCGTTCTTGCCCAGGAACGCCGTCGCGTTGGCGAACATGCGGTTGTTGAGCGCGGTCTCGATGTGGAACACCTTCATGTGCTGGTCGACGATGGCGCCCTGACGCTCGATCTTGGTGCTGAGCATGGAGCGCGGCGGATCCATCATGCTGTCGCAGCCGAGCAGGGTGTCGGGCTCGTGGTGCACGCGCACGCTTTCGTAGTCGCACAGCCCCACTGCCACCGATTTGTGCCCACCATCCATGGGCACCAGGGTGATGTTCACGTAGATGACGAGGTCGCTCTCCACGCAGCGCCGGTTGATGTTGATGGGCTCGCCGTGGGCGGTCTTGCCCAGGTGGACAAGGTTGTCGGGGTCCTCGCCGTCGTGGTTGTAGTAGCGATCAGGGTAGAAGGCGTCGAAGATCTTCTTGCCCACCATGCGCTTCATCTCGGCCTCGGTCATGTAGCGGTGCAGGCAGTTGGCAATGACGAGGTGGATGTCGTCCACGCCGTTGGCGTCGAGAAGCTCGAGCAGGATCTCCAGGATGGTCTGCCGGATGTCCGGCGTGCGCATCGGCGGCAACGGCAGGCTGATATCGTCGAGCGCGATGGTCACGCGCATCCCCGGCGCGAGCTGCGCGTAGAGTGGGTCGGCGTCGAGCGGGTGGTTGATGGCGTAACGAATCGCCGCGCCCGGGTTGTGCAACCCCTCGATGGGCGGCTTGCCGTACACCACGCGCGTGCCAACGGGCAAATCCTCGCACAGGATGTCCTCGCCCGAGAAGATCAGACGCGGCGCCGAGTCGCTGTCGATATAGACGACCTCGTCGCCTTCCTTGTGGCGGGGCACGGGTCCACGCAGGGTCTTGGTGTCACGCTTGCTCATCATGGTTTCGATTGGTTATCGCAGATCCAGAATCGGCCAGTCATGCTGCAAGGCCGTGTTTTTTAGGCGGAAGTCCGGGTTGACCACCGTGGGGTGGCCGACCACCGAGAGCATGGGCAGGTCGCTCATGCTGTCCGAGTAGCTATAACATTCGGAGAGATTGAGCCCCTCTTTTTCGGCGTAGATGCGCATCCAGCTCGCCTTGGTGGCGGCCGCCATCACCGGCGGCAAGAGGCGGCCGGTCGCCTTGCCATCCACGAATTCGAGGTGGTTGGTCACCATGTCGTCGAGCCCCAGGTGGCGCACGAGCGGTAGCGCGGTGAAGTCGATGGCCCCGGTGACCAGAACCTGGCGCAGCCCGAGCTGGCGCGACTTCTCGATGAGCTGGTAGGCGCCCGGATAGATCGACGGCTTAATCACCTTGTCGAACAGCTCCTCGGCCAGATAACGCAGGCGGTCCTCCGATTCGCCCTTGTAGCGGCGAAAAAAGATGTCGTTGAACAGCCGCCGATCGAAGAAGTCGGCGGCCACGAACGCGGGGATGCTGGCCACGGTCGAGAGCGTGCGCAGAAGGCTGCGGACCAGCCCCTGCTGGTTGCGTGCGTTGTACGCGAACGCATGCACCAGGTTCGTGCGGCACAGGGTGCCGTCCAAATCATAGAACGCTGCGGCGGCCATGGTCAGAGAGGCAGCGTATATCACACAGGGACCCGAGGTTCACACTCGGCACGGGCGGACCCGTGGAGAGCACAGTCATTTCCCGCTTTTCTGCGATGAGGTATAAATGGCGGGCGATGGCCTATCTACCAAGTCCCCGCGTCCTGGTCGTTCCCCTGGTTCTGGCGGCAGCCTTGCTCGGCTGCGCCCACCCGAAGCCGACACGTCCCACGGAGGTGGCCCGGCCCGCGCCTCCGCCGCTACCGCCGCCGCCACCTCCGCCCAAGGTGGCCCGGTTGGTCGTCCTGCCGCTCGACAAGCTGGCGTTGCCGGAAGCGGCGGAGGAGATCAACACCAAACTTGCCCACGTCAAGCTGGTCGGCGCGGGTGACGCGACCATGGCCACGGTGAGCATGGAGACCGCCCAGTTGCAATCCGAATGTGCCGAGCCGACCGACGGCTGCTATCTACGAATCGCCAGGCTCGTCGAAGCCGACCGCCTTCTGTGGGCCGAGGTCGAGAAGATCGGCGGCAAGGGCAAGAGGAAGAAGGCGAAAGCCAGCACGCGGATTCAGGTCATCCTCTTCGACCGGGACAAGCTCGGCGTCTCGGGCCAGGCCGAGGAGACCTACCCCGCCGCGGTCACGGGCGAGGATCTGGACAAGCTCATTGCCTCGGCAGTGGGCTCCCAAATGGCCGCGCCCGCCGGGGCTGCCATGCCGGCTCCCAACGCGCCGGCCCCGGTGACCACACGCCCGGGCGCTCCCGTGCCTGCTCCCGCTCCCCAGCCGGCCGCTTACCAGGCTGCGACGACACGCCCGGCTGGCCCCGCATCCGCGGCGGCTCCCCCACCCACGCCTGCTCCCCAACCGTCACCTCGACCCGCCACCCCGCCGCCCGCGGCTGCCCCGCCCTCCGCCTACCCGCCCTCCGCCTACCCGCCTTCGGCCTACCCACCGCCCGCGGCCGCTCCACCTTCGGCCTACCCGCCGCCCGCGGCTGCTCCGCCGCCCGCCGCATACCCACCACCGGCGGCTGCTCCACCGCCCGCAGCCTATCCACCGCCCGCTGCCTACCCACCGCCCGCAGCCTATCCACCAGCCGCGACGCCGCCGGCGGCACCGGTCCCGCCCGTGACGAGGATGCAATGATTCCGACGAAGTGCCCCAATTGCCGGTTGTCATTACCGCAGAATTGGACCGGGGCGAACGATGCCAACGCCAAGTGCCCCTACTGTGGCAAGCCGGTCGCGGCTGCGGCCGGCGCCTCGGCCCCCGCAGCCGCGGCGCCCCCCCAGCCCGCGCCTGCTCCGCCCAAGGCGGCGGCGAAAACCATGCTATGGGGCGCTGGCGTGCCTCTGCCCAGCCGTTTCGGGGACAAGGCGCCTGCCCCCGCGGCGCCCGTTCCCCAGCCCGTTCCCCAGCCCGTTCCCAAGCCCGTGCCCCCGTCGAGCCCCCAACCTGTCCCCTTCACCACGAAGGAAGCCCTAGCCGACGCGCCCACGCTCCAGCGCAATGCCATCGCCGAAGCTGCCCCGGCGCAAAAGTCGGGGCCGGTCGCCCCCGCGCCTGTTGTCGCGGAGATGGGCGGATTCGACGTGGACGTCAGTGATGCACCGGAAGCCGCGGAACCACCTGCCGCCCAGCCCATGCCCAAGCCGAACCAGCCGGCGCCGACGGTGATGTTCGAAGCCGCCGTGCACGGAGACGCGTCGCCCGCGAACCTCGAACGGCTTGGCTACGAAGAGGATGCGGCCGCGAGAAGCGAGGTGTCCGAAGAGCCGGAGCCGCCGGCGGAACCGAGTCCCAGGCCCACGCCAACCCGGGGCAAGGCCAAGGCCAAGCCGCTGTCCAGAAAGGGCGGCAAGCCCCGGACCGGCTTCACTACCAGCAGACGGAGTGACGAGGCCGATGACGCCGACGTGCCCAAGCCCCCTTCGAGCAAGGCCGGCCTCATCATTTTCCTCGTGCTGCTCCTGTGCGGCGCCGGGGTGGTCGGGGTGGTGCTCCTGCGCGGCAAGACGAAAACCGAGAGCGCGGGCCAGGAAGAACGGGGCCCCGCCGCCAAGTCCAAACCCCTCATCGAACCCACGCCCGTGCCGAGCGAAGAGCCCACGGCCCTGGCGCCCAAGCCGGCGCTCGCGGCGCCAGCGCCCGCGGCGCCAGCTGCGGCGGAGAAGCCGGCCCACGCGGCCAGGCCCGCGGCAGAGAAACCCGCTCCGGCGGAAAAACCGGCCCACGTCGAGAAGCCGGCGCATGCCGAAAAGGCCAAGGCCGAACCGGCGAGCCCGCCCTCTGAACCCAAGCCCAGCGGCGGCAAGCCGACGGAAGACGACTTTCGGCGCGCCAACGAGGCCTACCAACGTGGCAACGATAAGCTCTTCAAAGGCAACCCGACCGAAGCCATCGCCGAGTTCAACCAGGCGCTCAAGTTGAACCCCAAGGATCCGGCGAGCCACCGCGGGCTCGGCCTCGCCTACGCGCAGGCGGGGAAGTCGGCCGACGCGGTCAAGCAGCTCAAGCTCTACTTGAAGGCGTCGCCCAAGGCCAACGACCGCGCCATGATCGAGAAGAAGCTCGACCAACTCAAAGGCCAGTAGCGGAGCGGAAACCTCACAGGTGGCGGTTGCGAGCGATGGCTTGGCGGGCGAGCAGATCGCAGCGCTCGTTCTCCGCTACGCCGGCGTGGCCTTCCACCTTCACCATGCGCAGGCTGCGATAGCCGCGCAAAAACTCGCGCAGCTCCGCCACCAGCTCCTGGTTGACCTTGGCCTTCCATCCCTGCGACAGCAGCCCGATGGCGTAGCTCGAATCGCTGTAGACGCGGAACGGCCGGTTTTGGCCGGAGACGAGCTCGCCCGCGATCTCGAGGCCGCGACGGATGGCCGTGAGCTCGGCGATGTTGTTGGTGCCCCGGCCCAGGTATTCGCCGTGCTCCCGGCGCTTCTCGCCGGCCACGACCACGATGCCGATGCCCATGGGCCCGGGATTGCCAGAGCAGGCGCCGTCCGTCCACACGTGCACGGTGTCGCCCGACGGCGCGGCGGCGGGCTTGTGGATATGGCCCGGGCGCGGTCCCGACGCCGGGCGGGCGGGCTCGGCCGGCGCGACCGCATCCGTCCCCAGGTTGCCCGGCAAGGGCCGGTAGGTGCGCGTGTCGCTTTCGCGATACTTCATCTCGGCGCGGCCGTCCGAGTCGAGAGCGGGGCGACCATCGTCGCCGACGCGCACCCAAACCGACTGTCCTTTGAAGCTCATCCGTGACCAGGGCATCATGTCCGGGATAACATTGCGCGATTTCATCGCGAGTTTCTACTTGCCAAAGCGCTCTCACCGCCACGCCGGTTTTGCCCTCGCCCTCGCGTTCCTCGTGCTGGCCTCGCTAGCGGCCTGCCGGCGACTACCCCTCGACACCGCGGGAAAGGCGAGCTCGCCAGAAATGGCGAAGTTGCGGGCGCGGCTCGCGCTGGTGCCCGCCGAGGCCCGTGTCGTCCTCGCGCTCGACCTCGAACGCCTGCGCGCAACGCCGCTCGGGAAGAGCCTGGTGGCCGGGCCGGCCAAGGAGGCCGCGCTGCTGTTCGACGATTTCGCCAAGGGCACGGGCCTCGACCTGCTGGCACAGGTTCGCCAGGCCCTCGTCGCCGTGCCCGGCGAGCGGCAGGACGACGACCGCCTCGTCCTCATCGCCGAGACCAGCACGCTCGACCGGGCGCGCGCCGCCGCCTGGTTGCGGGAGCGGCAGGACGGCGAGACCGCCGCCTTTGTCCACCAGGAGAGCCGCATCGTCATCGCCAAAGGCGCGTGGGCGGCGGAAGTCGCGGCCCTGGCCAAGCCCGAAAGCGCGGGGCCCAGCGCGGCCCGTGACGGGGAACTGCGGCGACTCTGCGAACGCATCGCCGGCGAACATGTCTTTTGGCTCGCCGCGATCGTGCCCACCGCCCTTCGCCACCGCCTCATCGCCGAGGGCCGTTTCCCCGACGTCGCGTCGATCGCGCGCCTGTCGGCCGCCCTCGACGTCGACGGCGGCCTGCGCGCCGAAGTCACCGCGGAGCTGTCGAACGAGGCCGATGCTCGCAGCCTCGCGCGCCGCCTGAGCGCCTTCCTCAACACGGCCAAGCGCCACCCCGACATGCTCGCGCAAGGACTTTCCCCTTACCTCGAAGCGGTCCGGCTTACGGCCCAGGGACCGAATGTGTACGCGCGCCTCGAACTACCGGCCGTCGAAGCCGCCGATCTCCTGGCGCGCGCCGGAGACCTGGTGCGCGCGGGCCGGACGAAGGCTCCCGCGCTTCGCTAGCGCGAGTCCCGTCGCCACGCCGGCGAGCCTCGAGAGGACCGCCGATGAACGGTAGCCTGGAAGGACACTCAGCGGCTCCGGTACTTCTTGCAGCCCTTGAGCTTCTCCAGTGCCTGCTCTTTGCAGCCTTTGCACACCTCCTTACAGTGCGTGGTGTACTTCTTGTCCCACGGCCGATCGTCGCACACGCAGATGCGCGAACAGTACGCCTCGTGCGAGCCGGTGTCTTCTTCGCAACGCCGGGTCATGTGCTTACGGTAGAGACGCTGCTCGTCGGGCGCCAGCCTGGGGAGGTACTTCGCGTAATCCTGCGGGTCGTCCTTGCCGCCCTTGTTCTCCGGGTGGAGCGCCACGCAGCTGGTCAGCACATCGAGGCGCGCCTCCTCCGGCGCCGTCCTCATGGCCTGACGGCTCCAACGGCATTGCGCCTCCAGTTCCTTGACGTCCTGGGCCTCGTGCAAGATCTCCAGGCGCCGCTTGACGACCGGGAAAGCTTCCGGGTGATCGGCGGCATACCCGTCGATGAGCGCCGTCTCGTCGGTGGCGCGCCCGGAAAAGCCCAGCAGCCGCGCCTTGATTGCGACCGCCTGCCCCATCTGCGCCCCGGAAAGGCCCGGCGCATTTAGCAATGCGCCAATCTTGGGCAGCGCGTTCTCGACGAGAAGGCGGTTGTCGGGATCGAGCGCGGCGGCGGGCTTGTACTTCACTGGCCCACCCGCGCAGGCCGGGCCGCAACTCGTGTCGACGAGCGCGCCCTGGCAGTGATCGGAGAGCGCCTTGGCGTAGCCATAGACCGCAGCGAAGCTCTGCGGATAGGCCTTGGCGGCGTCGTATTTCTCCGCCAGCTCGTGGCTCGGGAACCTGAGCTCTGGCTTGGCGGGTTGGCCGGCCGGTGTTGCCGCCGGGCCGCGCGCCGAGCCGCTGCTTCCGAACGGCAACGAGCAAGCGACGCCGACCACGGTCAGCAGTGCCACGACCGCCACGAGACGGCTCCGGGTGAGTGATGCCTTGTCGAGAGTTGTCATCCCGTTCCCCACCGTCATTTTCGCATGGGATGGGCGAGCCGTCTTGGGATTCTTATGAGAGATCTCCTACCAAGCGGCCGAAGATCCGCTGTAGTCTGCGCGACCGTGACCGACAGCACGAATGCATCCAGCGGCCTGGACCGCGCCGTCGAGGCGGGCCGCGGCGCGCTCTTCATCGGCTTCGCCAAGGCGTTCTTCATGGTCGCCGGGTTCCTTCAGCGCGTGCTCCTCGCGCGCGTGGTCAGTCCGGCGGAGTACGGCGCCTTCTCGGTGGTGAACAACGCCATCTCCACCGTGAACAACACCATGGTGCAAGGAACTATCCAGTCGGTGTCCAAGTTCACCGCCGAGGACGACGCCCGCGCGGGCGCCGTGCAGCGCGCGGGCCTCAAGATGCAGGCGGTGCTGGGCGTGCTCGTTGCCCTGGTATTCCTGCTCGCCGCGCCCCTCATCGCGCGTTTCGTGAAAGCGCCCGAGCACGTCACGCTCTTCCGCCTGGTCGCGGCCATCCCGTTGGTCTATGCCTTCTACGCCGTCTACGTGGGCACCGCCAATGGCCTGCGCAAGTTTCACCTGCAGGCCAGCTTCGACGTCGGCTTCTCCACGGCGAAGACCATTCTGCTACTCGCCGGCGCGGTGGTCGGCCGCATGCTCGGCCATTCCGTTGCCGGCGCCTTCGCCGGCTTCATCGCCGCCGCCCTGGTCATCTTGATCGTGGCCGGCCGCACCGTCGGCATGCGGCCGGGCGAGCGAATGTTTGCCGCCCCGCGCCTCGTGACCTTCATGGGCGGCGTCGTGCTCTACACCTTGCTCATCAATCTGGCGCTCAACTACGACCTCCTCCTGCTCCGGCGCTTTGCCGGCGCGGCCGTACCCGGCGCCCCCGCCGACGCCTTGGCCGGCGCCTACGAGGCCGTGCGCAATCTGGCGCTCCTGCCCTACCAGGCGCTGCTCGTGGTCACCTTCGTCATCTTCCCCCTCGTCTCCCGCGCCACCTTCGCCGAGGACCGCGCGGCCACCGCCGCGTATGTCCGCCAGACCTTCCGCTATGCTCTCATCCTGGGCGCCGCGCTCGCCGTTGTCCTCAGCGCACGGCCCGCGGCCCTGCTCGCCGTGCTCTACCCGACCGCCTACGGCGTCGGCGCCGCGGCCTTACCCATCCTCGCGGCCGGAATCGTGGCCCTGGCGTTGCTCTCGATCGCGGGTTCCATCGTGACAGCGGCGGGACGGCCCGACATCGCCATCGTCCTGGTCGCGCTGACGCTTGCGGTGGGCAGCGCGCTCGCCTTTGCCATCGTGCCCGGCGCCACGCCTGGTCCCGCCATGCTGACGGCTGCCGCGGTCGCGACCGCCTTCGGCATGCTCGCTGGCCTGCTCGCCGCGCTCGTCTACTTGTGGCGCCGTTTCGCCGCCCTGCCACCGCTCGCCTCGGTGTTGCGCGTATGCGTCGCCGCCGCACTCGCGACAGGGCTCGGCCGGGTCATGCCAGGCAGCGGAAGGATCGCCGGTCTCGCCGCCATGGCCACCGCGGGCATCGCCTTCACCGCCGTGCTCCTCGCCACGCGCGAATTCGGCGTCACCGACCGCGAAAAATTTGCGAAGATCCTCAAATTGCGTCGGCCCGCCAAGTAGGAAATGATTTCACCACAGAGAGCGCAGAGGACACAGAGACGGAAGGGAAGGGGAAGGTTTTCCGGAACCGGCTCCGAACCCCTTCTTCTCCGGCCTCCGTGCTCTCCGTGCCCGCTGCGGTGAACATCCGGATCCGTAGGCAAATCCCCAGGAGACGCGCTTGAAAGACACACGCAGCAACCCAGAAATCAAGAAGTTCGCCGGCACGGCCGCCGCCCGCTTGATCGAGGACGGCATGGTGGTGGGCGTCGGTACCGGATCGACCATCGCCTTTCTCATCGAGGCGCTGGGCCGGCGCGTGCGCGAGGAAGGCCTGCGCGTGGTCGGGGTTCCCACCTCGTTCCAGTCGCGCCTGCTGTGCGGCAAGCTCGGCATCACGGTGCGCGACATGCAGGATTGCGCGAGCCTCGACCTGGCCATCGACGGCGCGGACGAAGTCGACCCCCGGCTCGACCTCATCAAGGGCGGCGGCGCCTCCCACACCCGCGAGAAGGTCGTGGCCATGATGGCGAAGGAGTTCGTGGTCGTGGTGGACGAAACCAAGCTGGTGCCCGCGCTCGGCACGACCTTCGCGATTCCAGTCGAGGTGATCCCCTCCGCCCTCGCCTTCGTCGACCGCCGCCTGCGCGACCTGGGCGGCGCCCCGTCGCTGCGCATGGCCGTGGCCAAGGATGGCCCCGTGGTCACCGACAACGGCCAGTTCGTCGTGGACGTGCGCTTCCCGCCCGCGTCCGACCTGCGGCACACCGACCTCGATCTCCACCGCATCCCCGGCGTCGTGGAAACCGGCCTGTTCTTCGACCTGGCGAGCAAGGCGCTGGTCGGCGGCGGCAGCCCGGGCAGCCCGACGCTGCGGACGCTGACCCGGACAGCGTAGCCCTCACTACTACTACTTCTTCTTCGGCCGGTTCAGCGTGGCGTAGATCCGCGGGCCCAGGCTGCGCACCATGAGCTCCTCGACCTCGCCCTCGACCGCGGCGCGCTGGGCGTCGTCCTCGTAGATGAAGCGAATACCCATGCCGGGCTCGTCCGCGCCATCCGGGCCCTCGCCCTCGCGGGTTTCGCCCTCGTGCAGGATCCAGCGCACATCGCCGCGCAGGACCAACGGCTCGGGCAGCGTGGGAATCATCAGCTTGAAGAGAAATTCGGTCCCCACCTCGAGCGGCTTGTCCGTCTTGATGAACGTCCCGCCCATCGAGATGTTCTTGGTGTAGTCGTAGAAGAAGCGGTTGAGCCGCTGATACTCGACCCGCAGCTCGATGGGAGCCCGTTGCTGCTGGCGACGATCGGAAGACTGAGGCATCCTGACCCCGCCATGAGCCTCGCACGCATGGTGACCTGGATCAACTATCGTCAAGGATGGCGTACGCTGTTCTGGGCGGGGATTCTGGTCGCCACGGCCGCGCTGCTCGACTTCCTGCCCCTGTTCGACGTCCTGGGTTACGACTTCGCGTTCGCGCTCGGACTGGTCGTGGCCCTGGCCGCGGTCGACATTGGCCACGGCGTCGTGAGTGCGGCCCGCCGGCAGGGCCGCCAGGCGTCGCCGGCCGGTCTGGCAGTCGAGGCGACTGGCACGGCCTTGGCGCTGCTCGCTTTGCCGCTCTGCCTGTCCCTGGCCAACGGCCTGCGCGTGCGGAACTGCAACCTGGGCGCGGGCCTCGCCTTCTTCGCCTTGCTGCCGGCTTGCACCGCCGTGTTCGCCGCGGTCAGTGGCGTGGCGGTCGCCATAGCCGTGCCGACGCGGCGGCTGGGCCGGCTGGCCGCCTTCGCCTTGCCCTGCGTGTCCATCGGCTGGGCGCTCGTGCGCCTCTACCGCGATCCCGCGGTGTTCGCCTTCGATCCCTTTGGCGGCTACTTCCCAGGGCCCATCTACGACGAGGCGCTACGCCCCCCCCTCCGCCTGGTGTGGTTTCGCCTGGCCAACCTGACCTGGTTGGCGGCGCTGGTCGCGATGGCAACCTGTCTGTGCCAAAATTCCGCCCACCGTCTGCGCCTCTCCCTGCGGCCGTGGCCTGGGCTCTTGCGGCCTTGGCGGCGTTCCGCTGCCGCCCTGGCGCTCGTCGTGGCTTCCCTCGTCTGGTTCGAGGCGCGCGGCGGACTGGGTCTCCACGTCACCCATGCGGATCTCGCCCGCCTCCTGCCCCGGGTGACACGCACGCAGCACTTCGAGCTACGCACCGATCCGGCGGCGGAGACCGACGCGGAGATCGCGCTAGCCGCCGAGGATCTCGAGTTCCGCTACCACCAACTTGCCCGCGTCCTCGGCGTCGAGCCGGCCGGCGCCATCCGCGTGTATCGTTTCCCCTCGGCCGCGGCCAAGAAGGACGCGGTGGGCGCGGCCAACACTCTGTACGCCAAGCCATGGACGCGGGAGATCTTCGTGCACGCCGATCGCTTTCCGGCGCCGCGGCTGCGCCACGAGCTGGCCCACGTGTTTGCCGCGGCCTTCGGCGACCCGCTCTTCGGCGTGTCGCTGGCGTGGCGTTTCGCCGGCCCCATCCCGATCCCCAGCCTGGCAAGCGGGCTCGTCGAGGGCATTGCCGAGGCGGCCGACTTCGACAACCCCTCCCGGCGCTCGACTTTGCATGAGGAGTCGGCGGCCATGCTCGCGCTCGGCCAGGCGCCCGACCTCGGCCGCGCGCTGGGGGCCGGCTTCACCTTCGAATCCGGGCCGCGCGCCTACACCGTGGCGGGCTCCTTCTGCCGCTACCTGCTCGACAACTTCGGCGCGGACAAGCTGCGCGCGCTCTACCGCTCGGCCGGTGATTTCGTCGGGGTCTACAGCCGCGGACTCCCTTCGCTGGAAAATGACTGGCGGGTTTTCCTGCTGACGCTCCCCACCGACGACGCCGCCCGCGCCGAGGCCGAGGAGAGTTTCCGCAGGCCGGCCATCTTTCACAAGGTCTGCGCGCGCGAGTTGGCGGCGCGCGTGGCCGATGCCCGGGCCCGCCTGGGAACGGCACCCGGCGATTCCGTCTCGCTCCTGGCGAGCGCCTGCGCCGACGATCCGAGCGAGCCGACCTTTCATCTGGATCTGGCCGAGGCGTTGATCGCCGCCGGCGAGCCTGACCGCGCTCTCGACACCCTGGCCGAGGCCCAAGCATCCGACACGCTGACCCGGCCGTTGCGCGGACGCGCGGCGAACCTCGAGGCTGGCATCCATTATCGCGCCGGCCGGCTGGCCGAAACGCAGGCCGCGCTCGCGCGGGCGCTCGTGGCGGCCACTGAGGACAGTGACGAGCGCTTCGCCAAGGCCCGACAGCGCGCGCTCGCCGACCCGCAGTCTGCCGCAACCCTGGGCCGCGTCTTCTTCGGCGACGAACGTGGCCGCTCCCTCGACCCGGCCCTGGCCGTGGTTCTCCTGACCGAGTTCGCGCGGCAAAACCCGGGGGATGCGCTTGGGCCCTACCTCGTCGCCCGCCAGCTCGCCACGCGTGACCCGAAACTGGCCATCCCCTACCTCGCGGATGCCTGCCCATTCCTCGAAACCCAGATGGCGAATCCGCTCGACGCCACCTTCTTCAAGGAGTGCCGCCGCCTGCTCGGCGAATCCGCGTATCTGGCGGGTGACCTCGTGACCGCGCGCGAAGCCTTCACCTGGCTCTCCGAGCACGCCAACCACGAAGCCGATCGCGCGCGCGCCCGCGACTACCTCCAGCGTGTTGCCTGGAAAGGCGCCACGCCGATGTTGCAGCCAGCGGGGGCAAGCGGTGGTACAACCACGGCCCATGACCGGACCCAAGTTCCTCCACGGTGAAGCCGCGACCCCCGCGCCGAACGGCGAACGCCCGCGCGTCGCCGCCTGCGACGATCGTTCATGACGACGGATCGGTAACGTGCCCCAAGAACAACCAGGTCGACGTGGGCTGGTCGTAGATCCCGAAGAAGAACGGCCGATTGACGTTGACCTGCTTGATGTCCGTGGGAGCGCCGCTTCCTGCCAGCATGACGGCGGTCGCCGCCGCCGCCTCGACGCCATGCTCGTCCACGCCCACCATGGCTTTGTGGACGACGTCGGAGATGAAGAGCGGCTTCTCCTTCGTGATACCGGCGAAGTCGGCGCTGGGGGTGAAAGCATCCGTCATTCCCAATGCCGTGAGCACGCTGCCGAGGCGCACGGACGCAGTCGTGAACGCGAACTTCGGCAAAGCGAGGGCGACCTGGGGCCAGGCCACGGCCATGCCCGCCACGAGCGTTGCCGCATGGCCCTGCGCCAGCGAGTCTTCGAGCTCGGCGAGCGACGAAGTCGCTTTGGGCAGCAAGACCACGAGCTGGACCGAGGAGCCGGACAGCGGGATGGCAACCGCCTGGGTCGTGTCATCCTCCGCGTAGGGCATGTATCCGCCTTTGTTCATGAAGGGGACGCTTACGGTCGAGCCGTCCGTCTTGGTGAACGTCGCCGGCTGCGTGCTCGCCTCGAGGAACGGATCGTTCCAGGGCAGCTTCAGGTGGATGGCGTTGACGAGCACCGTCCGCGTGGTCGTATCGATGGCCCCTTGAGGGATGAGGTCATTGATCCGGTTCAGCGTTTCCTGGCTTACCCACGCATTGATGGCGAGCCGCTCCGTGTCCGGCTGGGTCCGGAAGTCCGCCAGGTGGACGCCGCTGCCGAAGTCCGTGGCCAGGGTGTCGAGATACGGCTGCTCGAACGTGAACGTGCGGTCGCCCCAACATGCGTTCACCACGTGCAAGCGGAAGTTGGCCGGATCCGGGGCCGCACCGGAGCTGCCGCTGCTCTTGTACAGGTTCTGCGCCTGGTTCAGAGCCGCATCCGCCCTGGACTCGAGCTGCTCGTCGAGCCAGTTGAGCGAGCGCAAATAGACGTCGCTGGAGCTGGTGACGTGCATCGCGCTCTGCATCTGCGAAGCCGTGGTTCCCTGGGCACCGGCGTAGGCCATGGCCAGGGCGAGGGAGATGCTGGTCGGCGAGAAGGCGAAGTTGTTCTTGGTGGACGGATCGCCACGCAGCCCTTGCCACAGGGCAAAGGCGAAGCCCGACAGGCTCGTCGCCAGATCGCTCTTTTCCGCATCGGTCAGGGTTGGCGTCACGCGCGCCAGCGACGAGCTCGCCATCGCCCCCGGACTGGCCCCCGCTTCGCCCGTCCCAGCCTCTGTTCCTGCCTGCGCGTCGACTCCCGCGACGTCTTGCGGGTTCGCCTCAGCCGCGTTCTGCGTGTCGGTTGCTGCCAGGTCCTGCGGAGCCACGTCCGCGGCATCTTGTGAGCCGATGGCCGCGACGTCTTGCCGGGCATCCGCCACCGCGTCGGGTGGGTTGACGGCCGCCGCATCCTGCTTGTCGGTTGGCAGCGCGTCCAGCGTGCTTCTACCCTGGTCCGATCCGCACCCGGCGCCCAGGAGGATGGAACCCATGAGTGCGGTGAGCAAGATGGAACAACGCATGGTAGTCTCCTTGATTTTCTGAGCCGCTAGGGGTCATTGTACGCCCAACCGTCGTTGGCGCGTGCTGATCGGCTGTGATCGCCACCACGTCTGGACCTGATTGTCGATGATTAGGCAAAAGGGGGGAAAGCGATCACGTTGACTGCGATCGCTGTTCTCGATTCCTCCATGATCTCAGCTATGCCGCTCGTGCGTACGCTGGGGTATGGAATGTCTGCGTACGCTGCCGCGCCAATCCGTCCCATGCTCCAGGATTCGTGACCGATGTACTGCATGGGTTCATGTCGTGTGCAATCTTGGGGCGAGGTTTCGGCGTGGTGTGCCCATCAGACAATTCGTGCTGACCCTGTGTGAGCCACAAGAACCCCACGATGTTCTGGTGCGCAGCGCGTTTGATTCAGACGCCATCGGCCCACATCGGCCCCCGCGGCTTCTCCGCCTCGCCCGTCTCGATCCTTTCGTATTCCGCAATCACCTGCGCGCCCAGCAACAGCAGCGTGGCGGCCACTTCCAGGCTGAGCAGCACGATGATGCCCGTGGCGAGCGAGCCGTACACCACGC
>PNBO01000372.1:0-1184 GCA_003136095.1 Myxococcales bacterium
ATGGACGAGGTGCTCTTCCGCCTCGCCTACCTGCTGCAGATGATCAAGAAGGAAGATCAAGCGCGTGAGTTTTTCCACCGCCTGATCAAGGACTACCCCCAGTCCAAGTACGTGCCCAACGCCTACCTCTCCTTCGCCGAGTTCTACTTCCAGAAAGGCGAGATGGAGAACGCGGGCAAGTTCTACGAGAAGGTCACGCAGTTCACCAGTTCGTCGGTCTTTGGCTTCGCGCTCTACAAGAAGGGCTGGGTCGAGATCAACCTGGGCAACTTCAAGAGCGCGCTCGAGATCTTCGTCAGAGTCATCGAGCTGTGCAAGGCCGGGAAGATCCCCAAGAATCAGGCCGGTCCGCTCGAGAAGGAAGCGAAGAAGGATCTCGTGAAGGCCTACGCCCGCACCCCGGGGGCGAGCCCTGACAAGGCTTGGGACTTCTTCCAGAGAATGGGCGGTGACTTTGCGCCCAAGATGCTCGAATCGCTGGCCGAGCTGTACTGGGAGCAGGGCATGTTCAACGAGTCGTCGAAGGTCTATCGTAAGATCATCGTTCTCAACGAGACCTCGCCCCGCCTGTGCGAGTGGCAGAACAAGATCCTGCGCAACACCCTCTCGGCCGGCAACAAGAAGGATCAGGTCCAAGAGCTCAAGCGCATGGGCAATGTCTACGAGGCCATGCTCAAGAAGCAGGGTGTCAAGAAGGACGTCATGAGCGAGTGCAAGAACTCGTTCCACGACACGGGCAAGGAGCTGGCGCTCATCTGGCACAAGGAAGCGCAGCGGACCAAGAACTCCGACACCTACCAGCTCGCCGGCATGGTCTACAAGGAGTTCCTCAGCCACTTCAACAACGAGAAGGACACGCCCGAGATCACCTTCTACTACGGTGAAATTCTCTGGCAGATGAACTCCTGGAAAGAGGCGGCGGAGGTCTACACCAAGGTCGTCGAGCTGGACCCCAAGGGCAAGTACGTCAAGGAGTCCGCTTACGCCGCCGTGTTGGCGTGGAAGAACGCGCTCAACATCAGCGACGAGGGCGATTCCGTCGACAAGGACAAGAGCAAGAACGACCTCAAGCCGCGCACGATTCCCGAGTACCAGAAGAAGATGATCGGCGCCTTCGACACCTACATCAAGTACGTGCCCGATGCGCCGGAGCTCGTGAAGATCAAGTACCGCAAGGCCCGCGT
>PNBO01000372.1:1289-8221 GCA_003136095.1 Myxococcales bacterium
AAGCAGTACGAGAAGGAGAAGAACTACAAGGAGTGCGGCATCTCCTTCGTGGCCGCGGCGGAAACCATTCCCGACCACAAGGATCACGCCCAGCGCCTCTACAACGCCGGCCTCTGCTTCCAGAACGCCCGCCTGGTCGGCCANNGCCATCAAGGCGCGCGAGCAGCTCATCGCCGCCCACCCCAAGGACACGCTGGCCCAGCGCGCGCTGTTCCAGATCGCCTCGGGCTACCACCAGCTCGCCTACTACTCCGAGGCGGCCAAGCGCTACGAGGAATTCGCCAACAAGTTCCCGGGTGAGAAGCAGGCCTTCACCGCGCTCGGCAATGCCTACTCGTTCCGCATCGGTTTGGGCGAGTTCGACAAGGCCGTCGAGGACATGAACAGCTTCGTCAAGTACTACGGCGAGAAGAAGCCGGCGGACGCGGCCAACGTCGTCTTCCAGATGAGCGAGGTTTTCGAGAAGCAGAAGAAGAACGACGAGCTGGCCAAGCACCTCGACGCCTACCTCAAGAAGTGGGGCGCCAAGGGCGGCATCGACAAGCAGATCCTCGCCAACTTCAAGCTGGGCGAGCTGGCCTGGACCAAGTCCTGCCCGCAGGAGGGCGTCAACGGCGCTTGCATCAAGGTCGACCGCGTGACCATGAACGGCAAGGCCAAGGCGATCTACGTCATCAACAAGGGTATCAAGGACAAGAAGAAGAAGCTCAAGGAGAAGCTGCGTACCCAGTGCGGCCCGCCCACCAGCTCGAAGATCACGGTCTACGATCGCAAGAAGGGCGACGCTGACTCCGCCCAGAAGCGTTTCTCCGAGGTGCTCAAGCTGTGGGCCCACGGCGATGCAGAGCAGAAGCTGGCCCACCAGGTCCCGAACCAGGGCGAGGCGGCGGCACGCGCCGTGTTCATGCGCTTCGCGGTGGCCGGTGCCGCCTTCTACCAGGCCGAGCAGGTCTACGAGCAGTTCCTCAAGGTCAAGTTCCCGGCGGGGCTCGACTTCCAGCAGCCGACCCAGTTCGACAACAAGAAGGTCACCGAGGCCAAGAAGAAGAAGTTCGAGGATTCCTCGAAGAAGTTCATGGTCTACCTGACCGACAAGACCAAGCTGGCCGAGCGGCTGGCCGGTCCGAGCAAGGAAAAGAAGGGCATGTACGACTTCGTGCTCGACTACCACGTGGCCCACTGGACCATCGCGGGCTCGGCGCGCATCGGCCAGGTCTTCGCAGATTTCGTCAACCAGCTTTACACGGCTGAGATTCCCAAAGATCTGAAGGAACAGGACGAGTGGGGGAACCGCCCGCGCGAGATCTTCTGCGACGCCCTGGTCGACAAGGCCGAGCCCATCGAGTCCAAGGCCGTCGTCGGTTACGACCTGTGCCTCAAGGCCGCGACGGATCAGTCGTGGTTCAACGAGTGGTCGACCATGTGCGAGGTCGAGCTCAACCAGATGAAGCCCAGCGAGTACCCGCTGGCCGCCGAAGCCAAGCCCGAGCCTGGCTACGTTTCGACCCCCATCACCCCGGCTGCCGTCGTGTCCGAGCTGCCCGACGACGTCCAGATCATCACGAAATAGTAGGAGCCAGGAATGACCATGCATGGACGAATTGGAATGTGGTCAAGCAAGACCCTATTTGCCGTTTCGGCTCTGGCCCTGCTGGCGGGAGGCTGCGCAGGTCAGAAGGCCGCCCAGAAGAGCGACAAGGGCCCGATTGCCGAGGAAGAGGAAGGCTGGACGCCGGGCAAGGAACCACCCAAGGCAGGGGCCGGCGCGGCGTCCGCGTCGACCGGCGCTGCCGACATCCCCTTGACCAAGAAGAAGCTGTCCGGGCGCCAGGTCACCGAGGACCAGAAGGCGGACTTCGAGAAGGCCGCGGCGGACTACCAGGCCGCTAAGAGGAAGGGATCGCTCACGCCGGGGGACTGCGGGTCCTTGGCGGGCACGTTCAAGAAGCTGGCGGACAAGGTGCCGGCCATGCTCGAGGCTCGCAACAACGAGGCCACCATCTACCTCGAGTGCGGCCGCAAGGACGAGGCGGTCACTATCTGGAACTCCCTGGCCAATGGCGCCAAGCCCTACGCTCCGGCCCTTGCCAACCTCGGCTACCTGGCCTGGCAGAGTGGCAACAAGGCCAACGCCGAGTCGATGTTCAACCGTTCCGTGCAGGCAGATCCGCTCATCGGGTCAATCTTCGCGCGCATCAATCTGGCGCAGATCATGCGCGAGCAGGCGCGCACCGCGAGCGAGGGGCAGAAGAAGTCGCTCAACGATCAGGCCGTGCGCCACCTGCGCACGGTGCTGGCACTCGACGGCAACAGCCTGCAGGCCTACGCCGGTCTGACCTACATCTACTTCGACCTGGGCTTGCCCGAGGCGGCCAAGCTGGTCGGCGCGCAGGCCATCAAGCGCGCCAGGGAAATCGCGACTGGCAAGTTCGAGGACGAGTCGACGGCCGCCGAGGAAACCGCCAAGAAGGGGAAGAAGGTCAAGGCCAAGAAGGACAAGGATGAGGCCAAGGAAGGCAAGGAGGAGGGAGCCAAGGGCGCCGCCGAGGACGAGGGTGGGGGGGACGCGGGCTACACGACCGAAATGAAGAAGGCGGTCGCGGTCGTGTACAACACCCTCGGCATGATCTCGCTCTCCAAGAAGAATTACACCGAGGCAATCAAGAACTACACCCTGGCGGTCAAGTACGACCCCGAGCTCTACGAGTCCAGGCTCAACCTGGCGGCCCTTTCGCTCAAGTTCCGCAACTACGATATCGCCGAGGCGAACTTGCGGGCGGTCTTGAAAGCCAAGCCCAGGAACTACGAGGCCATCATCGGTCTGGGCGTGGCGCTTCGCGGTAACAAGAAGTTCGACGAGGCCGAGGCCGAGTACAACCGAGCCCGACAGATGGAGCCCCAGCGGCCGGAGGCCTACTTCAACCTGGGCGTTCTCTACCAAGAGTACAAGGGCGGCAGTGACAAACCCATGCTTCAGAAGGCTCAGGGGTACTACCGGGACTACCTCACACGCGCCCAGTCGCCGAAGATGCGCAAGGACGCCGAGAAGCGCATCAAGGATATCGACGAAACCTTCGCGGCCTTGAAAGAAGCCGAGCAGATGATGAAGGAAGCGGAGGCGATGCAGCTGAAGGCCGAGGCGCAACAGAAGGCCATGGAAGAGCAGATGAAGAAGCAGGATGCCGAGGAGAAGGCCCGGGAGGCTGCCGAGAAGAAGAAGGCGGAGGACGACAAGATCAAGGCCGAACAGGACAAGATCAAGGCCGCCGAGGACAAGATCAAGGCCGCCGAGGACAAGAAGAAGGCGGACGAGGACAAGGCCAAGAAGGCCGCTGACGACAAGGCCAAGGCCGCTGAGGACAAGAAGAAGGCTGCTGAGGACAAGGCCAAGGCCGCTGAGGACAAGGCCAAGGCCGCTGAGGACAAGAAGAAGGCTGCTGAGGAGAAGAAGAAGGGCGGCGGCGACAAGAAGAAGGCGGATGGCGACAAGGCGGAAAAGGCGTCGGGCGGCGATGACGCCCCGGGGAAATAGGGGCCAAGGCCGTCGAGGGCAACGGCGATTCGCCCGATGCGGCAAAGAAGGACGCGGCCGCGAAGAAAGAAATAGGGGTTAGACTTTCACCGATCGGTCGGTTTCCGAAAAAGTTGGGAACTTAATCCGGTCCCAGTTGTCAGTAGGGGCGGGTCAAAGTGCCCGCCCCGAGAGAGCAAGGAGAAAACGCCATGAAGACCTTGGCAATGATAGCGTTCCTGAGTCTCGCGGGGATGGGTGCGGCGTACGCGCAAGAGGCGGGTGACAACGCAACCTACAAGTCCAAGACGGTGTACGACTTCGAGGACGACAACGTCGAGGGCGACCTGCAGCGTCCGGATGGCGAGTTGGTGAACTCGATCAACAAGGCGCAGCACGAAAGCCTCATCGAAATTCGAAAAGACTTCATCCCTGAAATGCTCAAGTCGCTCGAAGACATCTAGAGGGGCTCGCGGCCAACCCCGTGGCCGTTCCCTCTCTCGGGCCTTCAGCACAGGCGGCGGCCACAGGCCGCCGCTGCCGCAAGGAAGACAAGGAGAACGCCATGGCTAACCAACCCATCCCCATCCGGTTCCAAGTTTTCAAAGGGGACCAGCTGGTGCGAGAGGAAGTCCTGAACGAGCCGGTCATCAAGATTGGCAAGCTGGCTTCCTCGCATCTCCGCTTGGACGACGAGACGGTTTCGCGCATGCACGCCGTCGTCGAGGTCACGGGGCCGGGAGAAATCCAGCTCATCGATCTTGGCTCGACGCGCGGGACGATGGTCAATGGCGAGAGAATCAACAAGGCGGTTCTCAAGTCGGGCGACCAAGTCAGTTTCGGCGATGCGCGGGTGGTCGTCACCTTCGGGGCCACCGCCGCGGCTGCGGAGACGACGCCGGCGCCGGCATCCGTTCCCGCGCAGGCGGAACCGGCATACCCCGCCCCTACCATGATGCAGTTCCCGCCGCAGCAGGCCCCCGCCCCTGCAGCTTTCGCGCCTTCCGCGAACCCGGCGGCCCCGCCGCAGCAGCAGTTCGCGCCACCGCAGCAGCAGTTCGCGCCGCCGCAGCAGCAATTCTCGCCGCAGCAGCAGTTCGCGCCGCCGCAGCAGCAATTCTCGCCGCAGCAGCAGTTTGCGCCGGCTGCCCCGCAGGCCGCTCCCGTGGCTCCGGCCTTCGCGGCTCCGGCCTTCGCGGCTCCGGCCTTTGGCGGGCACGTCGGGGCCGAGGTCGAGATGTTCGATGGCAGCAAGGCCATCGAGGTGCAGGCTATTTATCGCGGCGTGGTCACGAACACGCGGCACCTGACCGACCCGACCGGCAAGAGCAGCGTCGGCCAATCGAAGGGCTACATGGCTGCGGGGTTGGTTGCCGTTGCTATTGCCCTCTGCACGTTCTTCTTCGCCATCGTGAAGGGGGGACAGGAGAAGTCGACGTACGAGAGTTATCTGCTCGGTGGCGGCGAATCCAAGAATTTCCAGTGGTCGCATCAAAGTCCCGTGCTCGATGTCACGGTGTTCGGCGGACTTGCGCTCGGCATCGCGCTCGTCTATATGGGCCTCAAGCGTCGCACCAAGACGACCCCAAACTACATTATCGGGTCGGACAGCACTGCCGATACGCCGGTTGCGACCGAGGTCATCGGGACCTCGGCGTTCTCGCTCGTGTCAACCACGGGCGCGGATTTCATGGTCAACGTGACCCCCAGCATGTCCGGCGAGGTCTTCGCCGACGGCCAGACCGTGCCGCTGCCTCAGTACGTGCAGCAGCGCGGGATGAGCTTCTCGCTCGGTGAACGCGGGCGGGCGAAGATCGATTGCGGCGCCACCTCCTTCCTGGTCAGCGCCACGCCGCGACCGCGACCGATTCCCGTGCCGTTCCTCATCTGGCGTTGGAGCGAGCAGGCCTATACCGTCGGCACCGCCGCGGCCCTCCTGCTCTTCCTGCTCATGATTTTCTCGGTTCCGCCGGATCCCAAATCGCTGTCCCTCGATCTCTTCAATGCGGACAGCCGCTTCGTCAACTTCCTCATCAAGCCCCCGGAGGAGAAGGAAGAAGAAATCCCCGAGTGGCTCAAGAAGAAGGGGCCCGANNAAGGACAACCCCGATCCGCACCTGGCGAAGAAGCTGGCGGAAGAGAACGCGAAGAACGCCGGCATCCTCGGCGTCCTCAAGATGAACGAAGGCTCGCACCTGGCTTCGATCTTCGGTCGCGACACGGCGGCCGGCTCCGACGCCGTCAACGTCCTCGGCGGTCTCATCGGCAACGAAATCGGCGAGGCCTACGGCGTCGGCGGTCTCGGTCTGGTGGGCACCGGCACCGGCGGTGGTGGCACCGGGGAAGGCACCATCGGTCTCGGCAACTTCGGCACCATCGGCAAGGGCGGCGGTGGCGGCAACGGCTCGGGCTACGGCCGCGGCGCTGGTGGCCTCGGTGGACGCCGGGCCAGGGCTCCAGACGTCATCCCCGGCCAAGCGAACGTGCGCGGCTCTCTCGACAAGGAAATCATCCGCCGCATCATTCGCCGCCACATCAACGAGGTGAAGTACTGCTACGAGACGGAATTGGTCAAGAAGGCGGATCTGTCGGGTCGCGTCTCGGTCCAGTTCACCATCGCGGCGACGGGTCAGGTCATCGCTTCCGTGCTCCAGAGCTCGACCATGGGTAACATCCGCGTCGAGAATTGCGTGGTGCAGGCGGTTCGCCGGTGGGAGTTCCCGAAGCCCATGGGCGGCGGCATCGTCATCGTCTCGTATCCGTTCAACTTCACCGCAGGCAGTTCAGGCGATTAGGACCCACGGGTCCGGACGAACGCCCGACGAACAATGGAGGATACTATGAGGCGCTATTTCAACGTAGTCGTCGCCCTCGCCGTGCTTCTGCCGGCATGCGACCAGTTCGTGTGCAGCCAGAATCGCATCAAGGCCATCGAGATCGCCAACAAGGGCGTCGAGCACTTCACCAACCGTGCCTATGAGGGTGCGGAGCGCGAGCTGCGGCTGGCCATTCAGACCGACCCCACGTACGAAAAGGCCTACTACAACCTGGGCAAGGTCTACCAGGCTCAGCGCAAGTGGGACAAGGCGTGCGAGGCGTTCGAGTCGGCGGTGCAGCGCAGCCCAGACAACGCAAACTTCCACTACGATCTCGGCGAGGCGTACCTCGAGTCCAAACAACTCGACAAGGCGGAGGGTGCCCTCAAGAAGGCCACCGAGCTCGACAACAAGCTCTTCAAGGCCTTCTGGCGGTTGGGTTTGGTCTACATGTACGAAGAGAAGCCCAAAGAGGCAGATACGGCCTTGCGCCAGGCCATCGAGATCAATCCGCGTATGGACAAGCCGTTCGTGGCCTTGGGCCAGCTCTATCTGAACTGGGACGCCGACAAGGAGGCCGCGCAGGTCTTCGCGGAGTGTGTGCG
>PNBO01000372.1:8231-17962 GCA_003136095.1 Myxococcales bacterium
GAGGAGTCGCACTCGAACGAGCACAAGACTCTCGCGCACGACTACTTGCAGAAGTACGTCGCCACCGGCGGCGGCAAGGATGGCGCGGCTTCTGGTTTCGTCCGGGCCGCCAACGACAAGCTCTACGCTTTGAGCGGGCCCTAGCCGGACCGGGATTTCGGCGCTGCAGGCACCAGGGGCTCCGTTGCTTCTGGTGCCTTTGCTTTATCAGGGGCTTCGGTCTAGCGTTTCGCACGTGAGATTCGCGATGACGCTTTGATCCGATCGGCCGGACTGGCCGGTCTTATCCTCGCTTGAACTTCGTCATCTTCCAGCCTCATTCTCGTTGTTTGCAAGCCGGGGCGCATGATATAAAAATCCTTCATTTTCCGCGGTTTTAGCCCATCTTGAGCAGGAGGCGACGCCACAGGGCTTCGCCTCCAATTTTGGCCCCATTCATTCCGGAGGAACACGTGGGCATGGATTCGACCTCGAACGGCACCCTTGAGGACTTTCCCGCCGAGCTGCACGACCAGGTAACCTCGGCGCTGGACGCCGAGCACCAGTCTATCGAGAAGGGCATCGACGCGTGGAAGAAGCTGGTCGGAAGCGTGCCCACCGCGTGGGAGCCCCGGCGCGAGCTCGCTCGGCTCTACAAGCAAGCGGAGCGCTGGAAGGCCTGCGTGGAGATCCTCAAGGAGGCCGTGGAGAAGGCGGGCTGGTCGAGTCCGGACGCCAAGGTTCCGCTCTTGCTCGAGATGGCCGAGATCTACCGGGAACGGCTCAAGCTCGACGTCAACGTCATCGACGCGTACAACCGCATCTTGGCCATCCAGCCGGGCAACGTCGCCGTGATGGACGCCCTGGTGGCGCAGCTCGAAGGCAGCCCCAACCCGCGCTGGCCGGACATCATCGCGATCCTGCGCAAGAAGGCCGCGCTCGTCGCATCGCCCGCGGCGAAGGTGGCGATCCAGCTTCGTGTGGCGAATCTCTACATCGAGAAGTTCCAGAACCAGGCCGAGGCCATCAAGTGCTTCGAAGCCATCCTGGAAATCGACCCGACGAATGCCGAGGCCATCCAGTACCTGAAGCAGATGTACGAAAAGCGACGCGACTGGGAGCGCTTGCTCGCGGTGCTGCGCCAGGAGGTGGCGCGCATCGCCGACCCGACCGAGCAGGCGCGCCGGTGGGCCGAGGTGGCCAAGCTCGCCACGGAGAAGCTGAAGAAAGCCGCGGTGTCCATCGAGTTGTGGCGGAAGGTGATCGAGCATGCGGAGAGCGACGCCGAGGCACTCGGCGAGCTGGAGAAGCTCTACGAGCGCGAGAAACACTGGGATGACCTGGCGGAGATCCTGCACAAGCAGATCGCCTTGGCCGTGGATCCCGCCAAGCGCGGGGCGCTCTTGCCCAAGCTGGCCATCCTCTACACCGAGAAACTGCAGAAGCTCGACCAGGCCATCGCGGCCTGGAAGGCCTTGCTCGAGATGGAGCCCGACAATCGCCGGGCCCAGGACGCGCTGCGCAAGCTGTATTTGCAGAACAAGGACTGGGATGCCCTCGAGGGCTTCTACTCGACCCAGAACAAGTGGGACGAATTCGTCCGCGTGCTGGAGCGCCAGACGGAAAGCGAGGACGACGCCACGCGCGTCGGCCTCTGGAATAAGATCGCGTCGCTCTACCAGGATCGCCTGGGCAAGCCCGAGAAGGCGCAGAAGGCATTCGAGAAGACCCTCTCTCTCGACTCGGGCAATCTCGCCGCGGCCGAGGCCCTGATTCCCATCTACGAGAAGGCCAAGGACGCCCGCAAGTTGGCCGGCGTGCTGCAAGTGCAGCTTCTCCACACGACCGAACCGGCGCTGCGCCAGGAGCGCATGCTGCGCATCTGCCAGATCCTCGACACCGAGGCCGGGGAGAAGTCCTCGGCGCTCGCCGTGGCCCTGCAGGCCACGGCCGAGAACCCGGTCGAACCCTGGACGCTCGAGGCCAGCCAGCGTCTAGCCGCGGAAACCGGCGAGTGGGCCGCGCTCGCGGAGGTCTACGAGGCCGCGCTGTCCTCGGTGCCGGCCAGCGCCGGCCTGCCGTTGCTCGCGACCTTGGCGCACGCCTACGAAAAGGAGCTGGCCAACTACCCGCTGGCCATAGAGCGCAACCAGCAGGTGCTCGCGCTTGAGCCCAGCGACCAGCAGGCGGTGCTGGGGCTGGAACGCCTCTACGTCGCCACCGGCCAGCACGAGGAGCTGCTCGCTATCTATGACAAGAAGCTCAGCATGGCCGGCAGCGATGCCGAGAAGCGCGATGTTCGCCTTCAGCTCGCCCTTTTGTATGAGGAGCAGGTCAGAGACGTGGAGAAGGCCCTCGCCCTCTATCGCGATATTCTCAAGACCGATCCCGATGACCTGCAGGCCCTGCGCGCCCTCGGCCGTCTGTACCAGGGAACCGAGAACTGGCAGGAGTTGGCCAAGGTCATCGAACGCCAGCTCGTCCTCCGCGCCAACGACGCTCTCGCCTGCGCGGATCTGAAGTTCTCCCTCGGCGAGGTCTCGCAGAAGCATCTCGAGGATCCGGCCGGGGCGGTCGAGGCTTTCCAGGAGGCGCTCTCGCTCGATCCCAATCACGCGGCCGCGCGCGCGGCTCTCGAAGGCTATCTCGGCGCCAAGAAGCACCAGATGGCCGCGGTCGTGGCGCTGGAGCCCATCTACGAGGCCTTGCACGAGATCGAACGCCTCATCGAAGTGCAACGCATCAAGCTCAAGCGTGAGAAGAGCCCCGCCGGGAAGGTCGCTCTCTTGCTGCGCATCGGCCTTCTCGAAGCCGAGGCCGGCCGGCCGGAAGCAGCCTACGATTCCTTCGCCGCAGCGTTCACCGAGAATCCCGCCTCCACCGATGCCCGGTCCGCGCTGGAGGAACTCGCGGAATCCATGGGTAAGTGGGACGCGCTGGTCGCGCTCTACACCGACGCTCAGGCCAACAAGAAACTGGAACCGGCGCTCGAGCGCGAGATCCTCCTGGTGGTTGCCGTCGCCTACGACGAGAAGTTGAACCAGTCGGACAAGGCGGTCGAGTTCTTCCGCATGGCCCAGGAGATCGAGCCCGAGGACGCCTCGGCGCTCGAGGCGCTGGAGCGGCTCTACACGCGCACCGAGCGCTGGCCGGACCTGGTCGAGACCCTGAAAAAGAAGGCCGAGCTGGTCCAGTCGGTCGAGGAGCGGGAAGCAATTCACGCTCATATCGCCACTATTCTGGAAGAGGCCATCGGCAATCCCGACGAGGCCATCGCTGCCTGGAAGGAAGTCCTNNTGCTGTGGCGGCTCGGCCAACTGCGAGAGCAGCAACTGCAAGACATCGCGGCCGCCATCGAGACCTATCGCCGCCTGCTCGAATTCGAGCCCGGGCATGTCGATACCATCGCTGCTCTCGAGAACCTGCTCTCGCTCCCCGACGACGAGCTCGCCTTGGCCGAGCTGCTCGAGCCGGTATATCGCGGGCGTAGCGACTTCGCCAACCTGGTGCGAGTGCTCGAGATCGAGGCGCGCCACACCCCCGACGTGCGGCGGAAGATCGAGCTTTTGCACGAGGTCGCGACGGCGCGCGAGGATGGGCTCGATGACCCGGCGGCGGCCTACGAGGCCCTGGGCCGGGCCCTGGCCGAGGATCCCCTCGATCACGAAACCCAGACGCGGGCCGAGCGCCTGGCCAAGGCCCTTGGCAAGGTCGACGATCTGGTCGCGCGCTACCTGGCGGCCGTGCAGACGGTCCCGTCCGACGAGACCAAAAACGCCGTTTTCCACGTCATCGCCGTTCTGGCAGAGAACGAGCTGGGCAGCGCCGAGCTGGCGGCCGATGCCTACCAGCAAGCCCTGGCCACGGCCCCGCGCGACATGGAAGCCGCCGACGCCCTCGAACGCATCTACACCCGCCTGGCCGACTACACCAACCTCGTGCTCCTCTTGCAGCGCAAGGTCGACATGACCGACGTCGCCGTCGAGAAGCGCGAGCTGTGCGTGCGCGCCGCCAAGATTTGGGAAGAGGTGCTCGACAACCCCGAGAAGTCCATCGAGGCCTACCGGCAGGCCCTGGCCCTCGACGAGGCCGATTTGCCCGTGCTCGACAGCTTGGAGCGGTTGTTTGTTCGCCTCGAGCGCTGGAGCGACCTCAAGGACGTCTACGCCAAGCAGGCCGAGCTGACGACGGATCCGGCGCAGAAGAAGTTGCGCCTCTTCGTCCTCGGCCAGGTCTACGACCGCGAGCTCAAGGACCCGGCGCGCGCCATCGACACGTATTCGTCGGTGCTCGACCTCGATCCGGATGACCTCGAGGCCCTGCAGGCCCTCGACCGCCTCTACGTCGCGACCGAGCGCTGGTACGACTTGCTCTCGGTGCTCGAGCGGCAGACGGAGCTCTCGGGCTCGGCCGCCGAGGTCGTGTCACTGCGCCATCGCATCGGTGAGCTGTGGCGCGAGAAGCTCAACGACCCCACGCGGGCCACGGAAGCCTACCGGCGGGTCCTCGAGATGGACCCGACCTACGACCCCACCCTGCGCGCCGTCGAAGGCATGATGCAGCGAGGGGAAGAGCCCATCGCCGCCGCGGAAGTGCTGCAGCCCATCTACGAGTCGGCCGGCGAGTGGGACAAGGTCGCGGGCACCTACGAGGTCATCATCGCGAACACGCAGGATGCCGTCCGGCGCGTGGAGCTTCTGGGGATCGTCGCCGGTATCTACGAGCGCCGTCTCTCGAATTTCGACGCCTCCTTCGATGCCTACTGCCGCGCCATGCGTGTGGACCCGGCCAACGCCGAGGTCATCGCCCATCTCGACCGCATGGCCGAGGCCAGCGGCCGCTGGGCCGAACTGGCCGCCGCCATCGAGGCCGAGATCGATAGCGTGATGGACAGCCAGCTGCAGGTCGAGATGCTCCTGCGCCTGGCCCGCGTGTATGAAGAGGAAACCCGCGAGGTGGACAAGGCCATCGCGACCTTCAAGCGCGTGGCCGAGGCCGAGCCGGATCGCAAGGANNTGGCCCAGATTCTCGAAGTGGCACTGGCCGATTTGCCCAAGGCCGTCGAGGCCTACCAGGAGATCCTCAGCATCGCGCCCCAGCACGAGGAGACGCGCGCGACGCTCGAACGCCTGATGACCGGCGGCAACATGCAGCGCGAGATCGCGCAGGTACTCGAGCCGCTCTACCGTGTCGGCGAGGAGTGGGAAAAGCTGGTGCGTGTCTACCAGGTCGAGCTGGCCTCCGAGGCCGAGCCCGAGGAGCGGCAGCGCGTCCTGCGCCGTTTGGCGGACATCACCGAGAACAAGCTGGTCGACCAGATCGCGGCGCTCGACTGGTGGGCGCGTGCGGTCATCGAAGCGCCCTCGTCGGAGCAGGCCCTCGACGAGGCCTTGCGCCTGGCCCGTGGCACCCACCAGTGGGAAACCTACATCGCGATCATGACCGAGGCCGCAGCCAAGACGGCGGACCGCGCCGCGCGCAAGGACGTGCTCGTGCGCCTGGCCACGGTGTTCGAAACCGAGCTCAGCGACCTGTCGCGCGCCGAGGAGGTGCTGGCCCAGATCCTGAACTTCGACACCGAGGACGCCGACGCCCTGGCCTTCCTCGACCGCATCTACGACAAGCAGGGGGACTTCGAGAAGCTGGCCAGCATCCTGCGTCGGCGCATCGCCATCACCGACGACACGAGCCATCTCGTGGAGCTGCACCTGCGCCTGGGCAAGGTGCTGGCCGACGTCATCGACGATCCCGACGCCGCGGTGGCCAGCTACCTGGCCGTGCTCGAGCACGAATCGCGTTCGCCCGAGGCGCTGGACGCCCTCGAGCGCCTCTACTTCCGCGCCGAGCGCTGGGAAGAGCTCTATGGCGTCTACGAGAAGATGCTCGACATCGCGCCGGGCGATCAGGCCCTGTCCGATTGCTACGCGCGCATGGCCAAGATCACCTCCGACGTGCTCGGCCAGCGCGAGCGCGCCGTGGAGCTGTGGCGGCGCGTCCTCGATCTGCGCGGCGCGGACCCGCTGGCCTTGCAGGCCCTCGCGGATCTGCACGAGCAGGCCGAGGAGTGGCGCGAGCTCACCGAGGTTCTCGATAGCCAGATCCGCGCCACCGAGGATCCGGTGGCCCGCATTCCGGTCTACAAGCGCCTCGGCCGCGTGTGGGGCGGCAAGCTCGGACGCGAGCGCAATGCCCTGGAATGCTGGCAGAAGGTCGTCGAAATCGACCCCGGCGACGTGGAGGCCTTGCGCGCCATCGCCGACAACTACCGCAGCGCCGGTGCTTGGGAAGAGCTCTCCGAGGTGCTGCAGCGGACCATCTCGGTCGGCACGCAGGCCCTGAGCGCGGACGAGGTCAAGGAGCTCTACTCCCAGTTGGGCGAGCTCGAGGGCACCACCCTCATGCGCATCAATGCCGCGGTGGAAGCCTGGCGGCAGGTTCTGCAGATCGATCCGACGGATTTCCGCGCGCTGACGGCGCTCGAGACCCTCTTCACGCAGGAAGCGCGCTGGGAAGAGTGCGTGGAGGTGCTAGAGCGGCGCGTGGCGGCGCTGTCCTCGCCGGGCGACAAGGTCGACGTGCTCATGCAGGCGGCGTCGGTCTGGGCCGACAAGGTGGGGGATGGCGGCTCGGCGGCCGAGGCCTACGAGCGCGTGCTGGAGCTCGACCCCTCGAATTTCGTGGCCTCCACCGAGCTTGAGACCCTCTACCGCCAGCGCAAGGTTTGGCCGCGCCTGGTGGAGCTGCTGTTGGCGCGCATCGAGTACGTCGATGGCCCTCCCGAGCGCATCAAGCTTCTCCGCGCCATCGCCGCCATCTACGAGGAGCAGCTGGGCGATCGCGACTCGGCCTTCGTGACCCTGCAGGCGGCTTTCCGCGAGGACTATTCGAACGACCCCGTGGCCAAGGAGATGGAACGGCTGGCCACCGAAACGAAGAAGTGGAACGAGCTGCTCACGGAGTACACCCAGGTCGCGCGCGGCATGCTCGATCCGAAGCAGGCCTCCGACCTGTGGGTGAAGATCGCCCGCTGGTACGATTCGGCGCTCGATCACACCGAGTACGCCATCGCGTCGGCCAAGGAGGCGCTGAGCCACGACCCGGATCACGTCGGGGCCATGGCGGCGCTGGCGGATTTCTATCGCAAGCGCGGCCAGTGGAAGGAGCTCGTCAGCATCCTCTCCAAGCATGCCGAGCTGGAAAGGGACAGCGAACGCAAGGTCGAGGTCTTGCTCGCCCTGGCCGAGACCTTCGAGACCCAGCTCTCCGACGTGGGACAGGCCACCGCGGCCTACGAGCAGGCCCTGCGCTGCGACGAGCGCTGCCTGCCCGCCATCGACGCGCTCGAACGGCTGCACCGCCGCGCCCAGGCTTGGGATCGTCTGGCCGAGATCCTGGGCAAGAAGTCCCAGATCGTCAATGACGTCGACCTGGCGGTGAAGCTGCGCCTGCAGGTTGGCGAGCTGTGGGAGTCGCGGCTCGGCGACAACGAGCGCGCGGTCGAAGCCTATCGCGAGGTTCTGACGGTCGATCCGCAGAATCTGCCGGCGCTCAAGGCCCTCGAACAGCTCTACCTCAAGGCGGGCCGCACCGATGCCTACCTGGAAGTCCTCGAGCACCAGCTCGAAGTAACCCCGGCCGACACCGAGCGCGTGAGTTTGTATCTGCGCATGGCCCAGGTTTGGGAACAGCAGCCGGGCAAGACCGAACAGGCCATCGAGTGCCTCCAGCACGTGCTGGAGATCGATNNTGGGACGCCCTGGTCGACATCTACCGTCGGCACATCCAGGTCGAAACCGAGGGCCAGGAGCGCACGGCGGTGCAGCTCGCGCTCGGCCACCTCTTCGAGGAGGAGTTGCGCGATCCCGATCGCGCGGCCGAGGCGTACAACGACATCCTCGGATTCGATCCGGACCACACCGACGCGCTCCGGGGCCTGGCCCGCATCTACGAACAGACCGAGCAGTGGGATCGCGCGGTCGAGATTATGGAGCGGCTGGTGGGCGTGGTCGACATCAAGGAGAAGGTCGACCTCAGCTACCGGCTGGGCAAGATCTTCGACGAGCAGATGCAGATGCCGGAGTCGGCCGAGGAGCGGCTGTCCGACGCGCTCAGCGTCGATCCGATGCACGTGCCGAGCATGCTGTCCTTGATCGGCCTCTACCGGCGGCGGGGGGATTCTCAGAAGGCCGCGCAGATGATGGTGCGCGCCGAGGGGTGCACCCAGAACGTGCTCGAGAAGACGCGCCTGCTCTTCGAGGCCGGCAAGCTCTACCAGGTGGAGCTCGGCGACGAGCAGAAGGCGAAGGAGCTCTTCGCCCGCACGCTCGAGTACGATCCGGAGCACGTGGAGGCGGCCGCGCCGCTGGCGGAAATCTACTACCACCAAGAGGAGTGGACGCCGCTCATCCCGGTGCTCGAGATGCTGGCGCGCAAGACGGACCGCCGCGCCAACAAGGAGCTGCACGTCCTTTACTACCGGCTGGCCAAGGCCGCCGACCGGCTCAACGATCAGGACAAGGCGCTCAAGTGCTATCGCCAGGCTTACGAGCTGGATCCGACGCACCTACCGACGCTGGTCGACCGGGCCGACCTGCTCTATCGCCGCCAGCAGTGGGACGACGCCTTCAAGCTCTACCAGACCGTGATGGTCCAGCACCGCGAATCGCAAAGCGAGGCCCAGACCGTCGAGATCTTCCACCGCATCGGCACCATCAAGATGAAGGTGGGCGAACGCGCCAAGTCGGTCAACATGTTCGAGAAGGCGCTCGAGCTCGATCCGGGCCACCGGCCGACGCTGGAAGCGCTGGCCACGGTCTACGCCGAGGGGCGCGAGTGGGAGGCGGTGATCAAGCAGAAGCGTGCGTTGCTCACGCACAGCAGCAGCCTGGAAGAGAAGATGCACTTCCACGAAGAGATCATCGCCATCTACAAGGACAAGCTGTCCAATCCGCANNAAGGCCATCGCCGCCTACCTGGAAGCCCTCGAGCTCAAGCCCGATGCGCGTAATCTGCTCGTGGACGTCCTCGATCTGCTGCACGAGACCAAGCAGTGGAAGAAGGCCGTGGAAATTCTCATGCGCCTCGCCAATCTGGAAACCGGGCGGGCCAAGGCCAAGTACCTTGAAACCGCCGGCATCATCACCAACACCGAGCTGCATTCGCCCGACGAGGCCGTCGAGATGTTCAATCAGGCGCTCGACGAGTACCCGGACCATCTCAAGCCGTTCGAGCGTATCGACAAGATCATGACGGCCAAGAAGGACTGGACNNATGCAGCTCGCGCTGTGGCACGGGCTGGGCGAGATCTACCGCTCGCGCCTGAAGATGTACCGCGAGGCCGCCGAGGCCTTCGAGGTGTGCGTGCGGCTCGAACCTGACAACCTGGGCCGGCACCAGATCCTCGCCGAGCTGTACCAGGTGCAGGGACCGGAGTGCTACGAGAAGGCCATCCGCGAGTACCGCCTGCTCATCGCGCGCGCGAAGGACCCGAAGGACATGGTCACCTCGCTCAAGACCCTGCGCCGCCTCTACGCCGAGCTGGGCAAATACGACCAGGTGTGGTGCGTGGCCGCGACGCTCACCTATCTCAAGCAGGCCGATGCCGAGGAACTGCGCTTCTTCGAGCNNATCATGACGGCCAAGAAGGACTGGACGAACCAGCAGCGCAACTACCGCAAGATGATCAAGCGGTTGGGCCAGGAGGTGGAGGGAGCCGAGAAGAAGGCCATGCAGCTCGCGCTGTGGCACGGGCT